>JAWVYU010000301.1:0-6574 GCA_033722575.1 Ketobacteraceae bacterium | reverse complement strand
TGGAATCTTTCCAAAGCTGCCGGCCTGCTGATCGGTGCAGCCGCCGCCTGGCAGCTCTCAGGCCTCAGCCCCACCGAAGTGGCCGCGACTCCGCTGATCATTTTTTTCAGTGGCGCGCTGGCCATTTGTGCCATGATTCTGCCGGGAGTGTCCGGCAGCTTTATTTTGTTGATGCTGGGCATGTACAGTCAGGTTCTGGGTGCGATCAAATCCCTGGATTTTGTCACCATGGGGATTTTCGGAGCTGGCTGCGTGATCGGGCTCCTCAGCTTCAGTCGCGTGCTTAACTGGTTGCTCAAGCATTATCACGAAATGACCATGGCGGTGCTCACGGGTCGTATGCTGGGGTCCCTGAACAAGGTATGGCCCTGGAAGCAGACTCTGAGCTATCGGGTGAACAGCAAAGGGGAGCAGGTGCCACTGCTGCAGGAAAACCTGTCACCAGCGGCATTCGCTGATCTGACCGGGCAGGAGCCGCAGGTGATGGCCGCAACCGGATTGATGCTATTGGCTATCCTGTTGGTACTGGGGCTTGAGTGGGTAGCTCTGAGGGGAAAGAAAATCAAGGATTGATCAAAATATGATCAGTTTTTTGCGGTGTCGTCCGCAAAATGATTAGATTAAATATTTTATACAAACGCTGTTTTTATTTCTTTTTGATCTAAGCGATTTAGGTATACATGCTGAGGATTAAATTCTTTTTGTCTGACAAATATTTGCCTTGACCCGGGGGAGGAGTGGCTTGAAGCAATCCGCGCTCACAATACTCCTGATTCTTCTGTTTTGCGGGTGCACCAATAAACCCTATGTGCCTCTCGAAGATCGCTATCGCTCTGCAGGCCCCGTCACACAAGGGGTTCACACAGTCCGTAAAGGCGAAACCCTGTTTTCTATCGCCTGGCGATATCACCGTGATTTCAAAGAACTGGCCCGAATAAACGGCATAAAAAAGCCCTATCGGATCTATCCGGGTCAGAAAATCCGCCTTCAACATTACGCTACAAATGTTACAAAACAGAACAAAAAGGAAACAACCGTACCAGATTCGCCGAAAACACATCGTTATAAGAAACCCGCAGATGATGCAAAACCGATCCAAGAAAAAGTTGCAAATCAAAGAGATAAAAGGGTAAACATAAGCTTCGGTTGGCCAGCCAGCGGCTCTGTCCTGAAAAGCTTTTCATCGCGGGGGAAAGTTAACAAAGGCATAACACTGGCTGGAGAACGCGGTGATCCGGTGTTCGCAGCCGCCAGCGGAGATGTTGTCTACAGTGGTCCCGGCTTTGTCGGGTACGGTAATCTGATCATTATCAGACACAGTGAGACATTCCTGAGCGCCTACGCACACAACAGCCGGCTTTTGGTAAAAGAAGGACAACAAGTTAAAGCCCGACAAAAGATCGCCGAAATAGGTTCTACTGGTGCCACGAGAAATCAGCTGTATTTTGAAATTCGTGAAAACGGGAAACCGGTAGACCCCATGAGGTACTTGCCCAAACGATAAATGGATGTTGTGAGGCATATGACATTCAACCAATAAACGGGGCCGCCACACTCACTTTGAGCCGGCGGATATAAAACACAATAGCGCGGGAAAGAAACTGATGATTCAAGCAGAGCGGGAGAACCTAGCAGACGCTAGCGATCTGGAAAACTTCGAAGACGCATCGATCGAAGAGGGCTTTGAGGAACGTGCCCAGGAACTTCGTGAGCGTCACAAACAAATTGAAGAAGATTACGAAGAGTTTCTCAATGAAAGTGGTGCTGATCGCCGCAGAGCGGATTCCGGTTTCCACAAGAACCTGGATGCTACCCAGCTGTATCTGAACGAGATAGGTTTCTCACCACTGTTAACACCCGAAGAAGAAGTCTATTTTGCCCGTCGTGCCCTGCGGGGTGACGAAGATGCGCGTAAGCGCATGATTGAAAGTAACCTGCGTCTGGTGGTCAAGATCGCCCGCCGTTACGTCAATCGCGGGCTGTCGCTGCTGGACCTGATCGAGGAAGGTAACCTGGGTCTGATACGGGCGGTGGAGAAATTCGATCCGGAGCGCGGTTTCCGTTTCTCTACCTATGCTACCTGGTGGATTCGCCAGACCATCGAACGGGCCATCATGAATCAGACGCGCACTATCCGTCTGCCCATCCACGTGGTCAAAGAACTGAATGTGTACCTGCGGGCGGCTCGTGAGCTGACTCAGAAGCTGGATCATGAACCCACCCCGGAAGAAATTGCTGAGCTGCTGGACAAGCCACTGGACGACGTCAAGCGCATGCTGGGCCTGAATGAACGGGTATCATCCGTCGATACACCCATGGGCCACGATTCTGACAAGTCCCTGCTGGACACCATTGCCGATACCAAAAGTAATGACCCCGCAGAAGTGCTGCAGGACAGCGATCTCAAGGCCAGTATTGATTACTGGCTGGACCAGCTGCCCCACAAGCAGCGGGAAGTGATTGCCCGCCGCTTCGGTTTGCGTGGCTATGAAATGAGCACTCTGGAAGAGGTGGGGCGTGAAATCGGGCTGACCCGTGAGCGCGTACGCCAGATCCAGGTGGAAGCCCTGAAACGCCTTCGTGACGTTCTGGAAAAACAGGGGCTCACCGGCGAGTCGATTTTTGGTGAATAGCTTTACTGGATTCCGGTAGTTAAGAGAAAAAGGCCGCGCAAGCGGCCTTTTTTGTGTCATGCTGAAGGCGGCGTGTAGGAAAAACGCCTATTGCCTTGTGCGATATATCTTACATTGCTGTAGGGATAAGTCTCATTTATTCAACAGAATCTGGCCATGATTTTTATAACCAACTGATTCTAATGGATTAATTCTTTAGGGCATCCTGTGGTATATGGCAATGGCTTTTAATAACCATATTGAGCACCGTCAGTATTTTGTTAAAGTACACCCAGTCGCACGGATGCGGTGGCGTTGACAGGAAGCAGACACGGACTTGCTTTAAAGGAAGGGATCGACAGCACCAGGGAAAAATGGATTTAAAAGGTGCACGCCAGGCGGGAAGCCCACGCAGGGATGGGCCGCATAGTCGGAAGGATTCCGGCACCAGATGGACCTGAAAGGAAATGGATTTGTCATTCAGCAAGGATTAGCTGAGCAGGGACAGCACAAAGGAATGATGATTTCACGATGGATGTGAAGAAGGGATAGCTTTTCACGGATGAAAACAGCGGAGTGGGCGGTAACAACCGCCCTTCGTCTTTTCTGGCACCTGCTTTTTCTGGCCAACCCCAGCTCTTTTTTTCTCCCCCAATCTCTCTTTTTTCTCATTATTGACCGTCAAACAATTGCCGTCATATCCGGCTTGATGGGCAAGTTTCTTTTATAAGTCACTCAAATCACTGGAAAAATTCAGCCTCAGCATTGGTGCGTGCGACTATGCCCGGACTGCTTGCGGGATATATCCTACAAGCGCGTAGGAAATACAGTGCTTTTATCCGGGGATTATGGCAGGTTTTTTGTGCGATTTAATCTAAGTTATTGAAGAAAAAAGAAAATAAATTCCACCTCCCATGGCATTGGGCTGTAGGACTCACGGCAGGTACTTTTCCAGAATCCGTGATTTGGTAAATTAACTCTCGACGGCGCAGGAAGCGCTTCAAGGACAGCTGACAGGGATACAGGTCGGCGTCATGGATGAAAGCAGGAAAGCGAAACAAGGGTTAGGGTGAACCCGACATGCGAGGTGGGGCGGCTTAGGTCGCCCTTTTCGTTTGCCCAAAGAAAACGGCCACCTTTACAGGCAGCCGTCAGATCTCAGCGAGTTCCAAGTGACTGGAGCGCTTATTTCTCCAGATACTGGATTTTTCCTTCCACACCGTCCCACTCTTCTGCGTCGGGCAGCGGGTCTTTCTTCTCGGTAATATTCGGCCAGGTTTCAGACAATTCCGCATTCAATTCCACGAACTGCTCCTGGTCTGCCGGTACTTCATCTTCAGAGTAAATGGCATTGGCAGGGCATTCCGGTTCACACAGTGCGCAGTCGATGCACTCATCAGGGTGAATGACCAGAAAGTTTGGCCCTTCGTAGAAACAGTCTACGGGGCAAACTTCTACGCAATCGGTGTATTTACATTTAATACAGTTGTCCGTTACCACAAATGTCATCGATAGGTGCCCTCTCTGATACAAGCTTTACGGGTGCCTTCGCAAGAAGTGTCTACCCGTATCAAATAATGCGGGGATTTTAGCTGCTTTCGCCCCGGAAGGAAAACTTCTCAACAGAATGTTTTAGCAAAAAAAGGATGCGCTAGTGTACGTTATGATAACCGAAATGAACAGTGGTCATGACTTGCTGGTCATTTCCTTCATGCGGTACAGCAAGTCCAGCGCCTGGCGCGGATTGATGCAGTCCGGATCGAGTTTCGCAATCATTTCCACCACCGGATGGGGAGGCTGTGCCTCGGAAAACAGGTCTGCCTGGAGCGGCGCGTTGGCGGCCGCCAGCGAATGCCCGCCAAGATCCTGTTTTTCCAGTTGCTTGAGCTTTTTCCGGGCGTGACTTACCACCGACCCCGGCACCCCAGCCAGCTTGGCCACCTGCAGTCCGTAACTCTGATTGGCGGGGCCTTCCCGGACCTTGTGCAGGAACAGGATGGTGTCATCCTCCTCGTGGGCAGTGAGGTGCACGTTTGCCACCCCTCGCAGCTGATCGGGAAGCTGGGTAAGTTCGAAATAGTGAGTGGCGAACAGGGTCAGTGAATGCAGCTGCATGGCCAGGTGGCTGGCACAGGCCCAGGCCAGGGAAAGCCCGTCATAGGTGCTGGTACCCCGGCCGATTTCATCCATCAGCACCAGGCTGCGGGGCGTGGCATTGTTGAGAATATTGGCGGTTTCCGTCATTTCCACCATGAAGGTGGAGCGGCCACCGGCCAGATCGTCCGATGAGCCGATACGCGTGAATATTCTGTCCAGATTGCCTATTACGGCCCGTTCCGCGGGCACGAAGCTGCCGATATGGGCCAGCACCGCAATCAGCGCGGTCTGACGCATGAAGGTGGATTTACCCCCCATATTGGGCCCGGTAATCACCAGCATGCGACGGCTACTGTCCAGCATCAGATCATTGGGGACAAAGGCTTCCTCCAGAACCTGCTCAACCACCGGGTGGCGGCCATTGGTAATGTGGATGCGGGCTTCACTGGCCAGCTCCGGACAGGCGAAGGCCAGGGTATCGGCCCGCTCTGCCAGATTGGCTACCACATCCAGTTCGGCGACTTTGGCAAAACTCCGCTGTAACGGGGCCAGGTGGGAGAGCAGGGTTTCCAGCAGTTCCTCGTAAAGCCCTTTTTCACGGCTCAGAGCGCGGCTTTTGGCACTCAGGGCCTTGTCTTCAAAGGTTTTCAGCTCCGGCGTGATAAAACGCTCGGCGTTTTTCAGGGTCTGCCGCCGGATGTACTCATCCGGTGCCTGACCCGACTGGGCGCGGCTTATTTCGATGTAGTAACCGTGAACGCGATTGTAGCCCACCTTCAGCGTGGTAATACCGGTGCGCTCCCGCTCCCGCGCCTCCAGCTGCACCAGGTAGTCGCCGGCGTTTTCGCTGATGCCCCGGAGCTCGTCCAGTTCACTGTCGTAACCGGCGGCAATCACGCCGCCATCGCGGATAACCACGGGAGGGGACTCTATAATGGCCCGGCTCAGCAAATCCGCCAGTTCCGGGAATTCGCCGATGTCCCGGCCGTAATCCCGGATAATGTCATTGTCGATCTGATTCAGTGTCTGCTGCAGTTCCGGCAGCAGGTTCAGGGCATCTCGCAGGCGGCTCAGGTCCCGCGGGCGAGCCGATTTCAGCGCTACCCGGGCGAGGATCCGCTCAATATCCCCGATCTGTTTCAGTACATTCTGCACGGGTTCATATTGATAATCCTGCAGCAGGGCACTGATGGCTGACTGTCGTGCCAGGAGCACTTTATGGTTACGCAGTGGGCGGTTAAGCCAGCGGCGCAGCAGCCGGCTGCCCATGGCGGTTTTCGCCTTGTCCATCACCCAGGCCAGGGTATGTTCCACGTCCCCTTGCAGGTTTTCCGTCAGCTCCAGATTTTTGCGGGTTGCGGCATCCAGCACAACGCAATCTTCCAATGCGTCCACCTGGAGCGCCTGAATATGAGGCAGGGCGGCGCGCTGGGTTTCCTTGGCATACTGCAGCAGGCAGCCGGCAGCGGAAATGGCCAGCGCCATGTGTTCACAGCCGAAACCGGAAAGGTCCTTGGTCTGGAATTGCTGGGTCAGGGCGCGCCGGGCGGATTCACTGTCGAAATCCCAGGGCGGCCGGCTGCGCAGGCCTTTTTGTCCCTGCAGGCGGGTATACAGCGGGCTGTCTTCGGGAATCAGCAGCTCCGCCGGATTGATTCTGGCCAGTTCGGCATCAAGGGCCTGGGGGCTGTTGACTTCGCTGACATGAAAGCGGCCACTGCTGATGTCCAGCGAGGCAATACCATAAATATCGTCTGCCGCTACCAAAGCACACAGCAGGTTTTCCCGGCGCTCATCCAGCAAGGCCTCATCGCTGACGGTGCCGGGGGTGACAATACGCACTATCTGGCGTTCCACCGGCCCCT
>JAWVYU010000300.1:0-6580 GCA_033722575.1 Ketobacteraceae bacterium | reverse complement strand
TCCGGAAAATCCGCCTCAGTAAAAAAGCCCAGATCCAGCAACAGCCGGCGCAGGGCGGCGCCCATCTGGGTGTCTTCCAGATACAGCTCGCTGGTTTCCCGCGACGCAAGGATTACAGCGTTCCACTGCTTCAGAGAGTCGCCGCAGGACGTTGCAGCGGCCGCGTGCAACCGGCATAAAACCGGCACATCAAGATTCGCCAGACTGTTCAGGACAAGTCCCCGCAACCACGCCTGGGTGTCGGCTTCATTTTTCAGCCAGCCGGCATCAATGGCATATTCCAGGCCCTGCGACCATGAAAATCCGCCAATGGGCAAAGACGGGCTGGTGAGCTGCAGAAGCTGCAGCAATCCGAAATCAGTCAGCGATGACGTTAATGTCTCAGTGGTGATGGTGGTGACCGCCATGGGAATAAGCTCCGTCTTCCGGCTCAAAGGCCTGTTGTTCAGCAATCACTGATAACCCCAGGCCTTTCACCATGTCATCCAGCACATGATCGTGCTGGTAACGCACCCATCCCTCCCCAACCTGCAGAGGAACATGACGATTTCCCAGGTGATAGGCTGCCTTTGCCAGCTGAACCGGATCAGAGGCGCTGGCAGTACTGACCTGTTCGCTGTCCGCCAGTACTACAGCAACGTTGCCCTGTTCATTTTTCAGAAAGGTGCCGTTTCTCAGAATGTGGCCACGGGGCAGTATCATGCCCACCTCCCTGCCGCAGGTGGCAACCGCCTTGAAGCGACTTTTTTTACGTAGCTCATAGGGCAGGCGTATTTCCAGGTCAGCCTTGAGTTTTTCTTCCGGCGCCGCAATCATGGTGAAGGTAATCATTACTACTCTCTTCTCGCGTTAAAATAAAAAGTAACGCTGGGCCAATGGCACTTCCGTGGCCGGTTCACAGGTTAACAGCTGCCCGTCTGCACGGACTTCATAGGTTTGCGGGTCCACTTCAATTTTTGGCATCGCATCGTTCAGTAAAAGGTCTTTTTTGGTGATGTTGCGGGTATTCCTCACCGCGCACAGTGGCCGCCGCAACCCCAGGGATTCTTTTATGCCGGCATCCAGCGCTGCTTGTGACACAAAGCTCAGGCTGGTCTGTACACAGGTATCACCGAAGGCACCGAACATGGGGCGGTAATGAACCGGCTGTGGCGTGGGAATAGACGCATTGGGATCGCCCATGGGCGCAGCGGCGATGGCGCCCCCCTTGATAATCAGCGATGGCTTGGCTCCAAAAAATGCCGGCTTCCACAGCACAAGGTCTGCCAGCTTGCCCACCTCCACGGAACCCACTTCGTGAGAAATACCGTGGGTAATGGCCGGGTTGATGGTGTATTTGGCGATATAGCGTCTGGCCCGGAAGTTATCGTTCAGATCCGTATCGCTTTCCAGGGCGCCGCGCTGCTGTTTCATTTTGCTGGCGGTTTGCCAGGTGCGGCAGATCACTTCACCCACCCGACCCATGGCCTGGGAATCGGACGCAATCATGGAAAAGGCACCCAGGTCATGGAAGATATCTTCCGCGGCGATGGTTTCCTTGCGAATCCGGGAATCCGCAAATGCCACGTCTTCCGGTATGCCGGCATCCAGGTGGTGACATACCATCAGCATATCGAGATGCTCATCAATGGTGTTCACGGTGTAGGGGCGGGTAGGATTGGTGGAGGACGGCAGCACGTTGGGCTCGCCACAGGCCTTGATAATATCCGGGGCATGACCACCCCCGGCGCCTTCGGTGTGATAGGTATGAATGGCGCGGCCCTTGAAGGCTGCCAGGGTATCTTCCACAAAACCGGATTCATTCAGGGTGTCAGTGTGTATTGCCACCTGGACATCGTATTTTTCGGCTACCGACAAGCAGTTGTCTATGGCTGCCGGTGTTGTGCCCCAGTCCTCATGAAGCTTCAGCCCCATGGCACCAGCGGCTATCTGCTCTTCCAGCGGCAACGGGAGACTGGCGTTGCCTTTTCCCAGAAACCCCAGGTTCATGGGAAACATTTCTGCCGACTTGAGCATGTTGCCGATATGCCAGGCGCCTGGCGTGCAGGTGGTGGCATTGGTACCCGTAGCAGGCCCGGTGCCGCCGCCCAGCATGGTGGTGACTCCGGACATCAGCGCCTCTTCAATCTGCTGCGGACAAATAAAATGGATGTGTGCATCAATGCCGCCAGCCGTGAGTATCTGTCCTTCCCCGGCGATGGCTTCCGTGCCTGGTCCCACAACAATATTAACCCCCGGCTGCACATCCGGATTACCGGCCTTACCGATACCGGCAATGCGGCCATCCTTGATGCCCACATCCGCTTTTACAACCCCCCAGTGGTCGAGAATCAGCGCGTTGGTAATAACGGTATCCACGGCCTGGGAACGGGGCGCCTGACTTTGCCCCATACCATCGCGAATCACCTTGCCACCCCCGAACTTCACCTCGTCGCCATACTGTGTGAAGTCCTTTTCCACGCGGATGATTAACTCGGTGTCCCCCAGGCGAACTCCGTCACCCACAGTGGGACCAAACATTTCCGCGTATGCGCGTTTTCCCATTCTGGCCATGGCTCAACTCCCCCCAAATAATCTGTTAAAGCTCGCCCTGGATCTCGCCACGAAATCCGTAGACTTTCTGGTCCCCGCTGTATTTCACCAACTCCACTTCCCGGCTCTGGCCCGGCTCGAAACGCACCGCGGTACCCGCCGGAATATTCAGCCGGAAACCGCGTGTTTTTGCCCGCTCGAACTGCAGCGCCGGATTGGTTTCAAAAAAGTGGTAATGAGAACCTACCTGTACGGGACGATCACCGCTGTTGGCGACAGTCACCTTCACCGTTTCCCTGCCCACATTGATTTCGATATCGCCGTCATCGACGAACAGCTCACCTGGAATCATGGTTTTCTCCTGGTTAATGCCTGAAGTGTTTATACGATGGGATCATGCACGGTGACCAGCTTGGTACCGTCAGGGAAGGTGGCCTCCACCTGCACCTCGTGAATCATCTCGGGCACACCGTCCATCACATCATCTGCGGTGAGCAACTGGCGGCCATACTCCATGAGTTCGGCCACGGTTTTACCCTCGCGGGCTCCTTCAATAATCTCAGCCGATATGTAGGCCAGTGCTTCCGGATAATTCAGCTTCAGCCCTTTCTTTCTGCGACGCTCCGCCAGCCACGCTGCCGTAACCAGTAACAGCTTGTCTTTTTCTCTTGGCGACAATTCCATAACAGTTTCCCCAAATACGTTACAAATCAGGTATGCCAGATTCTGGGTTCACAGGCAGGCCGGTCAGCAATTGATGGCCGGATCCGTTGCCAGCTCTGGCTGAACAGGTGCCTTGCCTGTATCGCTGAATGCCCCAGGTAACGGGCAATCAGCAAGTCATTTTTTTGCGTGTACGCCAGACAGTAATCCATTCCGGCATGTTGTAATTCCTCTTTCATGGCGCGCAGAACCTCGGGATCGTTCAGGGTGGCCACCATGGTGCCAAACACGGTAAAGCCCCGAAGCCCCCATTGAGAAGCCTGTATCCCGCTTTCGCCGTTCACGGCAAATCGCTCCAGTAACAGCGGATTGCCGGAGCGAAACACTTTAAGGCTCTGTATAAAGTGCCCTGCCACGAAGGGCTCATTGCCCGCCGGTCTGCCAAGGCAGCATATATCCCACGCCACCAGGCTGGCACTGCCACTCAGGTCAAAGCGGGTTTCGTTAATCCCGTTGGCACCATTGAAAATGATGTTTTCCTGGGGAAGCCATTCCAGCAAAGCATTATCATTTACCGTGCCCTGTACTTGCTGGAGCTGGGTCAGGCCGGCGCCTGCGGTGCGATATACCCTACCCGCCGAAGGCGTGGTAACCAGCCCCGCTGAGCCTTTTTCAACCCGGATATCAATGGCCAGCGTATCACCCCCTACCACACCGCCCGGTGGATGGAGCAGGTACACATGGGGAATGGCTGGCCCTTCCGGATAAAAGGCCCGCTGCACACGGAGCGGACCACAGTGTTCGCGCCTGGTCAGCACATTTTTGCTGGCCCGAGACTCAAAGCCTAATGACAATGACGCGTGCCACGAGCGCCCGGACAGGCAAGGTTCTTTGATGTTGGCATTCAGGCTCGCATTCATTGTTATGGCTGCACTGTTTTAAGACAGGGTTTCAGGTTTTACGAACGTGCATTCCCGGATTGCAAACAATGTACCTGCGCAGGGTGTTTGCCGGATTTACTGGCCTGCAGCAACACAGAAGTATAAATTTCACACAAGCCTGCCAGAAGGAAAACCCAGCAACGCACCATATACGAGCATGATTTTTTTATATGCCTTAATTTGGTGCCTCAAAAGACCGGCCGAGAGAACAAACCTTTTCGTGATAGCTGATTGCTCCGGGCCCACAACGCTTCCTGGTGCTGCCGGAAAAAAAGGAACGTTTCTTGCCTTGATAACTGCCCATTGTTGGGGATTATTTCTGAGGCTTTCATAATGAAAAAAATTTCACAGATCATTCTGGGCTCCACGACCTGCCTGATGGTATCCAGCAGTTTTGGTCACGCAGGCCACACCACCATGCTGTTCCACAACCACGAAGGCACAGCGACCGCGATTGCGGCGCTGTCACTGGCAGGCATTGTCACTGCAGCTGCTTACTTGTTAACTCAAAGAACAAACCGGGAAGGCAAAAGCCGGGCCCGGGCGGGGACAGATTAATCAAAGGAAGGAATAAACACCCGTATCACCGTGGGACCTGGGTGGTAGCACGCTCAACCATCCAGTCCACGGTCTGCTTCAGCTGTTCGTCGCTGCAGGCAAGGCAGGTGCCTTTCCGTGGCATGGCTCTTATGCCTTTTAAGGTGTTCCGGTAAAGTCGTGTTTCTTCATTGGCGGCCAGCTTCCAGAATTCGGACTGTTCCAGGGTGGGTGCCCCTGCCGCTCCGGTGTCGTGACAGGCAAAACAATAGTTGTCGTACACTGCAGCCGGACTGTCCAGATCCACGCCGCTCTGACCACAACCGGCCAGCAGCGCAACCGTCGTACCGGCGATCATCCCCGAACGCAAACGCAAAAAGGCCCCGGCAACCGACGCTGCCAGGGCCTTGAACATGGCTGATACCATTGGCTGAGCCCGCCTATTGGCTCTGGCTGATCATGTAATCCACCATGGCCTTGATGTCATCATCAGAGCAATCCACGCATCCGCCCTTGGGAGGCATTGCATTAAAGCCATTAATGGCGTGGTCATAGAGTGTCTCGGTACCTTTGGCAATCCGTGGAGCCCATTGCTCCTTATTGCCGGGAACAGGCGCGTCCAGCACACCCACCGCGTGGCAGGAAGAGCACTTGCCGTTATAAAGTTCTTCCGGCGTGGCTGATGCCACTTCTTCGGCAGCCGCTTTTGCGGTTGGCTGACCACACTCCTGACCCTCCAGACAAACCTTCGCCTCCGGCGCGGTGCGCTCGGAAATCTTGGCTGGACTCATAATAGAGCGCTTGCCCAGAGGCTCATCCACACCAGACTGATCTTTCAACTTTGAGGCCATTGCCGGTCCTGCGAAAGCAACACCCAATACGACCATACCTGCCAGGAGCTTCTGCGAAATAGCGCCCATATTGTCTCTCCACCCAATGTGATAAATCATGATTAAATTCTTGAGGGCGCAAGTATAACTGTTTCTGCTATGGAAACAAAAATTCTGAGACACCCGTTTGACCCGCGTTTTGCGCAGGTCCGAACCAGCACTTTTTTCGCGCCCCCTCCCCCGAGACTCAGTTGCCGGAACCGCGGAACCCGCCCCCTGTCGTCATTTTTTACAGACTTGCCAGGCAGGATCTCGCCAATACCCGCCGGTCAGGCTCAATACGCCTCGAAAGCGGGCATTTTTTCCGCTATTTCAGCAACTTAGTGACACCTTGATGAATGACTGATCACGCTTTGATGATATTATCAGCGGCATCACATAGAAAGCCGCGGCAGCTGTCGAGCCCATTTACATTCTCCCTGAATAGCAAATATAAAATTGATTAAAATCAATATCTTGCATTATGGCACGCTCCTTGTATCAGGGTGTGCTGCTGTAGAACACGACCAATTTTTGAGGAGTATGGTGTGAAGTACGTATTGCCGTTAGCAATGTTTGTGGTCATTCTGGCTCTGATGCTGATTCAGCTGGTGGCCAATCAATCAGAAAGCGCGTTAGCTGATCCCGCCTCCCTTGGGCTGCTTGGCATCGGCTTGTTGTCTCTGGGAATGGCCAGACGCCAGCAGGACAAATCCGACAACTGATCCGCAGTCTGTGCGCGGGTGTACCATTTCTGGTACGCCCGTTACACGAAAAGATCCGGAAAGAAATACCCATTCCGTAACCCTTCCGATAAAATCTCACTATCCAATTTCGATACCGAAAACAGTCGGAAAAAGTATCGCAATATCAAATTGCCCGGCGCCCCCCGGATTTGCTAGACTTGCACCCCTGCCAAAACAGGCCGGTCTTTACAGGCCAGTAAAAGCACTCCCCAACCGCCCGTAGCTCAGCTGGATAGAGCGTTGCCCTCCGGAGGCAAAGGTCAGAGGTTCGAATCCTCTCGGGCGGGCCATT
>JAWVYU010000299.1:0-6628 GCA_033722575.1 Ketobacteraceae bacterium | reverse complement strand
CATAGTTGCTTATGGCAACAAATCTTGGCTCAGTCTTCGCAAATTACTGCAAATGGTTAATCACACGAATGTGACCAACTTTTGACTTGGTAACTTGTTAATGACTGAATATTTTGTGTCTATCCGTCAATCAACAAGAACCCACACACTTGGTTTCTAACTGGTTGTTAAAGAGCTTTTTCTCATCGGCCTCATCAACCGAGAGCGCGTATTCTACGCTGTTCCGAACCGCTGTCAACAAATTTTCACATTTAAATGTGTTTGCTGATTTCCCGTTACCTTTCAAGCGCTTTGGCGCTGCCAGGCTGGCCTTTTTCGGCGCTGAAAACTCCCTTCAACAAGACCCCTGAGTAAGGTTCGATCCTGAAGCAAAACCGTGGTTTTGGGTGGTAGTTTTCCGAGAGCAATTCGCAGAACTTAATTTATAGTTCAGCTTGATATGTCCTTCAAGCTGAGGGCGCGAATTCTATGGAAGTTTCTGTCCCCTGTCGAGCACTTCCGGTCATTTTTTTCAAAAATCTTTTTTGCTGGCAACAGCTTACACCCGGAACCCGGCCAAACACGGGGCCTGCCGGGCAAATCACGCTCTTTTGCGCCGTCCCAAAAGGTAACTGACTGGCCCCGACAGCGAATAGATCAAAAACACAGCAAGCAACACCCGGGAAGGGTCACTGAATACCACAGCAATGGCCAGCACCATGACCAGAATGGCCACAAAAGGCACTCTGCCCTTGAAATCAATCTCCTTGAAGCTGTTGAACCGCACATTACTGACCATCATCACGGCCGCGTAAGCCGTCAGCAAGGCTGCCGGGATTACCGCGTGCTCTCCCGCAATTTCCCAGTCTGCTCCGGCCCAGACCATACCTGCCACCAAAGCCGCCGCTGAGGGGCTGGGCAGGCCGGTAAAATAGCGCTTGTCGGCATCGTCATGTTGAACATTAAACCTCGCCAGCCTTAGCGCTGCGCAGGCAACGTACACAAACCCGATCATCCAGCCCACTTTACCCAGGTTATGAAGCGCCCAGGCATAGGACACCAGCGCTGGCGCAGCGCCGAACGAAATACAATCGGCCAGGCTGTCATACTCGGCACCAAAAGCGCTCTGGGTATTGGTCATGCGGGCGACCCTGCCGTCGAGCCCATCGAAGATCATGGAGATAAATATGGCTACCGCGGCCTGCTCAAACAGTCCATTCATGGCCGCCACGATGGCGTAGAAGCCGGCAAACAGCGCCCCCGTTGTAAACAGGTTCGGCAGCAGATACACACCCTTGCGCCGCACCCCCTTGCCACCATGGAGCTCTTCCTCCACCACCTCGAAGGTCACCCCCGCCGCCAGTGGATCCACCTCCGGTGGCCTTGGGCGGGCGGCGCCCGGTTTTTCATTCTCAGGAGGCTTGCTCTCTGGCGACTTGCTTTCCGGTGTGTTGTTTTCCGGTGGCTTTTTATCGGTCATTGGGGCACCTGGCAGTTTATGGGCTTCCTTTTGTGTTCAAGTCTAACAAAAACGCGGCCATGACAAATGCCACAGCCGCGTTTTTCTCGATAAGAGGCGAGTTATTGATCAGTTTTTGGACTTATCGATGATCTTGTTGTCCTGAATCCAGGGCATCATGGCTCGCAGACGCTCCCCGACCTGCTCAATGGGGTGAGCAGCGTTGTTACGACGATACGCAGTCATGCTGGAGTAGTTGGTGGCCCCTTCGGATATGAACATCTTGGCATACTCACCATTCTGGATGCGCTTCAGGGCGTTGCGCATGGCTTCACGGGACTGGTCGTGAATCACCTCGGGACCGGTCACGTACTCTCCGTATTCCGCATTGTTGGAAATGGAGTAGTTCATGTTGGCAATGCCGCCCTCATACATCAGGTCAACGATCAGTTTCAGCTCGTGCAGGCATTCAAAATAGGCCATCTCAGGAGCATAACCGGCTTCCACCAGGGTTTCGAAGCCGGCTTTCACCAGCTCAACCGCACCACCACAGAGCACGGCCTGCTCACCGAACAGGTCGGTTTCGGTTTCGTCTTTAAAGGTGGTTTCGATAATACCGGTGCGGCCACCGCCAATGGCGCTGGCGTAGGACAGAGCGACGTCCTTGGCGGTGCCGGTGGCGTCCTGATAGATGGCAATCAGATCAGGGATACCGCCACCCCGGGTGAACTCGGAGCGCACGGTGTGACCGGGCGCCTTGGGAGCTACCATGATCACGTCCAGGTCCGCACGGGGAACCACCTGGTTGTAGTGGATGGCAAAGCCGTGGGCAAATGCCAGGGTTGCACCCTGTTTTACATTGGGCTCGATTTCCTGCTTGTAGAGCTGCGCCTGGAATTCATCGGGGGTCAGGATCATGACCACGTCCGCCGCTGCTACGGCCTCAGGTACATTTTTAACCGTCAGGCCACTGGCCTGTGCCTTGGCTACAGAGGCTGAACCCGGGCGCAGCGCCACAGTCACATCCACTCCGGAATCCTTGAGGTTGTTGGCGTGGGCATGACCTTGTGAGCCGTAGCCAACTATGGCGACTTTCTTTCCCTGGATTATGGAAAGGTCACAGTCTTTATCGTAGTAAACTTGCATTATATTCCCCTATAAATTTACAGGATTTGTATTCTCTCAGCCGGCCTGCGCAGGCCGGAATGAACGTGAAATGTGACGATCAGAGCGACAGCACCTTATCACCACGGGCGATACCCGACACGCCGGTGCGCACCACTTCCAGTATGGAAGCTTCGCCCACGGAATCGATAAAGGCATCCAGTTTGTCGCTGGCACCGGTCAGCTGAACGGTATACACCGAGCTGGTGACGTCAACGATCTGACCCCGGAAAATATCAGCGGTGCGCTTGATTTCAGCACGCTGAGCTCCGGTGGCCTTGAGTTTAATGAGCATCAGCTCCCGCTCGATGTGGGTGCCCTCGGTGAGATCCACCAGCTTGACCACCTCGATCAGCTTGTTGAGCTGCTTGGTGATCTGCTCAATCACCCGGTCGCTGCCGGTAGTGGTCAGGGTCAGCCGGGACAGGGTTTCATCGTTAGTGGGCGCCACCGTCAGGGTTTCAATGTTGTAGCCGCGCTGTGAAAACAGCCCGACAACCCGTGACAACGCGCCCGGCTCGTTTTCCATCAAGATAGAGATAATTCGACGCATTGTTAGGTTCGCTCCGTTTTGCTTAGCCACATGTCTCGCATTGAGCCGTCTTTGATCTGCATGGGGTACACGTGTTCGGTCGGGTCCACGTAGATATCCATGAAGACGAGCCGGTCCTCGAGCTTGAAGCACTCTTCCAACGCACCGCGCAACTCTTCCGGTTTGGTCACTTTCATGCCCACGTGACCATAGGCTTCCACCAGCTTGATGAAATCCGGTAGCGACTCCTCGTAGGTGGAGCTGGAATGACGCCCCTGATACTGCATGTCCTGCCACTGGCGAACCATGCCCAGCGACTGGTTGTTCAGGTTGATAATCTTGACCGGAAAACCGTATTGCAGGCAGGTGGACAGCTCCTGGATATTCATCTGGATACTGCCCTCTCCGGTGACACAGACCACCGTGGCATCGGGGTCGGCAACGCAGCAGCCCATGGCTGAGGGCAGACCGAAACCCATGGTGCCCAGACCGCCCGAATTGATCCACTGGTATGGCCGCTTGAACTTGTAATACTGCGCTGCATACATCTGATGCTGTCCCACATCAGAGGTGACAATGGCGTCGCCTTTGGTGACCTCGTAAAGGGCTTCGACCACCTGCTGAGGCTTGAGAATGTCATCCCGGGTTTCGTAACGCAGGCCATGATACGCACGCCAGGCGTCAATCTGCTTCCACCAGGCAGCCAGGGCCTCGGCATCGATGGTTTCATCGGTTTTGCCGAGCTGGTCCAGCATTTCCTTCAACACCTGATCCACCGGCCCGACAATGGGGATATCCACGGGCACATTTTTGGCGATGGAGGCCGGATCGACGTCCACATGGATAATCTTGGCGTTAGGGCAGAACTTTTTCACATGGTTGGTAACACGGTCGTCGAAACGACAGCCCACCGCCAGGATGGCATCAGCGTGATGCATCGCCATGTTGGCTTCGTAGGTCCCATGCATTCCCAGCATGCCCAGGAACTGCTTGTCGTTGCCGGGAAACCCGCCCAGCCCCATCAGGGTATTGGTAATGGGGATATTCAGCTTGCGCACCAGTTCTGTCAGCAGATCGGAGCCACCACCCATCACCACGCCACCGCCAGTGTAGGCGACAGGGCGCTTGGACTGCATCAGCAGGTCAATGGCCTTCTTGATCTGACCCGGATGCCCTTTACTCACCACACTGTAGGAGCGCATTTTTATTTTGCTGGGGTAGACATACTCAAACTTTTCCGCCGGATTGGTGAAATCCTTGGGAATATCCACCAGCACAGGGCCCGGGCGCCCCGTCCTGGCGATATAAAATGCCTTTTTGATCATGACGGGGATATCGGTGGGATGCCTCACCATAAAACTGTGCTTCACGATGGGCCGGGTCACACCCACGATATCGGTTTCCTGGAAGGCATCATCGCCGATCCAGTCAGACTGGACCTGGCCGGTAATGACCACCATGGGGATCGAATCCATATAGGCTGTGGCAATACCCGTTACAGTATTGGTGGCGCCTGGGCCTGAGGTGGCCAGGCACACGCCCGGGGTGCCGGTGGCTCGCGCAAAGCCGTCGGCCATGTGAGCTGCAGCCTGCTCATGACGAACCAGAATATGGCGAATGTCGTTCTGCTGGAATAATGCGTCGTAAATGTGCAGCACGGCCCCGCCAGGGTAGCCGAATATGGTTTTAACCCCTTCGTCTCTTAATGCTCTGACGAGCATCTCTCCGCCTGATAATAGTTCCACTCTTACACCTCTTTAACCATGAGTTTGCCTAGCCGCGGGTGCCGATTATAACGACTACGGAGCACATCAACATGCATGGTTTTTAAAATTTAAGAACCGGTGAATAATCAGCTAATTCAATGGATTAGCCCGCTTTGTGGGTTCTTGCTAGCTGGCTACGAAAGCAGTGTTGGGTGCTTTTTTTGCCACACGCGCTTTGGACGCGTGATTTGAAACAGCGAGATTGGGGGTATGTGTACACTCATGTTACTCGCTCTAGCGCAGTCCTTTGGGGTTAGGCAAGGAATCTGCACCCACTTCGGTGAGCCGGATATTTTTGTTTTGATTCGGGTTTTTGTCAATAGCGATCCGGTTAAAACGACCATTTAAAACCGATCCGGTGGCGGATGCGCCACCATCGTCACATTCTGGCCACACGCTGGCTGTGTTTTCCTTTAACTTGTGACTATATTGATACTGATGGGTAATGAAAAAACAGCGAATGTCCTTCTGCTTAACAAGGTTTTATTAGCACATGAATAAACAAGCGCTCCACCACCCCTTTAAATGGCTGTTGATGTTGTCATTATGTCTGGGAACCGGCTCTGCCCTGGCGGCCAAATACTACAAATGGGTTGATGAAGACGGTGTCACCCATTACAGCGCACAGCCACCCGCTGCCGGCAAAGGCGAGGTCATCAAAGTGCAGTCCGGCGCCTCCAGCGACAAGGACGCCGCCATGAAGCGACTGGAGGAGCGGCGAACCAAACTGGAGCAAAACAACCGCTCCGAAGATGAAAAAGCAGCCCAGGCAGAGGCCGAGCGCCTCAATCGCGAGGCCAACCAGAAGCAGTGCGAGCAATACCAGAAAAATCTGACCATCATGACCCAGAACCCCAGAGTGAAGCTGATCGGGGCGGACGGCGAGGCCAGAATGCTGCCGGAAGAGGAACGCCAGGAACGCATGAAGAAGGCCAGGGAGTTTATCAAGGAAAACTGCAACTAGTACTTCTCTGTGACCGGAATGGAAAAAGGCGCCGTTTGGCGCCTTTTTTGGTTGGCAGGATCAAGCCTTGCTGAACACGATCTCTCCGTTCTCAACCCTGCCCTGAATGGTTTCTCCCGGCATAAACCGACCGGAGAGAATCTCGTTGGCCAGCGGGTTTTCCACCGAGCGCTGAATAGCCCGTTTGAGGGGCCGGGCGCCGTAGACCGGATCAAAGCCCACCTCTGCCAGCTTGGCCATGGCCTCGTCGGACAACTCCAGTGACAAATCCCGATCCTTGAGTCGCCGCCGCAGGTTCGCCAGCTGAATATCGGCGATGCCTCTGATCTGCTCGCTGCCAAGGGGATGAAACACCACCACTTCATCAATCCGGTTGATCAGCTCCGGTCGGAAATGACTGCCAACCACCTCCATCACGGCTTCTTTCATTTCCTGATATTTATCTTCCGTGGCCATGTTCTGGATAATGTCAGAGCCCAGATTGGAGGTCATCACCATGACGGTGTTCTTGAAGTCCACCGTACGGCCCTGGCCGTCGGTCAGCCGGCCGTCCTCCAGTACCTGCAGGAGAATGTTGAATACGTCCGGATGGGCTTTTTCCACCTCGTCCAGCAGTATTACCGAGTAAGGCTTGCGGCGGACGTTTTCCGTCAGGTAACCGCCCTCTTCGTAGCCCACATAGCCGGGAGGTGCACCGATCAGGCGGGCCACCGAATGCTTCTCCATAAACTCGGACATATCAACCCGGATAACGGCATCTTCTG
>JAWVYU010000298.1:0-6634 GCA_033722575.1 Ketobacteraceae bacterium | reverse complement strand
GACAGGTCGAATGAGAAGCGGTGGGTGCTGCGGGCGGATTATCCACCGATGGACTCCATTGATGTGTATATGCCAGCGCCCGAAACAGCCGAAGGATACAGGGTTTATCATACCGGTGATTCGAAAACCTTTGGCTCCCGCACGATAAAGAACAATCATTTCCTGATTCCCATCTCCCCGGGCCACGAAGTCACTACCTATTACGTTCGTTTTGAAACCAACGGCCCCATGCATATCGGGCTGGAAGTGCTCAGTTTTTCCGCGCTCACAGAAAGTGTCGGAGACATCAATTATTTTCAGGGGGCGTATTTTGGCATTTTTGTGGTTATGGCGCTGTATAACCTGTTCCTGTTTATTTTCGTGAAAGAGAAAAGCTACCTTTCCTATGTCTGCTTCATTATGACGATGGGGCTTTTTCAGATGTCGGTTCACGGGTATGCGTTTCAGTTTCTGTGGCCAGAGGCAGTTTGGTGGAATAACATTTCCTCTATCTTCTTCTCCGGCCTGGCAGTGTGTTTTTTGTGCAAGTTTGCCCAGCATTTTGTGCAGACGGAAAATTATGTGCCGGGCTTGCACCGGTTACTCGGTATTCTCGCTTACTTTGCCGTGGGCAACAGCCTGCTTACGTTAACAATGCCATACCAGGTCAGCCTTATATGGATGTCCGTGTTAAATGTGCTCGTTGCTAGCACTGTAGTGGTTGCTGTCACACTGTCGTTTTTAAGGGGGTCACGGCAAGCCAAGTATTTCATGCTGTCGTTTGCTGTGTTGATCACCTTTGGCGTGTTTTACACACTGTCCGTGGTCGGCTGGTTTGTGGACAGCAGCCTGTCGCGCTATACATTTCAGATGGCCAGTGTTGTCAGTATCGTTCTGTTGTCCATTGGGTTGGCGGATAAAATCAACAGCCTCTCGGAAAAGGCCCTGGTGGCAGAGAAAGATGCCAACCGGTTGAAAGATGAGTTTATGTCCACGGTCACCCATGAACTGCTTACCCCGGTGAATGGCATCAGGTTGAGCCTGGATCTGCTAAAGCCCAGGTTAACCGATAATGGCCAGAGGGAATTGCATAAAACCGCCAGTGATTCCAGTGTTCATCTTCTGAACCTGATTGAGTCCATGTTTACCTTTGTGGAAGCAAGGCGCGGCAGTCTGGAGATTGTCCCCAAAACGGTGCGTTTGAAGGCGCTGTTCAGTTACGTATTCAACTATTTCAAGGCCAATGAAAGCCAGGACCTCAAAATGGTAATGGAATGGGACGACGCTTTACCGGAAATCGCCCGGGTGGATGAGAGCAAACTGATACTGGTGTTATCGCAGTTAATCAAGAATGCCTGCGCTTTTACCAAACAGGGAAACGTAACGCTTCGGGTGAAAAGCCTGGGCGACGATCTGTGCAGGGTAACCGTAAGCGATACAGGCACCGGTATTGAAAACGACCAGCTTAAAAAGATTTTCAATGCGTTTCAGCAGGCCGACAATTCACTGGTTCGCGAACACAGTGGCCTGGGAATAGGGCTTAATATCGTCAAGGATATACTGGACCTTTTCGGGTCAAAAATGACAGTTGAATCAAAACCGGGTAAGGGCACAATGGTGTCGTTTACGCTTTCCCTGGGGTGCCCCTCCAGCGCACAAACGCAGGAATTTGAAAAAAGTTCAGAGGGTAGGGCAACAGAGGCTGAACAGTCTCATCCGGCAGCTACTATCCTGGTGGTGGAAGACAATGCTGTGAATTCACTGTTGATCTGCAAAGTGCTGACATCTGCCGGGTACCTGCCGGTTACGGCGGTTAATGGCGAAGAGGCACTGGCTATTCTGGATGCCAGAAGCGACATAGATGCAATACTGATGGATTGCCAGATGCCGGTCATGCACGGTTACGAAGCCACGGAGCGCATTCGAAAACATCCGGTCTACAGCCAGATACCGGTGATTGCAGTGACAGCCAACGTGTCCACTGAAGACAAGATGCGCTGTAAAACCAGTGGGATGGATGATTTTCTGGCAAAACCTGTTAAAAAGCAGGCCGTTCTGGACAAGCTGAATTATTGGCTGCGACAGGGTGACTCACGTCTGGAAAACGAGCCGGCTGATATAGCTTCTTGAGACAGCGGCCTTGCCCAGCTGCTTTTTGAATTGAGTAATACTTAACATTTCCCGCTATTCTATTGATAAGGGTTGGTGTCAGTCGCCGCCCTGTTGGTTACCATACCCCTGGTCAGAACCAGAAATTTTTAGCCATCAGTAGAATAAAATAATGAATAAATCCCTAGAATTTCAGCAGGTTGATAAAGATATTGCGGTTGTTACACTGAATCGGCCTGAGGTAAAGAACGCCATCAATGAAGAAATCATTGAAGGCCTGGAACAAACCGTGGAAAAGGTTAATAGCGAAGACAACGTCAAGGTGCTTGTCATTACCGGCAAGGGCAGCGCGTTCTGCTCCGGTGGCAACGTCAAGGACATGAAAACCAAGGAAAGTATTTTTGCCGGTTCTGTCAATGAGCTTCGCCTTAACTACCAACGTCATATACAGCGGATTCCCAAAGCGCTCAGTGAGCTAAAAGTGCCCTCTATCGCCGCAGTCAACGGGGCTGCCTATGGCGCCGGATGCGATCTATCCATGATGTGCGATATCCGGATCGCCGGTGAGACCGCGGTGTTCGCGGAAAGCTTTATCAAACTTGGCCTGATCCCCGGAGATGGCGGGGCCTGGTTTCTGCCGCGGGTTGTGGGGTACGGCCGTGCCGCTGAGATGCTGTTTACAGGTCAACCCGTCTCTGCCCATAAAGCCGCCCAGTGGGGCATGGTGAACAAAGTGGTGGAAGACGACCAGCTGCTGGAGGAAGCCATCAGCATGGCGCGTCGCATTGCCCAGAACCCCGCCCATGCCATTCGCATGTCCAAGTTGTTGCTGAAAGAAAGCGAGAAAGCATCACTGAACACGCTTCTGGAGCTGTCGGCGTCCTTGCAGGCGCTGGCTCATCAGACCGAAGATCACCACGAAGCGGTGAATGCATTTCTGGAGAAGCGTGAACCCGACTTCAAAGGCGAATAGGGCAGATTTATTTGAAGAACTGGGTGCCTGACCCATAATAAATAAGAGAAATCCAATTTGCTTTGACAATAAGGAGTTAGGCGCGTGGGCAACCCAGTTCTGAGAATTCAGTTGCTGCGTAAATTGTGGGTTCATTTATCTGCAAAAGAAACCTTTGGTTTAACCCCTCCCGATCATATACAGCGCAGTGGCCGGCAGCTTGGGGAGGTTCGGCGCAGGGAACTGATGCATCTTCTGCAAGTGGAAAAAAACCTGCATGAATTGCGTCGGGGATACGTTACCCTCGCGGAGGATGGCAAACTGATCAAGTCCGCCGTGGATGAAAGGATCAATGACGTTGCCTTTTCCTCGATTATTGAAAAACATGAAGCACCGGTGGAGCGGGAAGAAGAGCTGCCCGATATTGGTGCAATGCTGAAAAATGCCATTGATTTGTCCCACTACGATGCGTTGGAACGACTGCTCCGGTTGCAGAAGCTTTATCTGTTAACGGAACGGATCATTCTTGGGCTGGATATCAGCGAGATCGACAAGGGTGCCATGGATCGCCGCTGGTTCAATCGCTGGAAAGTGAATGCCTGTGAAATCTCCAATGGCGCCATGCAACAGCTGTGGGCGCGGATTCTGGTGCGGGAACTGCGTAATCCGGGCAGCAGCAGTATACGGGCGCTGGAGTACCTGTCGGGGTTCAGTCTTGAAGATGCGGAAAACCTGAACAGGCTGGCATCATGGACCATGGGCGATTTTGTCTACCGCAGTGCGTTACAGGCACTGCCGGACCATTATGACTCGGAGCTGTTCGAGCGCCTGGAGGAGCAGGGGATCGTGCGTGGGGTATTCGGTAAGGTACTCTCCAAGGTGCTTCGCACTGACATGGATGGCGGATTTCGGTGTGTGCTGCCCATTGCTGACAAGCGTTTGACCATTACTTCAACCCAGGCACGTACCGAACTGCACGTTCCGGCCTATATGCTCACCAGCGTGGGTCGCGAATTGCTGACTCTGGTTGCACCTTCGGCCGACAAGGATTACCTGGAGCTGGTTATCCAGGATCTTCATGCCCGCGGTATGTCCGTAACTGTGTCCGATAATGAATCTGATCCGTCTGCACTGCAGGTCTGTTAATGGAGCCCGGAAATCGCTAATGTGTGAATCAGTTTCAGGCAAGTTAAGGAAGATTTGTGGATAAGCGAAGGCATGAACGTCAGCCGTCCGAAATAGAGGCGGTGTATTCTGTCAGATCCGGCAATGTGCATACGGGCGTTATCAAGGATTTCAGCAAGGGTGGCGTGTTTCTCCAGTACGCTGATCAGGCCCAGTATGTTCAGTTGAAACGAGCCTCCATACACCTGGGGGATTCTGTTGAGGCAGTGATCTCCCACCAGGGCGAGGAGTTTACGCTCAGGGGCAAAATCGCTCACTGGAATGATATCGGCATCGGGGTGCAGTTCAAGGAGCACCACGTCCAGATGTTTCAGAAACTGGATGCAGTGAACCGGGATCAGGAGGCGGCGGTTAATTCAGCCCGCAAACAGTTCATCGATAAACAGAAAAATATTGGCCATGGTGCGAAAGAAAAAATTCTGAAAACCTTCAAGGACGTTGGCCTGGAGTTTATTGACGAGAATTTCAATGAGTTTTTCGATGTGCTGGACGAGTCGTTGCTGGAGGAAGCTGACAAACAGCGAAGTGACGAAATGCAGCATCCCTATTTTGATGCCATGGCGCTGCTGCGCAAACACCGGAAAAACATTATTGGCAGTATCAGTGACGAGCTGAAGATAGTCCTGGACCAGGTAGCGGCGGGTCGGGATCAGGATGAGCCCTCCAGGCGCATTAATCCGGAGATTTCGGTGAGCCAGCTTTCGCTGGTGGAAAAAGAAGACTTCGAAGACTGGCTGATTGTGAGGGTTGTGGTGTCACGGGCGGACCTGCAATTCAAAGAACCTCTGCTTGAACTTCAATTACGCCTGGATGCAGCGTTTCCGATCAGTGCCGAGACCAGCACCCAGAATCCGTTTTCCCCGTCATCAGTGTGCCGTTCCCTGCACCGCTGCATTCGCCATCTTCGCTTTGATCAGAAAATCGAGCGTTTGATTTTCCGGGTCTTTCAGGAGCGAGTGGTGGATCGCCTGGGGCGGCTGTACCAGCAACTTAACAAGGTCCTGCGGGAAAATGGCGTTTTGCCGGATATTGATGTGCACCGTTATCTGGCGGCGGAAGCGATCAAGAAGCGCAAGGCAACCGGTGATACTTTCGGTACCCAGGCGAAAAAGAGCACTACCCAGGCACAAGAGAGCAACCGACAACCGCAGGCGAAGAAACCGGATCAGCCTGCTGCTGCCAGTGGAACAGCGTCAGGCAAACCCGCAAAAGCCCCTGCCAGCTTCGGCGCTCTGCCGTTGGCAGATGTCAGTTACGGTGACGAGCCTGCTGCGGAGAGCCCCAGCCCCTCCCAGCCTGCTTTGTCTGCCAGCCAAAGTGCCGGTATCAGCCTGACTCGTTTGCAGGAAAGCCTCACCCGCGCGCGCACTGCCTATTCGACTGCCAGCCGGCTGATGCGCCTGCACCAGAAAATGTCGGCGGCGGAAGTCGCCGAAGAAACCCGCGCCGAAGCATTGGCAACGGTCCGTGAGCTGCCACAGGAACCCGTGGTAGCCGAAGCTCCTATCGCCGCGGCTGACGGCGCAACCATGCAGGTGATCTCACAGATACAACAACAGATGGCAGGAGAAGAGCTGGACTACAGTGGAGAACAGCCCCTGCTGCAATTTGTTGAGCAAAATGCCCCCGATGGCAATGTGCTGTCCGGCAGTGAGCGCGAAGCCATTGAGATGCTTGACCAGCTGTTTGCAAACATTGTTAACACGCCAAGAATCGCTCCCCAGCTGAAAGATGTATTGCGCCGGCTGGCGGTGCCGGTACTCAAGGTGATGCTGCATGATCCCACCCTGTTTCAGGCCGAAAAGCACCCGGCACGCCAGCTGATTAATTCTCTTGCTTTGCTGGCGGACAAGGACAGCGTCAACCTGGCCAATAACAGAAAAGCTGTGGAACGCACCGTCACTGAAGTGCTGAGCAAGTATGAAACCGACATCTCGGTATTCGAGTCGGCGCAACAACAGCTCAGTCATGAGATCGAGCGTGAAAACCGGGTGATACAACGCAACCTGGACCGGGTGACCGAAGCATGCCGGGGCCAGGAAAAGATTAACCTTGCAAACCAGCAGATAGAGGAAGAACTCAATGCCCGCCTGGATGGAAAACGGATTCCGTTGGCAGTGCTTAATCTTCTGGACGCCGGCTGGCGTGAACTTATGCGCCTGTGTCTGTTCCGGGAGGGCGCCGAAAGCCGTGCCTGGGCCACCACGCTGCTGGTGATCGATCAGCTGGTTTTGCGGCTGTCTCCCGGCGCCTATGACGTTGATAAAATTACTTTCTCTGAAGATGAACTGTTAAAACTGATTGATAAGGGATTATCAAAAATTCCCCGTACCAAATTCAAGCAGGCAGACATCATCAGGGAGCTGGATCATCTGCTGCACGCCGAATCCATTAGCGATGAAAACCTGG
>JAWVYU010000297.1:0-6635 GCA_033722575.1 Ketobacteraceae bacterium | reverse complement strand
GAGATGTCTGTGGTTAGCCTGCGCGCTGCTGACTTTGCATGGAACCGTCGTCGTTTACGCGGTCCCGCAGTTCCTTGCCGGGTTTGAAGTGAGGAACATACTTACCGTTAAGATCCACGGATTCACCGGTTTTGGGATTTCTGCCAATGCGCGGTGAACGGTAGTGCAGGGAAAAACTGCCAAACCCGCGGATTTCAATCCGGCCGCCCGTTGCCAGCGTTTGCGACATTTCTTCAATCATGGTTTTAATCGCCAGCTCCACATCTTTCTGCGATAACTGCGATTGTTTCTGCGCAACGCGCTCTATTAATTCTGACTTAGTCAAAGCCGGGCTCCTTATCGATATTTTTATGTCACCACGAATCAGCGTTAACTGATTGAGAATACTGTATTTATTAAGATAACCTAGCTTTAAAATATAGCAAATTATCTCTGCAAAACTGTTCACCTGATAGACAAATTCGCTCTGTGACCTGCCGGTCATATTCGCTTTGGGCCAATTTCGTCCAAAACTCGCCAAAAAATCGTCCTTTTTCCCAATAACCCGTCAGTATTTTGCTTTACTTAATAAGGTATTAACCCGGAATGTCTTCATGCTCATAGTTCCTGTTGAAAAAGGTCTGGACTGGTCAAGGGCCCCCGTCGTCACTGCTGCGCTGGTGATATTGAATTGTCTGGTTTATGGACTGTGGCAAACGGGAGACGATGAAAAGCTGGCACAGGCCATGGCGCGTTACCAGCAAAGTTCCCTGCCCGCTATCGAGTTTCCGGTGTATATCAGCCACCTGCACCAGTCCCGGCAAAGCAAGCTGGCTACCCGCCTTGAAGCAGCCTGGCAAGCCAACGAACGCGAACTGGTATATGCACACCTGCTGCTGGATCGCTCCTTTTCCGCGTTTCTTGAAAAAACCACCATGGACTTCTGGGGAGAGGATGTATTCAGTCAGTGGCAACAGGATCGCGCTGCCATTGAACAACAGATACAACAGATCAGCGCCGTAAAACTGGGGCTGATTCCCGCCAACGACCGCGGCATTACCTACGTTACTTACCAGTTTCTGCACGCCGATGTCTGGCATCTGCTGAGCAATATGCTGTTTCTCATTATTGTGGGTATGGGCGTGGAAGCCGCCATTGGCTCGTTCTTTTTTGCTATTGGCTATCTGGTATGCGGCATTCTGGCGGGCCTGTTTTACAGTGTGGTGGCCTCGGGAAGCTATGTACCGCTGGTGGGCGCTTCCGGTTCCGTGTCTGCGCTCATGGGCATGTATGCGGTAATTTACGGTCTGCGGAAAATCCGTTTTTTCTATTTTGTGATTTTTTATTTTGGCTTTATCACCCTGCCCGCCCTGGCGGTGCTGCCGGTATGGCTGGTGATTGAAGTGCTGCAGGAGGTGTTCAACACAGAATCCTATATTGCTTACTGGGCCCACGCCGGCGGCCTGGTTGCCGGTGCCGGGTTGCTGGCGGCCACCCGCAAGTGGGCCCTGCAGGTTGAGGAAGAGTATTACGAAACGGTGGATGAAGATGAGGATTATCGCAAGGATCTGAACCGACTGATGAATCAGATCGGCCAGTTCAGTTTTGATTCCGCCCACAAAACCGTGACTGAATTACTGCAGAAATATCCCGAGGATATTCCGCTGATTACCCAGCATTACCATATCAGCAAACTCCACGGCGATCCTGCCAAAACCCAGCGTCTGCTGGAGCGGTTGCTGGACAAATACAGCCACCTGCCCCGTCGGGAAAAAGTGGTGGAAGCACTGATGCTGGATTTTATGAACCGCTACCCGGACAACACCCTGAGTACGGACATTCGCCTGAAGCTGATTATCTATCTGATTCAGGGGGATACCATGACCACTGCGGAGCAGCTGTTGCGTTCCCTGCTCAATGACAAAGTGAATGATCCCCGTCTGCTGAAGGCCATCCGTACTTTCATGCGTTACTATCAGGAAAAAAACGACAAGAAAAGCCTGTACCGCTACCAGCAGCTGGCGGAAGCCGTTGAAAAGCAGCTGCCAGCCTCCTGACTGAAATTCACCTTGCAAACGATCGATTTGGTCATTAAGCCACGCTGCTTTTTGCTTTAGAGTCAGTGTGACTACCGGGTTTTAGTTTCAATACTTTTACTCTCATTACTCTTATTCTTGTTACAAGGAGCCGCCATGATTGAGTGGAGCGAACCGCAACAAATGCTGCGCAGTGCCGTCCGCAGTTTTATTGAAGCTGAAATAGCTCCCAGACTGGACGAGCTGGAGCATGGCGATACGCCACCCTACGAGGTGCTGCGTAAAATGATCAAAACCTTCGGCATTGATGTGATGGCAAAGCAGCAGTTCGAAAAGCAGCTGGCCCGCGACAAGGCCAGACTGGCGGGCGAAGAACCCTCGGATCGCAAAAGCAAAACCGATAATGCCACCCGCCAGATGATGAAAGGCGAAGAAGCGGCCATGAGCATGATTCCCATCATCGAGTTATGCCGCTACTGCCCCGGTATGGTAACGGCCATGGGCGTGAGCATGGGCCTGGCGGGCGGTGCCATCATGTCCAAGGGTACCATTGCACAAAAAGAAGAATGGGCGCTGCCGTTACTGACCATGGAAAAAATCGGTTCCTGGGCAATTACCGAACCCAACTCCGGCTCCGATGCTTTCGGTGGTATGAAGGCCACTGCCAAACGCACCGACGATGGCGGCTACCTGCTGAACGGCAACAAAACCTACATTACCAATGGGCCCTTCGCCGACACCATTATTTTTATCTGCAAGCTGGATGAACCAGGAGTGCCCCCCAAAGACCGGAAAATACTGAGCTTTATTCTGGACAGGGGTATGAAAGGCCTGACCCAGAGCAAGCCCTTTCGCAAAATGGGGATTCACTCTTCACCCACCGGGGAGCTTTTTCTGGATGACGTCAAAGTGGGTCCAGAACGGTTACTGGGCGAAACCGAAGACAGCTCCGCCCGGGCGGGAGCCAAGGCAACCTTTTCCACCGAGCGGGCCGGTGTAGCCGCCATGGCACTGGGCATTGTGGAACGCTGCCTGGAACTGTCGGTGAAATACGCGAAGGAGCGTGAACAGTTCGGGCAGCCCATTGGCCAGTTCCAGCTGATCCAGCTGAAGCTGGCGAAAATGGAAGTGGCACGGCTTAATCTGCAGAATCTGGTGTTCCGCCACATTGAAACCGTGGCAGCCGGAAACCCCCCCACTCTGGCAGAGGCATCTGCGATGAAGCTTTATGCGGCCCAGACGGCAGTGGATGTGGCGCTGGAAGCGGTGCAGATTCACGGCGGTAACGGTTACATGGCCGAATATCGGGTGGAACAGCTGTGCCGCGATGCCAAAATCCTGCAGATTTATGCGGGTACTGATGAAATCCAGGTCACTGCCATTGCCCGGGACCTGCTATCCCGCGACGGATAAAACGCCAGCCAGAGTGACAAGCAAATAAAACAAAGGGACCCTCAGGTTCCTTTGTTCATGGCGGTGGATTCCGATAGCAGATGGGGCTTCAGGAAGGTCCAGGCGTTTTCCACCAGCTGTTGCTGAGCCTGTTCGTTGGGGTGAATGCGGTCGTCCTGCATCAGTTCGCTGAACCCGCCCACTCCCTCAAGAAAGAATGGTAATAACGGCACCTCTTCATTTTTTGCCACATCCACATAGGCCTGCTCAAACAGGCGGTTGAAGGCCGCACCGTAGTTCGGTGGCAGCTTCATGCCGAAGAGGAATACCTCCACGCCGGCGTTTTTTGCCATCCGGATCATTTGAGCCAGGTTGTTTACCATTACCTTGGGCGACAGCCCGCGCAAACCGTCGTTGCCACCCAGCTCGATCACCAGCCAGCGGGGCTGGTGCCGCTCCAGGATTCCCGGCAGTCTGGCCAGCCCCCCGGCCGTAACTTCGCCACTGATACTTTCATTCACCACATTTATTGGGCGGCCTTTGTCTGCCAGCCGCTGCTCGAACAGGGCCACCCAGCCTTCGTCCGCTTTCATGCCATAGCCGGCACTGATGCTGTCACCCAGCACCACCAGGGTATTGCTGTTGCCCCAGGCACTGGTGACGGACAGGGCGAGCAGGCCAAAACTCAATACAATCAATGAGACAATGCGATCCATCAGGGTGGGCTTGTCGGGTTTAGCGCGTTTCACCGTTGACTCCTTTTTCACATTTTTTCAGGTATTGTACGCGAACAACGCAAAGCAAATGCAACAATGTGTGACATGTCCTCCACATTGGCTGTGTAACCAATCTTTGCTTTGCTACCATACGGACACATTTCAGGGCCGAAAATTCAATATCATGACGACATCATCTGAACACAGCGCAACAGAGACCAACGCCATTGTGGCCCAGGGTCTGGGTAAAACGGTATCGCTGGACAGCAGCCAGCTGACCATACTGGACAATATCAATCTCAGTATCCGGCGGGGAGAATCCCTGGCAATCGTGGGGACATCGGGCTCCGGCAAATCCACCTTGCTGGGCCTGCTGGCAGGCCTGGATAGTCCGTCCACCGGGACCGTAGTACTGGAAGGCAAAACCCTGAGTGAGATGAGTGAGGATGAACGGGCTCAGGTGCGGGCCCAACACGTAGGGTTTGTATTTCAGGCCTTTCAGCTGTTACCGAACCTGACGGCCCTGGAAAACGTGATGCTGCCGCTGGAGGTGCTGGGCCACAGGGATGCTGAACAGAGCGCCCGGTCCATGCTGGAAACCGTGGGGCTGAGCGCCCGTTACCAGCACTACCCGAGGCAGCTGTCCGGGGGCGAACAACAACGTGTTGCCCTGGCCCGGGCCTTTGTGACCCGGCCGGATATTCTGTTTGCCGACGAACCCACCGGTAACCTGGACACGCGCACCGGCGCCCATATTGAAAACCTGCTGTTTGAGCTGAACGAGCAGAATCAGACCACCCTGGTGCTGGTCACCCACGATCAGAAGCTGGCACAACGCTGCGACCGCACCGTTCACCTGGAAGCCGGCTCACTGGAAGACGCCGCATGATCAGCAATCACCGTTTACATCTGCTGGCGCTCCGCCTGCTGGGGCGGGAATGGCGTTCCGGTGCGCTGGGGGTGATGTTTATGGCGCTGCTGGTGGCCATTATCAGTCATACGAGTATCGGTTTTTTTACGGACCGCCTGAATCACGCCATGGTTGCCCGTGCCGCCCACCTGATGGGCGGTGATCTGGTGGTGAAATCCCCCCTGGCAGTGGATGCACCTTTGCTGGAAAAAGCCCGTGAAATGGAGATCGCCACTGCCACCACGGTGCAGTTTTCCACCGTGATTATTTTTGGCGATGAAATTCAGCTCAGCGCGGTTAAAGCGGTATCACAAGAGTATCCTCTGACCGGCCATCTGCGCACTGCCACCGAAGCCTTTGGCGATGACGAGATTACCCGGAGTCCACCCCCGCCCGGTGAGATCTGGGTAGAGCAGCGCCTGTTGTCGGCGCTGGGTTGCCAGGTTGGGGACGAACTGACCGTGGGCAGCACCCGGCTGAAAATCACCCGCGTGATTACCTATGAGCCTGACCGCGGCGGTGCCTTCTACACCTTTGCACCGCGGGTGCTGATGAACCTGGCGGATATGGACAAGGCCGATGTGATTCAGCCGGGCAGCCGCGTTGATTACCGTTACCTGTTCCTGGGCCCTGAAGCGGCCATCACTAATTACAAACGCTGGCTGGAACCCCGCCTGCTGAACAGCCAGAAAATTATTGGCATTCATGGGGAGCGCCCCACCGTGAGCACGGCACTGATCCGTGCTGAAAAGTACATGAGCCTGGCAGGGCTGGTGGCCATATTGCTGGCAGCGGTGGCTATTGCCATGAGCGCCCGCCATTACGCCGAAAGCCAGTTTGATTCCAGTGCCCTGCTGCGCTGCATGGGCCTTAAGCAAAATCAGTTGCTGGCCATCTATTTTAGCCAGCTGGCCTGCCTTGCCCTGCTGGCCGGCCTGATGGGTGCCGGCATCGGGTTTCTGCTGCAGGAACTGATCACCTATATTCTCCGTGATATTCTGCCGGCACCGTTCCCGGCCGCCAGCCCTAAAGCTGCTGCCAGCGGCATGCTGCTGAGTTTTGCGGTGCTGTTCGGTTTCAGTCTGCCCACTCTGATCCGCCTGCGCCGGGTTTCGCCGTTGCGGGTATTGCGCAAAAACCTGGAGCCACTGCCCCTGGCTGCGCGGCTTATTTATTCCATGACAACCCTGTTCATTGCGGCCCTGATTTATGTTTATACCAAAGATCCGGTCATTACTGTTGCCGCCATACTGGGCGCGGCGGCCCTTGGCATAGTCGGTTTCGGACTGGTCTCATTGCTGTTTGTGTTGCTGGATAAAGTCAGCGGTTCGCTGCCCTCCATGGTGCGCGCCGGCCTGCGTAACCTGATACGCCGCCAGGCCGAATCCCGCTGGCAGACCCTGGCCTTTGGCACCACGCTTATGGCCAAGTCACTGGTGGTTATGATCCGCACCGACCTGCTGGTGACCTGGCAATCACAGTTGCCGGAAAATGCCACAAACCATTTCGTGATGAACGTGCTGCCTGATGAGGCAGAACCGTTCCAGCAGTTTCTGCAGGAACGGGGCATCGAGAGTAACCAGCTTTATCCCATCAGCCGGG
>JAWVYU010000296.1:0-6646 GCA_033722575.1 Ketobacteraceae bacterium | reverse complement strand
CCGAAATACAGGCTGCCAATCGCCACGGCATCCCAGTAGTCCAACAGGTAGTTCATGGTTTTTCTCCGTACAAGGTTATTGTGACAGCCATTATTGCATGTTTGCGCAAATATGCAATAATGGCTGTCACAATGGTTTTCTGAGATGATCGCAAAGTAATTTTTCCGGAGGGGTACAGGCAGATGAACCAGGCTAACGGACAGGTACCAGACTTCAGCGAGCTGCTGGACAGTCAGTTTTTCAAGGCGCTCAGTGACGGTTCCCGGCTGTCTGTGCTGATGCAGCTGATCAGAATCGGCAACGGGAAAACCGTTACCGACATTGCGGCCTGCTGCCCGCAAAGTATTTCGGTAGTATCGCGCCACCTGAAGACGCTAAAGGAAAGCGGTATCGTCAGCGCTGAAAAGCAGGGTAAGGAAGTACTTTACAGGTTCCGGAACCGGGAGGTGGCGGCGCAACTGAGGCGGTTGGCGGATTTGCTTGAAAACTGTTGCTGATGTCTTGCCGGCTTATGGCGACCTGTGCGTCGGGGCTTCACGACATCAGGCACCATGACATTTCTTGTATTTTTTGCCGCTGCCACACCAGCAGGGATCGTTGCGGCCAATATTGAAATCGCCGTCCGCATAGAACCACTGATCCGCGATTTTCTCGAACCGTGACCGCTCGAACAGGGTGTCTTCCCTGTCATCCTTGCGATAACTGGCGGCGAAACTGACATGCCCTGTACTGTCCCGAATACCACCCTTTTCGGTTTTCAGAATTCTCAGTCCCAGCCAGTGCGTACCGGTGAAGCTTTTCCTGAGCTGCGCTTCAGAATCCAGGTGTTTTTTGTCGGGATGCCGAGTGGCCAGCAGATAATCCGGCAGCTGCTTCACGAAGGCACTGTAACGGGAACGCATCAGGGCCTCGGCGGTGGCAGGTTTTCTTGCTCCTTTGTGGAAAGGGTGGCAGCAGTCTGCATAGGGAGTGCCGCTGCCACAGGGACAGGGTTCATCAATGGACATTTTTCAGAAATTTCCCCAGCGTGTCGATCAATGCGTCGGATCGTTGTTCGGAGCGGAACGCCTCCCGGATGACCGCGCCAATGTGTGGCAGATAAAGCACATCCCTGAGGATATGATTGAAACCCTCCTGTCCCGCATCATTGCGTGCCAGGGCTTCCAGAAAGGCAAGGGCAACCGCCTCATTGTGCAGCACATCCCAGGCCCGGCCACTGATGGCCACCAGCACTTCCACGTTATTCTGGTGTGGCGAATTCAGTGCCTCTGTCACATACTTTTCCAGGCTGTCGCCACGGCACTGGGAAAGAGCGCGAATGGCGGCGGACATCAGATTGGGGCTATCGGTGCCAGAGCAGCGCCTGACAATCGCCTCGCCCAGCTGATGGCTGATCACTTCGTTTTCCAGTTGCGGGAGTATCTGGATCAGGAATTCATCAGGCAGGGAAGGCATGGCCTGCAGCAGAATGTCAGTGTTGTCATCAGCGTCAAGGCGCGCACAGAAATCGGCAATGCCCTGAACCCCCAGATGTTGCCAGTCGTTTGAGGGCTTTTTCAGAAATTCCCGCACCGGCTGGTAAAACTGACTGGGTTCCAGACCCATGGCCAGGCTGCCCTTGGCATGAATCGTGGCCATTTTGTCCTGTCGTGGCGTAAAGCCCCAGGGGTTATCAGGTGACTCCTGCAGGTCATTAGCGTCGTTTTGCTGCCCGGCCACTTCCGCCAGGGTGCGCTGCAGAAAATCATCCCGGCAGGCCTGTTTTAACAGGCCCTGTTCATCCAACGGGAATTTGATAAACCAGATCTGGTGTTCTTCTTTTTTTTCCGGCGACCAGAACAGCAAGGCAAACCAGGCATGACCCTGCATGGGGTAAGGGTAGGGAATATCGGTGGCCTCAAATTTTCCGAAAGTGTCCTTATCTATCTTTCTGACCGAGCGTCCAAGATCAAATATCCGGTATTGTGCGCCGGATACTTCCATTAATTTTGTTAGAGTCTGCATAATGACTGATGTAAACCCGTGCCGTTAAACGTTAAAATCGGCGGCATCATATCAAAAGGCGTCAGGGAATGCTCTGGCAGCCGTCTAACCCGCCTGGCTCTGCCTAAGCCGACTTGGCTCCTGGCTTTGGTATTTGGTGACAGGCCGGTGCTACATACAAAGATTAGTTTATTTTATGATCAGTTGGGGTACAATCATTGAGTTATAAGCATAACAAAAATGATGAGGATAACGACTTGGGGTGGTCACCGATGCTAGAAATAGATGCTAGTGTTGATGTGAACAAGATAGAGCAACTGGATCTTGAGCGAAAGGATCATCGCTATCTTCACGGATTAGCACAACGAATCAAGGGGATTGAATCCCACTGGCTGGCACTGCTGGAAAAAAACTTCGCACCGGAAGTGATGCTGCAGTTCAGTCACCTGATACATGACGAAGCCAGGCTCGCGGAATCCCATGGATTCAATGCTGTCTACGAACTGATGGCGGAAATTGAGGGAACCCTCATTGCCATGGGGCGTCATCCGGACAACTATACAGACTCCATACGCAGCTACATGGATTCCTGTGTCGGTGCCCTCAATAAAACCGTTAACGGTCTGATTGATGAAGCCCTGGCTAATCAAAAGGCGGTGAACGGTGCCCGTGTCAGCCAGATCGCCCGCAAGCATCTGGCCCCCCGTATTTATATTCTGGATACCCGGAAGGATACCGCTGCCGAACTGTCGGTTGACCTTAAAGGTCAGGGTTTTAACGTGTTTCCCCTGGTGGACTGGCACGAACTGGAGCGTCTGTGCCGCCTGCAGAAACCCTCCGCTGCCCTGGTGGTATTAAATGCCGAGGACGAATCCCAGGCTTTCCTGGAAAGTCTGCGGCAGCTGATTCGTATTGATGAAGGTGGCATTCCCTGTTATGTGCTGGCCAGGGAAGATACACCCCAGAACCGGGTGCTGGCAGCTTCATCGGGTGCCAATCACTATGTCCCTTTGCCTTGTTTTGCACCGGCCCTGGCGGCGGAGCTTCACGGCTTGCGTCAGGTTTCGCTGGCTCAGCCCATGAAGCTGATGGTGCTGGGAGATCCCAAATCCGCGCCGGTCAAGGAAACGGCTGAGTTGTTTTCCGGTTCTGACTGTCAGCTGATGCAGTGCGAAAAGCTCAGTCAGTTGCCCTTTGTGGCGCCGGAAAAGGCCGTGGACGGGCTGCTGCTGGTGGATAGCGGTGATGAGAAAACCCTGATGCGCAGCCTGGCCATTATCGGCCAGGACCATTATTTATCAGAGCTGCCGCTCACCGTGATACTGCGCTCCAACTACCACTATAACGAACCCCTGATGCGTCTGATATCGGTGGCAGCATCGGATGTTTACCAGAGTAACGTGGACAAGCAACTGCTCATCATGCGTCTGGAATCCCGTACCCTGCAGTATCGCCGCAAGCATTTCAATGAAGATTACCTGAAAACCATAGATCCGGAATCGGGATTAATGTTGCGCCGTTCCTTCTACCAGGAAGTGGAAAAGCGCTGTCGCGAACAGGGCCGCAATGCGGTGCCCAGCGCGCTCTTGTATGTGCGCCTGGATTATCTGCGCGAAATCACCGAGGCGCTGGGCATTTCCCGGATCGGGGATCTGAGAAAGCAGATTGCTCACCGGTTCGTATCGGTGCTGGGCCCGGATGATCTGGTGACCACACTCAGCGATAATGAGTATCTGATCTTTGCCAGCCGGGAAGAAGCGGCGGCCTATCGTCAGATTGAATGGTCGGTGAAGAAGCAGGTGGAGCAGTACGGCCTGGGGGTAATGTCGGATTCACGGCTGAGTGCCAGGGTGGGTATTTCTCTGCTCAAGGATCGCGACGTGCTGAAAACCGTCAACTCGGCCATTGGCTCCATCAGCATCCAGAATGGAGCAGCCGCTCCGGCGGCTGAACCGGCTACCCCGGTGCTGACGGCACGTCATAAAAAAGAATCGGAAAATAAAAACCCTATCGCCAAACGCCTGAAACAGGCCATGGATGAAGAGCGCCTTACCTTGCTGTTCCAGCCCATTGTGAGTATGGAGGGGGATGGATTTGAGCGCTACGAGGTACTGATGCGCCTGAGGGAAGGCGAAAATCTTTTAAGCCCCACCTCCTTCCTGACGTCCGATGCCCCGGCGAACGTGAAACGTTTCCTGGATCGCTGGGTCATTAACCGCGCGTTACGGGTAATGACGGACAGCATGGCGGATCGCAAGGAGCTGAAGTTCTTTATCAAGGTGTGCGCCGAAACCATCGCTGACAAGTCCTTTATTGATTGGCTGGGTAAAATCCTTTCGGTTACCGATGCGCCCATCGAGCGCTGTGTGTTTGAGGTGCGGGAAGAATCCGTGATGAGCAACTTTGCCGAGGCCCAGGCATTTATTAATTTTGTGCGGGAGCAGGGAGCCTGTGTCTGCATAGAGAATTTTGGCAGTAAACCGCAGTCTCTCAAGCTGCTGGATTATATCGAAGTGGACTATGTGAAACTGGATCGGGAATATCTGGCGGCCATTGGCAGCCATGATGAACGTGACCTGCGCCTGGACAGCATCATCGACAAGGCCAATAAAATGGAAGTCAGTACCCTGGCCAGCTTTGTGGAAACCACCAGTAATCTGTCACTGGCATTGCAGAAAGGTGTTGCCCTGTTTCAGGGCTATTTCCTTCAGCCTCCGCAGGAATCCATGGACTTCGATTTTTCTGTCACCACCTGATCCCGGCCCTGCTTGGCAAGGAACAGTCAGGCAGGGAATTCCTTCTGCCAGTAAGCCTGCAGCAGGTGCACAGCCGCCTGGGCTGTAGGCCGCCACGGCGCTCCATATCCCTTTTCCGTAAAGGCCTCCGGCTACCTTGCCGCACCAGGGCAAATACAGGTGAATTAGCCCGACTTTTCAGTCAGTTATCTTTGTATGACGTTCGCGTCAGCGGAGTTGGCAATAACCGCCACTTTTCGCCAAAAAGCTTGCCAAAAAGGGTGTGATATCGCAGTATTCGTGGCCTCTCCATCAATGCCGGGCTTTAGAACCCGGTAGTCATACTAATTCGTCAACCCTGGGAGAACAGTTGATGATATATGAAGGCAAAGCCGTAACGGTCAAACCGTTAGAGGACGGCATCGTCGAACTCAATTTTGACTTGCAAGGCGAGTCAGTAAACAAATTCAATCGTGCCACCATCGATGATCTGCGGGCTGCCGTGGAAGCGGTTGGCGCTGATAGTTCTGTCAAAGGCCTGATTGTAACCAGTGCCAAGGACGTATTCATCGTCGGTGCCGATATCACCGAATTCACCGAGCTGTTCAAGCTGCCAGAAGATGAACTGGCAGGCTGGGCACTGAAAGCCAACGAAGTCTTTAATGCGTTTGAGGATCTGCCGTTCCCCACAGTGGCTGCCATCAATGGTATTGCCCTGGGTGGCGGTCTGGAAATGTGTCTGGCCGCGGATTACCGTGTTATGTCCACCGCAGCCCAGGTCGGCTTGCCGGAAACCAAGCTGGGTATTTACCCCGGTTTCGGTGGCACCGTGCGCATGCCGCGCCTGATCGGTGTGGACAATGCCGTTGAGTGGATTGCCGCCGGTGGCCAGCACAAACCCGAAAAAGCACTGAAAGACGGTGTGGTGGATGCGGTTGTAGCCCCGGAAAAACTCAAGGAAGCTGCCGTTTCCCTGGTAAAGGAATGTGTGGAAGGCAAAATCGATTACAAGGCGAAGCGGGCTGAAAAGCAGGAGCCGCTCAAGCTGCCGCCCATGGAAAACATGATGTCTTTCCAGACCTGTACCGCCATGGTGATGCAGCAGGCCGGCCGCAATTATCCTGCGCCCATCGCTGCGGTGCAGACCATGCAGCAGGCCGCTGGCATGAATCGCGACAAGGCCCTGGAAGTGGAAGCCAAAGGCTTTGCCAAGCTGGCCAAGACCTCCGTGGCTGAGAGCCTGGTTGGCCTGTTCCTGAACGATCAGGCACTGAAGAAAACCACTTCCGACTGGGAGAAAAAAGCCAGGCCGGTCAAGCAGGCTGCGGTTCTGGGTGCCGGCATTATGGGTGGTGGTATTGCCTACCAGTCAGCCTATAAAGGCACGCCAATCATTATGAAAGACATCGCTGAGCCTGCCCTGGAGCTGGGCATGGGCGAGGCCACCAAGCTGCTGTCCAAGCGCGTTAACAAGAAGAAAATGACACCCGAGAAAATGGGTGAAGTGCTTTCTTCCATCCGCCCGACCCTGAACTATGGTGATTTCGGCGAAGTGGACATCGTGGTGGAGGCGGTTGTCGAGAATCCCAAAGTAAAACAGTCTGTGCTGGCTGAAACCGAGAAAAACGTGAAGGAAGGCACCATTCTGGCGTCCAACACCTCCACTATCTCCATTACCCATCTGGCGGAAGCTCTGGAAAAACCGGAAAACTTCGTGGGTATGCACTTCTTCAATCCGGTGCACATGATGCCGCTGGTGGAAGTTATTCGTGGTGAGAAATCTTCTGACGAAGCCGTTGCCACCACCGTTGCCTACGCCAAGAAAATGGGCAAAACCCCGGTTGTTGTGAACGACTGCCCCGGCTTCCTGGTAAACCGCGTACTGTTCCCGTACTTCGGTGGTTTCGGTATGTTGCTGCGTGACGGTG
>JAWVYU010000295.1:0-6667 GCA_033722575.1 Ketobacteraceae bacterium | reverse complement strand
CGTTGGCGCAGGCAAAGATCGCATCGGTTTCATAGGTGTTAAAGCGGATACCGTTACCGACTGCTTCACAGCTAATGCCACCGAGGTCGTCCTCTACTTCCACCAGTCGATGCTGCCCCATGGAAGTCACGCCCAGAATGTTGAAGTTATATACCAGAGAGGCGGTTTCATCCGCTGCGCACACTGAAGAGCGAATTTTGGCATCCCAGGTGGTATTAAGGAAATTGAGCACTATCTCGCCCTGAGTGTCACGACGGGCAGACAGCAGGGTTTCACGAAAATGTACAAAGGAGTCAACCGCATTGATCAGGCCGCTGCCATTGGTTACTGCCGCAATCAGGTCGTTGACCGCGGTACTTGCCTGAAACAGAAACGCAGGATCATTCAGCGGCAGGGTGAACTGGGACAGGTAGTCATTGGTCACCTGATTAATCGCGATCCCGTTGCTGGTATCCGCGTCTGCATCCAGGGTCTGGAGTATACGCAGCATATTCTGCAGTTTGTCAGGGTGGTCATCATCCGACAGCATATCCAGCGGCGTCACCAGCGACTTGGCGTCGACAGTACCCAGCAAAGTCTGGCCAAGGTAAAAACTGACAGATTCACCCGCAAGGAAATTGAAGAAACCGTTTTCATCGGTAAACCCGGATTGTGTCGCAGTCTCGTACCAGAGCCCGGACACAGCGCTGTCCACAAACTGGCCCTGCAGAACAGGCTCTGCCTGCTGAGAGAAACCGGTATTCTGGTTAGCTGACGAAGGATTAGCAGGGTCCGAGCCAGAGCTGCTTGAGCCGCCCCCTCCGCAACCACCTAAAAGAAGAGAAACCACGACAGCGACCACTGGTAAAGATTGCTTTGGGGTGAAAAACATACTACTGACTCCTGATTACCGGCTGAGACCACATGACTATTGATGCAGTTATCGTCATAAAAACGAAATTTGACGCTTTTTTGCTTCTTTGGTCAGGGACCAACAAGCGACCTGAGCTTGTCTTACGAAGCGTTTCCTGTGCGCAAATCGTTCATTGACGATAGGACTCACTATAGCGCCGGATAAAAATTAGTCATCTTTTTTGTATCTGGCTTGTAACCGGATATTACACTCGGTAACAGTCTTATCTATCTGTTTTTTAATGTTTTTATATTAGGCAAGCAACTTTTGGTTATGCTGATATGATTATCAAGATAAAAAGAATTTAAAAAACAGGCGGCTTTGTGATTCCGTTCTCAGCCCGCGGGACCTGACCTCTATGCCATTTGAATGCCGACATAACAGAAAACCTCAGTCGTCATTATTTTGACTTCTAAATTAACAAGGGTGAGCTTTTGCGAGAGTAGATACAGGTATTTCTGACGCCAACGACCGCTATGGGGCCAACATTACTGATCCGAAAATGTGGCCGGGTGCTGTAAGGCGGTGGCAAAATGCCGCTTCAGCTCTTTTTCCAGGTCGTCTTTAACGATGGGCTTGGTAAGAAAGGCCCGCATTCCCGCCGCGATCGCATTGTCCTGGAAGCTTTGCAGGGCATGGGCGCTCAGGCCGATAATGATCGGCGGCTCTGCATCCCGTTCACTGCAAATCTCATTGATCAGGGTGGTTGCCTGCAGGCCGTCCATTTCAGGCATCTCACAGTCCATCAGTATCAGATCAAAACCTTCCGGCCTGCGCCGGATGAGATCCACCATTTCCACTCCGTTATTGGCTATAACCGGATCGATACCGAATTTCTTCAGCATCGACTTGATCACCATCTGGTTCACGGTGTTATCTTCTGCCACCGCCACCTGCAGATCAAATTGCGGCAAGCCATGCACTTTACTAGAGCCTTCGCCCTGCTGGTTAAACAACCGCAGGCTCTCCAGTAACTCCACACTGGTTAGCGGATTGGGCAACCGCTTGAAGCCAGGAAATGTTTCCTGCAGAAAAACTTTATTCCACAGCGCCAGGTGACAAGCGTTGATATCCGCCTCGGTCAGTATACCCCGGGCTACCACAAGCAAGTCATTCTCCAATGGCTGTTCCAGTGACTGCAGTTCTTTTTTGCTCACACCTATAAAACCCAGATTCAGACGCTTGGCCGTTTGCACCAGAAACTGATTCAACACCGGGTCGTCGCCACAATAGAAAATGCGGCTGAAATCCGCTGGCGTTTCGAGGCGCATGGTTGCCTCCCCCGGGTCAACCGTTTGTTCGATAGGACAGTACTGACTGTAGATACTGAACTCAAACGAGGTACCCTTGTTAACCTCGCTTTTCAATGTAATGGCACCACCCAGCAACTCGATCAGGCGCTTGGATATTGCCAGCCCCAACCCGGTTCCCCCGAATTTTCGGGTAGTGGAAGCATCAGCCTGAGTAAACGCAGCAAACAGCTTTCTCTGCTGTTCTTCCGGTATGCCAATGCCAGTATCGGAAATGCGGAAGCGGACTTTATCCCTGTCATCCGGATCGCAAAACACATGAATTATCAGGTTGCCCTTCTCGGTAAATTTCAAACCATTGCCCATGAGGTTAAGCAATACCTGCCGCAGCCGGGTTGGGTCAGATGTCAGATTACGGGGCACATCATGATCGATGATGCCGTAGGCATCGAGATTTTTCTCCTGTATGCGCATGGAGAATACGGCAAAGCACTCGTCGATCAATTCATCAATACTGAATTCCAGGGGCTCCAGCTCCATCTTCCCCGCTTCAATCTTGGACAGATCAAGAATGTCATTAAGAATTGTCAGCAGAGCCTTACCTGAATGCTGCAACGTGGTGGTGTAGCGCAACTGCTCGTGGGTAAGCGGTGTGTCTTTCAGCATTTCGGCCATCCCTATCACACCGTTCATGGGAGTGCGGATTTCATGGCTCATGGTGGCAAGGAATTCCGATTTTGCCTTTGCTTCACGCTCCGCCAGGGTGACACGCTGTGCCGCCTCAAGCTCTTTCTTTTCTGCCTCAAAGCGTTTCTTCCGCTCTTCATTCAGACGGGAAGACAAGGCAGCAGAAAAAATCACAACCTCAAGGGATATTCCCAGCCGCAATCCGAACTCCACAATAAATTCATTATAGAAAAAGCCGAGCTTGGCCAGAGTGTTCCATAAAATGCCCACAATCAGAATCGCCCAGGCAAACAGAAAGACTTTAGCCGCCCCATAGCCTCTGCGACTCAGAATGATCGAACAAATCACCCCGAAAGTACCGCTAAGCGCAATCAGCACGATCAGTGCCTTGATGGCTATCTGGTAATCCACCAGTAAAAAACCAAGGGTATTCAGCGCAATCAGAAAGAAAAATCCGTGCAGAATCCTGTTGGCTCGCGGCAGGCGTTGTTTCAGTTCCAGAAAACTGGCAAAAAAATTAAGACCCTCCACGGCGCATAAAATCAGGATCAGAGGAATACTGTAATGGGCCACCAGCACATGCTCGCCCAAATACCAGAAATAAAGATCCCCCTTTTGGGAGAAGAAAAACAGGAACATCGACAGCACAAACAGTACATAGTGGATATAGGCGCTGCTGCGAATCAGGAAAAACAGGAAGAGGTTGTAAAATGCCATGATCAGCAACAGGCCGTAGAAGGAGCCATCAATAATAGCTCGCAGCCTGTCAAACACGTAGAAGGCATCTTCTTTCCAGAGTTTGTAGGTTATCTGCATGGCTTCAGTGTTCTGGACACGTGCCAGCAGCTGATAATGACCGTGATCCTCGAGTGTCAGCGGAAAAACAAAATTGCGGTGTGCCACCGGCCGGTTGTCGAGAGATACCATATCGCCCACATGCCAGTGCTGTAGCAGTTGCTGCCCCCTGAACAGGTATTGATGGAAGCTGTCGATGAGCGGATAGTCCTGTTCCAGCAGGTAACTGCCCCCCTGCCCCTCCGGAACACTGATATCGAACCGAATCCAAACCGGTTTTCTGAGAAAGCCAAGATTGATGGTATCGGATGAATTGACTGACCAGGCGGACTCCGGGAGCGACCTGACCTCTTCTACAGACAACCCACCGCTTTCGTCCACGTACACCAAACCCTTGGAGCCAATGCGTATATGCTCCTGCCCCTCGGGAAAATCCAGTGGTAACGACCAGGCACTGGTACACTGGACAAGCCATAACAAGGCAAGTCCTGGCAGGGTCAGGTACCAATCATGTTTTCTGGGCCTGGAAAATCGCAAATCAATCACTACCGGGATGAGAAGAAACGCCACCTTATCAGTGTAGCCCAAGGCAGTAAAAGCTGGCGTAAACTTCTGTGAATAAACGAGAATTCAGGTGAATTCCGGCTAACGACCCGCCAACAGGGCTTCGGCGGTGCATTTAGCCCAGCGATAATCCGGTTTGCCGCTCGGGGCCCGGACAATTTCAGGTACCGAGAGAAAGATTTTCGGCACTTTATAGCCGGCAACATGGCGTCTGGCCACTTCCTGCCACTGTAGCTCCAGCCCGTCACTGGGAGAGACACCCTCACAGAGCGAGACCAGCGCCGTCACCTGCTGCCCCCAACGCTCACTGGGCGTTCCCACTACCACCACGTCATAAATAGCCGGATGATGTTTCAGGGCCTGTTCCACCTCTTCAGCAAACACTTTTTCACCACCGGTAACGATGGTGACGGAATCCCGGCCCAGCAGCTGCATACTGCCATCCGCACGACAATAGGCCCGGTCACCCGGTACAGCATAGCGGGTGCCATCAATGACAGGAAAGGTGCTACGGGTCTTGGCTTCGTCGCGATAGTAACCCAAGGGCACATGGCCCTGCCGTGCAGCCCATCCTTTCTGACTGGAACCGGCAGCCATAAGCCCCTGTTTGTCGGCTGTCAGCACCACCGACCCCTGTTTCATGGCGAAATCACCACTGGTTACCTTCTGCCCGCGCTTGAGCAACTGGCTTGCCTGCGTGCCGGTTTCCGATGAACCCAGGGCATCCAGCAGGGTAACATGGGGAAGTCTGTCCAGCAGCGCCTGCTTTTTCGAGGGTGAAAGAATGGCACCGCCGGACGCGATAAGCCTGAGACAGGACAGGTCATAGTGTTTTTTTTCGAGCTGTTGCAGCAAGGGCACCGCAAACGCATCCCCCACAATAGTGAGGGAGTTTACCCCATGCCTCTCTACACACTGCCAGATATCATCCGGGTCCAGTGACTCCGGCCTGGACTGCAGCACCACGGTGCCGCCCATAACCCAGAGCGCCATGGCAATCCACTGGGCGGTGGCGTGCATGAGGGGTGGCGATGGCAGCCCCACGGGCGCCGGGCGGGCTGCATGGTGGGAGCGTATTTCGGCAACGATGGCATCTATGCTGCCTGGCTCACTGCCTTTGACCAGCGAGGAGTAAAACAGATCACTCTGGCGCCACAACACGCCTTTGGGCATGCCGGTGGTGCCGCCGGTGTAAACCATATAAAGATCGTCGCCGCTCAGGTCCTGAGTTGGACAGGATGATGGGACAGAGGCCAGTGCCGATTCGTAATCCAGCGCGCCTTCAATCAGTGGCTGCCGGCTGTCATCCTGAACCTGTAGCCATAACCTGACTTCCGGTAATCTTTTTTTGATTTTCGCTATCTGGGGTGCAAACCGGCCGTGAAACACAATGGCTTTGGCATTGGCGTTTTCAAACAGGTAAAGAAGCTCTTCCTCAACATAGCGATAGTTGACGTTGAAGGGTACTGTGCGGGATTTGAAGCAGCCCAGGATCCCTTCCAGGTATTCATTCCCGTTATACAGATACAGGCCCACGTGATCCTGGCCGGATTCCCAGTTCTTCAGCAAGGCGCGCTCCCGGTGACAACCCAGCCCATGGGCCCGGAACAGGGCCGCGAGACGACGGGTACGCTCGGTTACCTCAGCCCAGCTGAACTCCCGGTCCCGGAAAACAATGCATTTGTGCTCAGGTATCGCGCGGGCAATGGCCTCGTGCAGCATCGCGATGTTCATGCACTTCCCCCAGGCAGTCAACAGATCCAGTATAAGCAAATTACATCGTCACAAAGCCAAAATAAAGGCATGCGCCGGGGTAAAATCCAGGACTACCGGGGATGGGCCAATTGATCTGCAGCCACCCAACCGGTATGAAATCCGTAGGGAACGCGAACCGGTATGGTGATTCTGGCAACCGGGCCGCAACTATAGTCACTGGCGTCCATGATCCAGCATTCGCTTACACCGCGGCCTTCATCCCGGACAAAACCAATCACCCAGCCATCGTCTTCGGCTTGCGCATCGACCCGAGGTGCAAACACCGCTTCGCCCATATAGCTATCAGGTCCCAGTTCGTACACCTGCTCCCGGCCGGTATCCCGATCAAATCTGACGAAGGCATCAAACAGCGGCAACGGGGAATCGGCAAACCGCGAGGCCCAGCAATACCGGTAATTGCGTCCCAGCCTGGACTCATTGATTCGGGGAAATTCGCACCGTGTTGCAGAAAAAGCTCCCTCCGTCACTGCACCCGTCACCAGGTTCAGCCGCCAGCGATAGGGTCGGGCAAAATCCTTTTCGGGATCTGAAGCCTCCTGCAACATCGTGGTTTGTGCCGAGCGGCAGGCGTCCAGCACAATGTCATCGCCGTCCTCGAAGGCGTTCATCACATGGAAGACCATACCCGGCTCAATATCGAACCAGCGGATTTCCCGGCCCTCAGCATAGCGTGGCAATACCCCGATACGGGCACCATTTTCCG
>JAWVYU010000294.1:0-6734 GCA_033722575.1 Ketobacteraceae bacterium | reverse complement strand
AGTCGCCGGAAAACCGTAGCAATTCATGTATTCAGAAATGGCGACGTGGAAGTAAGGGCACCCAGAAAGGCGCCGGAATCCATGATCCGGGCCTTTGTGAGTGACAAGCGAGACTGGATCGTGCGCAAACAGGCGGAGTGGCAGCAACTGCCATCGCCACACCGGCTGATATATCGGGAGGGAGCTGAGCATTATTTCCTGGGAGAGCGCCACCGACTGACCTTTTCCAAAGCAACAAATGACGTCGCTGAGCCGGTAATTCCCCTGCGTTTGCGTCAGGATTCCCCGGAAGCGGTGGAGCGCGCCCTGGAACGCTGGTATCGGCGTGAGGCGGAAAAGCTCTTCAGTGAGCGCCATGGTTTTTGGCGTCAGGAGCTGGCTGACTGGGATTTACCGGGTTCTACAATCGCGCTGAGAAAAATGAAAAGCCGCTGGGGGAGTTGCAGCCGGCGGGGCCTGATTACCCTTAACACTCACCTGGTACGGTATCTCCTGGAATGTATTGATGCTGTGATTGTGCACGAGCTCTGCCATTTACTCGAATTCAATCATTCCCGCCGCTTTTACAGTTTGATGGACCAGGCTTATCCCGGCTGGCAATCCATGGACGAGCTGCTCAAGAACCTTTCACTGCAGTACTGATCCACTACCATTCCCACCTTTTCTCCGTGACCGATGAGTATTAAATGTCTTGATTTCGTGACATCGGTTGGGCAGGATTAAAACAATCGTTTGCTTGGTAGCTTCCAGCGAACCAGAGGGAAACACCGAATAACAATAATCAGGGGTGCCTGACAGATGTCTGAACCATTGTTTGACCTTACCTTGACTGAAGAGCAGCGGATCACCCGGGAAGCCATGCGCCGGTTTGCGCAGCAGGAGCTTAAACCGATTGCCCGGGCCGCTGACGAGTCCGCAGCTGCACCGGAGGGCTTTTACCAGAAAACCATGGCGCTGGGGCTGACCATTCTCCCCATCCCCGAACACCTCGGCGGTGCCGGCGAACCCCGCTCACCCATTGCCAATATGCTCAATGGGGAAGACCTGGGTTATGGGGATATGTCTCTGGCTATCGGTGCGCTGACCCCTCTGACCTTTGTGAACACCCTGTTGGATAACGCGACGGAAGAGCAACAGGAACAGTTTCTGACGCCGATGGCGGATGAGGCATTCAAGGCAGCCACCATTGCTTTTATGGAACCCAGGGCTACCTTCAGTGCCAGAACACTTGCTACCAAAGCCCGCAAGGAGGGCTCCAGCTATGTTCTTAACGGTGTAAAAACCATGGTGCCGCTGGCGGACACCAGCGAACAGATACTGGTTATCGCCACGGTTGAGGGCGAGGGCGTGTGTGGCTTTGTGGTTCCTGCCGGCGCCGACGGCCTGGTGGTGGAGAGTGAGCCTTTTATGGGATTAAGACCCCTGTCACTGGGTCGCGTAACCCTGCAGGATGTGGCAGTTCCGGCAGCAGCGCGGATTGGCTCGGAAGATCAGCCTTTTGCGTTGCAGCGTTTTCAGGATCTCGCATCGCTGGGGCTGTGCGCCACTGCGGTAGGTTGTTGTCAGGCGGTACTGGATTACGTGGTGCCCTACGTGAATGAACGGGTGGCTTTTGGTGAGCCCATCTCCAACCGCCAGTCCGTTGCTTTTATGGTGGCGGATATGGCAATTGAACTGGATGCCATGCGGCTGATGGTTTACCGGGCCGCTTCCCGGGCTGAGCAGGGGCTGTCGTTCCATCGTGAAGCCTGTCAGGCCCGGCTTATCTGCGGGCAGCGGTCCATGGAAATCGGTACCAATGGCGTGCAGTTGCTGGGTGGCCACGGGTTTATCCGCGAACACCCGGTGGAAATGTGGTACCGCAACCTGCGGGCTGTGGGAATTCTTCAGGGCGTTGCAGTGATTTAGGCAAGGGGTGAATACACATGATTAATCTGGAACTTCCAAAAAAACTGACCCAGGCGCAGGCCATGACCCACCAGCTGGCGGCTACTGTATTCCGGCCCATTGCCCGCAAATACGACCGCATTGAACATTGCCCGACACCAGAGGAACTAAAGCCGGTGGGCCAGATGCTGGCGGCGGCCGGAGGTGCCCGAGCCGGTGCAAAGGAATCCGCTGGCGAAGGGGTAAAAAACGGCTCCAATATGATGGGTATCGTGTCCATGGAAGAAATGTGCTGGGGGTGCACCGGGTTGACCCTGTCCATTCCCGGGGCCGGGTTGGGTAACGCGGCCATTGCGGCAGTTGGCACCAAAGAGCAGAAGGAAAAATTCGGCAAGCTCTATTGTGCCATGGCAATCACTGAACCCGGCTGCGGTTCCGATTCCGCAGCGGTGCAGACCACTGCGGTGCCGGATGGCGATGAGTGGGTGATTAACGGTGAGAAAATCTTTGCCACTGCCGGCGACCGCGGCGATGCGGTGGTGGTGTGGGCAACCCTGGATAAATCCAAAGGCAAAGCCGCCATCAAATCCTTTGTGGTGGAAAAAGGCACGCCCGGCATGGAGGTGGTGCGTTGTGAGGACAAAATGGGTTTGCGTGTTTCGGATACCGCTGCCATCAGGTTCACGGACTGCCGGATTCCAAAGGAAAATATTCTGGGGTCTCCCGAGATTGCCGACACCGCAGAGGCCCGCAAAAAAGCCTTTGGCGGGGTGATGCAGACCTTTGACAATACGCGGCCCCAGGTGGCTGCCATGGCCCTGGGGGTGGCCCGGGGGGCACTGGAAATCACCCGGGATATTCTGGAGGCCGAGGGCGTGACGGCGGATTATGAGAATGACTATGCGAGTTGTACCGCGTTGGAAGCAGAGATTTACCGCATGGAAGCCGAGCTGGAGTCTGCGCGCCTGCTGACCCTGAAAGCCGCCTGGATGGCTGATAACAAACAGCCCAATTCCAAGGAAGCCTCCATCTGTAAAGCCAAGGCAGGGCGGATCGGCAATGAAATTACCCTGCGCTGCGTGGAGATCTGTGGTTCTCTGGGTTACAGCGAGCACCAGCTGCTGGAGAAGTTTGCCCGTGATTCAAAAATCATCGATATATTCGAGGGCACCCAGCAAATTCAACAGCTGATTGTTGCGCGGCATGTTCTGGGTAAGTCTTCCCGGGAATTGAAGTAACCGGACGCCGGCTAAGACCAGGGGCTCCCTGGGAGAGCCCCTGGTCTTGCCATGAAACATGCAGAACCCTGCGATCAGGCCTCGCGGATTCTTTCCAGAAGGTGGACACCCTGTTGCTTGCGGTAATGACGCAACAAACGGGGCTCCTGCGTGCCGTCGTTGATGTTCTTGTCCACTGCATAGCACTTCCAGTCACAGCTGGTGGGGGTAAACTCCACGGTGGAATAGCCATGATCTGAGGAATTGAAGTATTCGATATGAGGATTCTGCAATCGGATCAGGCCATTGGACACTCCGTCCAGAAACGCCTTCAGGGCAGGATCGTCATTGTTGGCAGCGATCATATCCAGCAAACCCGCGGAAGTGACTGACGGTGTCATGAATTCCACGGCCACAAAGTTATCCGCGTCGGACTTGTCCGTGTTCAGGTAGTCCAGCTTGATGTGCGAGGCAATGTACGAGTGCAGGTCGCCGGTTAACACCACCATGTTCTCCACACCTGCCGACTTGATTTCCCTGGCCAGCATATCCCGCTCGTAATCAAATCCATCCCAGGCATCCACGTTGATGGGGCGGCGGAAGTCCTTGCGGGTAGGATCAGACTGGGCCTGGCCGCCGAACCAGATGGGCGCCATAAACGTCTGGTTGCCCAGCAACTGCCAGCGGGCAGAGGAAGCAGACAAGCCATTGATCAGCCATTCCAGCTGATCAGGTCCCAGCATGGTCTGGTCGTGATCCAGGAACCAGTTGGCGCAGAACAGTGGCGCGTAGCGTTCCAGCACATCTTTTTCACCACAGGGGTGGGGTGTGCGGTAGGTACGGCCATCCAGCATAAACAGGTCCACAAGGTCACCCAGCTGGATATGGCGGTAGTATTTGAGCCGCTTATGGGGGTCCATGGAATCCAGATCATAGGTAACCCGGGCAGGTACGTATTCTAGCCAGGCCTGCTGGGAATCCAGCATTAACTGATTCAGCAGTTCAAGGCGGTGGCCGGCAAACTCTGCTTCCAGGGTATAGGGATGGTCAGGCAGGCCCAGCGTGTGGGTGCTGTAGTCCCAGTAGGCATCGTTCCCGGTTTCGTGGTCGTCGCGGGTAATAATCCAGGTATGGTTTTCCATGGCCTGCTGCAGGAACGGATCGGACCGGTAGGAGCGGTACAGTTTGCGGTAATCCTCCAGGTTCATGGCCACCGGGAAATCCACACTGGGTAGTTCGATCAGGCGGTCTTCGAACGGCAGGCTCTGGAACCTCGGGTCGCCGGCGGTCTCATAGATAAAGTCACCCAGATGAATCACGAAATCAAGGGAATCGTCCCGGGCCACGGCGGCCAGGGCGCCATAATACCCGTTGGTGAAATCCTGGCAGGTCAGCACAGCCATTTTCAGGCTCGCCAGATTGGTGCCATAGGCGGGTGCGGTCTGGCAACGACCAGTGCGGCTGGCAGTATTATCGTACACAAAGCGGTAGTAATAACGGCGCCCTGGCAACAGCAGGCCATCCAGGTCGATATTCACCGTGTAATCCCGCAGCGACGTGATTTCTTCCGGCTGAACCGTCAGATCCAGAATGACCCGCTGGAACTCAGGATCCTCCGATACTTCGACATACAGCGGGTATTGGGGCATGTAGGCGTCGGTGTCAACGCGGGTCCAGAGCACCACTCCGGAAGGGCTGGGGTCCCCAGACGCTACCGACAGGGAAAACACCCGCTGGGAATCCTGGTTTAGATTGGTAAAACGGCTGGCAGAAGGGCGCTTCGGCGCGGTGATATCGGTATCAGAGGACTGGCTATTGCTGGCAGCTCCTCCGCATCCACTCATGGACATCACAAATGGCGTTGCGGCGCCGGTGGCCAGCAATGATAAAAATCGGCGGCGATCTAATTCTCGCATGGTTCCTTCCCCGGAAATTCAGCAAACCACAGAGGTGGTTAACAAGCAGACAGGCGGCCGTTTATAACCGGCGACTGTTGCGGTTTTATGACTTTTTATCAATTAAGACGATCGTGCAGGTTGTAGTTTACCGTTCCGGGAGAAAGGAGTCAGTGTAATATTGTTAAAATTGGTTAACCCAGGCAGGCCATAAGACCTGCCCGGGGAACAGGCGTGCAACCGGTTACAGGCAACCGGTTACAGATAGCGGCGTGCGATCAGCAGGATCCGGAAAGCGGTGCGTTTGATGGCGTTGATTTCCTTTTGTGGCAGATGGGCCTCAATGGCATTCCTGAACACAATCAGCGGCTCAAGTGCTTTCTCAAACTCTTCCTGTAACTTGTTGTCTTTTTTGTTTTTTCTTTCGGAGGTTTCAGGGCCTTCAGAGGAAAGCAGCACGGCCCCTGGCGTGGTAACGACGCTATGTGATGAAACAGATTTGGCGCTGGCCCCGGCGAGCGTAAATGCAAGTACAAACAATACCATGCGAATCATAGATAACTTCCTTACTTCTTTTACCCACCCTTTAAGTGTAGTCAGCAGTGATCTGATATGTTGGATTGGTTTGTTATAAGTTCGGGTATTGTTTATGTTGGTTTACATCAACCCGCGAATCAGGTAAAAACCGCTGCGAATCCAGCAATTGACCCACGGGGGCGACATGAGCGCCAGCATCGCCAAGAAAGAAAAGACCCAATTCAACAAGCTGCAGAAAAAGCTCCGCCGTGAGGTGGGGCGGGCGATCCAGGACTTCAACATGATTGGGGAAGGGGATCGCATTATGGTGTGTCTGTCCGGTGGCAAGGACTCTTACACCATGCTGGAAATACTCCGTAACCTGCAGCACGACGCCCCGGTGAATTTTGAACTGATAGCGGTGAATCTGGACCAGAAACAACCGGGATTTCCGGAGCATGTACTGCCGGAATACCTGGAGCAGCAGGGGATTCCCTACCATATTCTGGAAGAGGACACCTACAGCGTGGTGAAAAGCCTGATCCCGGAAGGCAAAACCACCTGCTCGCTGTGTTCACGTTTGCGGCGGGGCATACTCTACAGCTTTGCCGAGGAAATCGGCGCCACACGGATCGCGCTGGGCCACCACCGCGATGACATCATGGAAACCCTGTTCCTGAACATGTTCTATGGTGGCAAGCTCAAAGCCATGCCTCCCAAACTGAAAAGCGACGACGGCAAACACGTGGTGATCCGGCCCCTGGCTTACTGCCGCGAAAAGGACATTATCCGGTTTTCCGATTACAAGGAATTTCCCATTATTCCCTGTAATCTTTGCGGATCGCAGGAAAACCTGCAGCGCAAGGTGATCAAGGACATGCTCCAGACCTGGGATCGCCAGCATCCCGGGCGTCTGGAAACCATTTTTGGCGCTATCGGTAATGTGGCGCCGTCCCATCTGGCGGACACCTCCCTGTTCGATTTCCAGGGGCTGACCCAGGATGCGGAAGATGACACTCTGGAAGATCCGCCTACCCGTGTGGATAGCCGCTTTCTGGATGAAGACGATAGCCAGCAGAAGCTCAACGTTGTTAATATCCAGCACTGATTTATAACCGCAGCCAGCGAAACAACAAGACGGGATCCTCTTGCTGAATTACCTCTGGGCTTTTTTTATTCTGAGCGCCATTGCTGCCGGATTCTGGCAATGGCTCTGGCT
>JAWVYU010000293.1:0-6740 GCA_033722575.1 Ketobacteraceae bacterium | reverse complement strand
GTGAATGTCGGCCAGTTTGCGCCTGCTTCTTTCGTCCAGCTGGACGGTTGTGGAAGTCAGGGCATTTGTTAACGATCCCATGGTATTGCTGGTTCCTTGTGGATTGGGCAAACCTCAGTCGGTCTACCCTTATGTAGACCTGAAGTGCTTAAAATTATTGGGATTTCCTGGATTTGAGGGATTTTTGTGCCCTTTGCCTCTTTACAGTCTTTATGCTGATAAAGTATTTAACGTGATCAACCAGTTAAACGGAATTTAACAATGCCCTGGAAATATGATCAGAGTAGTGGCGAGCTTAGCTATAACGGTGTGGTGATTGGCACCGGTTATGCCGGTAAAGGCATTGGCAAGAACAACTACGATTCCCAGGGAGGAGTATCAGATTGGGCCGTCCTACAAGAGCGGTACGGGGCTTGGGCCGGTGGTAATGGATCTGGATCCTGTGGGGCATAATGCGCTGGGGCGCACCTTGTTTCGTATCCATGGGGATAATGCCACGGGCACGGCGTCTGAGGGGTGTATTATCATGCCCCGGCCGGTCAGGGAAAAGGTGTCGAACAGTCAGGATCGGATTCTGGAGGTGGTGGAGTAATGGATCGTATGTTCAGAAATATGGTTGTTTTGGTGGTTTTGCAGGTTGTTTCTCTGGCTGTCTGTGCGGCGCATCCGGCGTGTGACGGGCCGGAGAGCTGGGCATCAAGTATGGCGTTTGTGCATCTCAAGAATGCCGGGTTGCTGAGTAATGAGGCGGTTGAGTTTTCGAAAACTCAGGTGGAGCGGCTGGCGTCTGAGGATAAGGGGGAGGGCCGGTATCTTCAGGTGCATAAGGTGACCTTTGTGAAGAAGGATGGTGCCAGGGTGGTGGTGCTGACTGAGAATCTGGCGTCGGATGCGGAGTGTTCTGAGGGGCCGGTGACGGTGTATGTGGTGGGGGATGTGCTTGGGGGTGATGGTTCGTAGGCAGAGGATACCTGTTTACCAACTAATGGTATAAATATACCAATCAATGGTCTATATTAACCATGTGTTGGTTTGGTTGAGTGCAGCTAATGTTCGTTTTGAAAGGCGTACTGCGAGCCGAAACGCAGGAAAAAATACTGATATATCTGCTACTTAGGGGCAATGGTTACGGCAAAAGCATTGCCGGGTTTTATGGCGTGCCAACCAACCCCATCCAAAAACAGCTGGCACGCCTGGAAGCCGATGGAGTTGTCGTTAGCCAGCTAATCGGTAAGGTGCGCAATTACGAGCTAAACCCCCGATATCCTTTTATGGAACCTCTAAAGCAGCTTCTGAAGGCTGCTGCCGAGGCGTATCCAGCGGAAATCATCAACGAGCTGATGGTGCAGCGTACTCGACCAAGGCAAGCGGGCAAGGTTCTGAAGCCAGTGCGTAAGCGCGAAAAGGGTAACGGGCAGTGAATGATTTCAGCAATACACCCATTACGGAGCTGACAGCGTTGATAGCGGAGCACTTGCAAAGCCATGGCATTGAGGTGGTGTTGGTAGGTGGCCTTGCGGTAGAGATCTATACCGACAACCTGTATCTCACCAAGGATATCGACATGGTCAATACCAACTACAGCGCGCCCAAAGCAATACATCGTGCTATGGCAGAACTCGGATTCCACAAGCGGGGCAGAGTGTATGAAAATGACACTACCGATATCACCGTGGAGTTCCCTCCAGGGCCGCTATCGGTCGGGGATCAACTGATTAAAGAAACTACTCAACAGTCGGTGGCTGATAAAAGCGTGCCTATTCTGACTGTGAGGGATGTGGTTAAAGATCGTCTGGCAGCCTATATACATTGGCAGGATCGTCAATCGTTAATACAGGCTGCGACTATATTGATTAAACACCAGCGTGATCCTGTCGAATTCAAAGCCTTCTGCGAACACGAAGGTACCAGTGCAGATTATGGTCTGTTTCAAGACCTGTATCGAAGAGCCCGGAAGCAGAACATATTAGATATGGCACAGCTTGAGCATCTGCTCGCCGAAATTCTACTTGAAAACATTTGAACGAGAACCACTTGTCAGTTGTGCCCGCCTCGTGATTAATTCGTTGTAGATTTTTCAGAGTCAATTTCGCCTTTAAGTTGAAACAGGTGCATAAGGTGACCTTTGTGAAGAAGGATGGTGCCAGGGTGGTGGTGCTGACTGAGAATCTGGCGTCGGATGCGGAGTGTTCTGAAGGGCCGGTGACGGTGTATGTGGTGGGGGGTGTGCTTGGGGGGGTGACTAAAAGTGTGTCGAAATGCGCTTATCTGCAGCTAAATACTTAGAATGTGTCTATAAAACGCGCAATCTGTCACCGTCTATATGTGCTCTAACCCACCGTCTGATTGTCTATTAGGATCGGGTTCTGTTATTTCGGATGTTTCGAATATTTCGTTTATGCTAAGATTCTGAAGTATCTATCTAGATGTTTCATTGAGTGGGATTCCTATGGGTACTCAAAAAATCGTTCATTTGCCGACTCCAGACGAGGTAGAACAGGCCAAAGAGTCTAGTCGCACCTTATCGAAATATGCAGATGTAGAGCGGGTTCAATTGTCACTGCGAGGGAGTAATGGTGAATCAGATGAGCTGGTGTTGCCCGGCCATGTACTGCAGTTGCTACTGGATGTTCTCTCAGAGATGTCCAGGGGAAATGCGATTAATCTGATTCCGGTGCACCAGGAGGTGAGCACCCAGCAGGCTGCGGAGATTCTCAATGTTAGTCGGCCTTTTCTGGTGGGTCTCTTGGAAAAAGGTGTGATACCTTTCCGCAAAGTTGGGGCCCACCGACGGGTGTTGTTAACAGACTTGCTTGGCTATAAGGAAAAGGAAGATCAGAAAAGGGTAGCAGCATTGGATGAGTTAGCTGCTTTTTCTCAGGATGAGGATATGGGTTATTGAGTTTCTATGGCGCGGTTTTCTGTAGTTTTCGATGCGTGTGTGCTGTACCCGGCACCTTTGCGGGATCTGTTAATGCGCCTGACATTAACGGATTTATTTAAAGCCTACTGGTCGGATCATATTCATGAAGAGTGGATAACCGCGGTTTTACGACAGGGCAATCATTCCAGGGAGAAGTTGGAGCGCGCTCGGGACCTGATGGATTTGCATGTTCGCGATGCAAAGGTGACAGGTTATGAGTCCTTGATAGGTACGCTTGAATTGCCGGATCCGGATGATCGGCACGTATTGGCAGCTGCTATCCGCTGCAACGCGGATGCAATTGTTACCTTCAATCAAAAGGATTTTCCTGAAGAAGCATTAAAACATTATGCTATCGATATCATTCACCCGGATGACTTTATTTTTTATCAGCTTGATATGGCTGCACCGGCATGTTGCCAGGCGGTACGTTCCCAAAGATTGGCGCTGAAGAATCCTCAAATGGGGGTGGATGAATTTCTGGCTGTGTTGCAGAGGCAGCAGTTACCGCAGACGGTTTCCAAATTGCGGGAATTTATCGAGTTTTTGTAAACGGCCTATCTTATCGGCAAGTACATAAAGTTGCCCTTAAGAATGTGAAGGAAGAACTGGGTCTACAGTAGTTTTCCTCAGCGTTATGTCTTTTTGCGTCGCTACGGTCTTTATGGTGAAATTGGCATTGAAGTCAGGGAGTAGATCAACATGGATTGTCCGAATATTAGTCATTTAAAATTTGATCATTACGGTAAGCAGGCTATAGAAGATATACGCGATGTTTATGATTTCTCGAAGGTGCTAACGCCGATAATGGCCGGTGGCACAATGCTTAATATATTTCTGGGCAATGACGGGTGGAAAGCTGCGTATTCTTTCCAGAGCACTGACTTCGTTACATTGGCGAACGCACTTGTGAGCGTGCCAAAAATATCAAGAGAGCGAATTTATCAGACAGCAACAATGGCGGCGGTCATGAGTCCATCAAGGGAGCAAGAGCTTTTTTTTAAAGCTGTAGCAAAAGGATGTAAATTACAATGAGAACAGCTATCACGTTTATATTGTTATGCGTTGTGGGTTCGGCAAATGCTGTTAATGAAATTCCTTCAGCGTTGACTCTGCAATTGGCCGAGTCGATAGAAAGCCTATCCAGGAAACTGGAATACTGTAGAGAAAACGAGAAAACACTAAATAGCGAAAAGATCAAAAGCCTGGGTTTGGAGCGAGATGAGTTAAAGATTGTTTTGGCATATCAATTCTCCAGACTGCACTTTGAGTGTTCAAGAAGAGAATATGTCGATTATCTTATAGCCACTAGGGCTTTTAACGAATATGCATCTCAGTCTGGTAAAGAAATGATGCAGAAGCTGGATAAAATTATTGCCTCATCTGAAAAGTATCGGTGGGACGCCATTGAAAAATATAATGCTCTACCTCAAAAGATTCAGAAAAGAGTAGAGGAATCCAGACTGTTTAATGAGCCCTTCAATCTTCTGGATAGCCTTCCTCTGGTTAGTTCAAATGATTGACCTGAGATATACGCATTGGGAAATGGTTAACATCTTTACCGTGTGAATAACTCAAAAAGCGACTGGTTAATATAGTAATTCATGCGCCCCAGCTTCTCCTTCTTGAGCAAGCCCATGGCTACCAGATTATCCAGATATTTGGTTGCCGTTATACGGCTGACTTGCAGATCCTCCATCACAAATTCAATCTTGGTGTAAGGGTGGTTGAACAGGTTATTAAGTAATTCCTGTCGGTACATCTTCGGCTGTTCAGTCCGAATCATGCGTTTATAGCTCTTCATCAGCTTTTTAATGTCATTGATCAGTCCGGCGGTATGCTGAGCAGTGTCAGAAATACCCTGAAGCATATAGATTAACCAGGGCTCCCATTGGCCGGAAACACGAGCATTCTGCAATTCTGCATAATAAGGACCTTTGTTGCGGGTGATGTAGCGGCTCAGGTAAAGCACGGGTAGGTCCAACAGGTTTTGCGCTACAAGATACAGTATGTTGAGTATGCGCCCGGTGCGCCCGTTGCCATCGTAGAAGGGGTGAATGCTCTCAAACTGGTGGTGGATAATGGCCATTTTTACCAGTGGGTCGGCATCGCACAGGCTTTCGTCGTTGATGTAGGCGGTGAGATTATTCATTAGTGTCAGAATTTCTTCCGGGTCTTGTGGTGGGGTGTAGATAATGTCACCCGTGCTCTGGTTTTTAAGGGCGGTACCGGGCAGCTTACGCAGCCCAGCACGGTTGGATTCGATGATCTCCTGAATCTGAATAATGTCGTCCAGCCGAATAAGCTTGGTTTTGCGAACCTGTGCGAAACCATGCTTGAGGGCGGCAACATAGTTGCGCACTTCTTTGGCGGCGGCACTGGTGTACGATTCGATTGCCAATTCTTGCTTGTACAGATCGTCGTGGGTAGTGATGATATTTTCTATCTCGGAACTGTCTTTGGCTTCCTGAAGAGCCAGAGTGTTGATCAGTATCGCTTCGTTGGGAATGCTTGCCGCCATGCCTTTGAGCTCGGCCAGGTGCCGATGGGCTTCTGCGCAATGCTTCAGGACTTTGCGCGTTTCCCAGGTTTCAATATTGGGGAGGGGGAGAGGAGTTAGCTCAAAGTCCATTGTGTTCAGCACCTTTATAGAAAATGGGGCATTTCTATGTATGTTTTCAAGATATGTATAAAAAAACCAAAATTTTATGCATATTGGCAGGATATGTATAAAAAATCCAGAAATTTATACATGTCACAGGCCCTCAGCTTTCCAGATGCCTTATTTGGTTAGGGGTCGCAACACCGAATAGCCTGATCCCTTCCAGAACTCACAATATATTTGCTCTAAAACTGACTATATGCGTAATAGTGCCCGCATTTTAGAGTCAGATATGTCTTTCCGATTTACCATCGACAGTCAGGTTTACGATCTTGTCACCAGCAGTCAGAGTGGTGCCGTCGTCAATCAGTGGCGGGTTCCCCTGCGCTCCGCCCACGAAATCAGGCGCTTCGTGGATAATCTGCTGGAACAGAACCATCATCAGGCGGGTGAGCTGCAACGCTTCCTGGTGGCCACTGATCAATCCCCCAAAGAAGCGCTGATAGAGCAAATCCAAAAGGGGCAATTGCTGGTACAAAAAGGCTATGTCTCCCACCCGGGAGGGGCTGCAAGGGCGCCTCAGGGGGTGTCGCGCCACAAAAAGAGTGGGCCGCAATCCAGCATCTATAGCGATTCCATGCTTAAGCAAATGGCCAATGTAGACGACACCGGCAATACCAGCGGTGGAAACCAGACCCAGTCGCGTCAATCGAGCACTTCAGACGGTCAGACGAGCAATTCAGGCAGTCAGAACCCCAACCAGCTGGCAAACACCCCCAAGAGCGACCGCCAGTACAAAATCTGTATTGAAATCGCCGGTCGGGCTCGTTGCTATAAACAAAGGTTGGAAATCAACCCCATTAATGGCGGTAAGCAACCCGGCGAGCGCAGGCAAACTGAGCGGGTACGGCTCGATCACCGGGTTCCCCACCGCAGCCTGGTGGCATTCGATGGGTTACCCAATGTCCCCCGGGACCTGACGCTGGTGATCGCTACCAGCGGTGCCACCAGTGATATTCGTCTGCCTTTGGTGAACGCCCACCCCACCAGCAATAAAAGCACCGACAAAGCCGAATGGGATACGGTGCTGATTCCAGTTAAGCCTCTGGCTTATATCAATAAAGAACGCAAACGCCAGCAGGCAGACCTGTTGCAACCCGGTTATGTTTATGTGTTTTGGAACAACAAACTGTGGCGGGAACTGGAGGTGAATCG
>JAWVYU010000292.1:0-6764 GCA_033722575.1 Ketobacteraceae bacterium | reverse complement strand
CGGTCAACGCAACGAAACACATCCTGGGTCTGGTAACGGGTCAGGCCCCAGGGGTCACTCACCACCATGGTATATTGCTGCCCTGTCTGCAGCTCGGCCGCAGGCAGCAGTTCCGAAGCATTATCCTCCGCATGTTCCGGCAGGAATTCATAACAGACCAGATCACCGGTGGGCAGGTAATGCAGGCGCCCGTCTTTGATATACAGCTCCGTTTGCAGGGTTTCGGTGGACATGGAAAACATGGGGATATGCAAATACCGGGGCGACGGCAGATACTGATAAATACGCGTCAGAAAGCCGGTAACATAGCCGCCGTCCCAGCAGATATACCCTTTAAGATCGGGACACAAACGATGCATTTCAGGCAGGCTGCTGCTTTCCGCCAGCGCCCTGATCCTGGCACCATAATTACCACGCCCCACACGACTGATCAGCCTCAGCCAGTCGGCCCGCTCCCGGACCGAGCGGCGCAGCCCCACGAAGCAGCCTTCCGCAGACACGAAGCTTGCAAACATGTCCCGGTAACGGGGCCAGTGGCTATCCACGCCGGCCAGAAATACTGCCAAGGTTGACGGGTTGGTGGCATACAGAGCGCCGGGACTGTTCAGCGCCATGATAAACAAGCGGGCACCGGTAGCGCCGTAAACGCCGGCAACCGTTTTTATTAACGGATGATTCAGGTATTTGGCGGGTTCAATCAAACCTTCAAAAAATCCGGGCCGCGCCTCTGCGGTGGACACCACCAGCGATGCGAACGAATCATCCTCTTTCAGGCTGGCAAAAATAAACATGGCGGGATTTTCAACACCCAGCCGGTGAAAAGCCTGCAGGGATGACAACGCCGAAGACCGTTTGAAACGTTTCAGCCGGTCTCTGGTATAGAGAATCTGTTTGGGCTTTGAGGTGGACCCGGAGGTAAAGGCAAAGCTGCCGCCCTGGGCATTTTGTGCCGCAATAATTTTCTGGCGCAGGGCATCGTTATAGCCGGTCACCGGCACTTCCGGACCCAGGCCATACACCTTTTTCAGGCGCTGCTGCTCAAAGGCATGGGCACTGATTTTTTTCTCCATTTCCCGCCGGGCCTTGCGGCCCAGCAGGGGCATCATACGACATAACAGCCAGCGGGTTGCATCTGCCAGATCCGTATTCACATCCAGATGGTTGCGATAGCCCGGGTTCAGACCAAACCACTGCAGCCACTGCAATACCAGCCAGCGTGGCCCCAAATGGTTGTGGATCATATTGGTGGCAAAGGCCGGTTCATTCTTTTCGTAGATTTTGTGGGCCGCCACCTGAATTACAAAACCCGACAGCAGCAAAGCCACCACCACGGGCAGCGGGAACAAGGTGGAAACCTGCAGAAAAGCCAGCCCCAGCAACAGCACAGGCACGGCAATTCGCGGCCAGGTTACCAGATCCACCAGAAAGCTCAGCCCCAGCAGCCAGAGCGCCAGGGACACCTCCATTAATGTCAGGGTTTTATCCAGCAAACCCAGCACACCAACGGTTACCAGACTCAGGCCCGCATAATGGCATAGCCGGTTGGCCATGGACTGGTGAAACGCCTCAAACTCCCGCAGACGGGCTTCAAAAAGATTCATGGGGCCTGGTCCCCAGTGCTGGTTGTCAGCAGCTCTTTTACCCGGCGGGGATTTTCAATCAGGCGCTGAAAGTCATAGCCGGCCTGACTGATCTGGGCGCCGTCCAGAATATAGTGATCCAGCACCAGACAAATGCGCAGAATCCGCCGGGTTTCACCCTCCACTTTCCGGGTGCCCACGTTAAAAGGCAAAAACGCAATACAGGTGTTGGCGTAGGTGGAGCCCCCGGTGGCCGATGAAGCCTTGAAGGAATACAGCGTCGACAGGCCATAGGTGCCGTAATACCTGATATAGAAGTCGGGATCGGACCGGGTTTTATAGCTGATGAAGCGCAGCAGCCAGAAAGGCATTTTCTTTACCTTCTCGAAACTCTGGAACTGAGGCAGGGTTTCCAGCTCGGCATGTTTATGATGATCAATGATATTTTCAATTTCTGAAACCGACAGGGTATTGGCCTTGTGAATTACCAGGGGCATCAGGATTTTTTCTCCCTGGCTTTCCCTCAGCACAACAACGTTACAGTTGATATCGTCAAACCGGACAATGGTTTTTTTACCGGTCCAGCTGGTAAAAAGGTGACTGTTCAGGTGTGGGTGTTCCTGCAGTAACTGGGCGGTTACTTTTACCAGAAACGCGGAAAAGCTGGCCGGTACATTTTGCCGACGCAGCAACCGCAGCTGGTTCATGGCCTCGGTACAGTCCATTTCCCAGGTAGTGGACACCGGGCAATGGAATCGGCGCGCCCGGTGCAGCAAATCGTGGATTACCTGGCGGTTCTTGGAATATTTCTGTACCTGATACATGGAGGTTATGACTCACTTTCCAGATATTGATTAAACAGATTCATGGCCAGCACTTCGTTGGTGCCTTCGTAAATCGTGGCCTGCCGGGCATCCCGGTAACGTTTCTGCATGGGGTAATCATCATCAATGCCACGCCACCCGGCAATCTGCACGGCTTCGTCGGTAATTTTCTGTGCCAGGGTGGAGCCCAGCAGCTTCAGAGCGGCGGTTTCATTGGGGCACCGCCCACCGGCGTCCAGAATGCGCGCCACTTCCTTCAGCAACAGTTCCACATTCAGGGCTTCGGCAATATGGCGCCCCACATTGATCTGAATATGGGATTTTTCCGACAGCATGCCACCATACACCTTGCGGGCGGTGGTAAATTCGCGAATATCCTGCAAAGCGCCCTGGCACAGGCCCACCAGAATAATGCCGCCTCCAAAGCGCATGAAATCAAGAGAATCCATCAGCACATCCACACCAAAACCCACACCACCCAGCACGGCATCGGCAGGAATTTCCGTATGGAAGGAAACGGCAGGCGTGGGCAGGGAATGAAACCCCAGCTTGCGATTGTTATCTGAAACCTCAACGCCATGCTGGCGCGGCATCAGAAAAATCGACAGGCCGGTAAACTCGCCATCCTCCATGGTGCGGGCCAGCACCAGGTACAGGTCGGCACGGGTGCCGTTACCGATCATGCATTTGGTTCCCTGAAGCAACCAGCCATTGGCGGTGCGGGTAGCGGTGGTTCTGATATCAAACAGGTTGGAACCGCTGATATCCGGCTCCGTCATACACCAGGAAATATAGCGCCGCTCTGCCACAAAGCGCTGAATATAATCGCGCTTCTGCCGGTCTGTGCCATACATCAGCAGGGGGCGCATGGTGCCATGGTTAAACCCCATGGAAAACGTTGTTGGCGCACACACGCGGGCCATGACCATGCCTGCCTCTGCCAGCGCAATATGACGCATGCCCTGTCCGCCCCATTCCCCGGGAATGGCCGCATTCAGAATGCCGCGCCGAAAAGCCTCTTCATGAATGTCTTCCGCAAACACATTGGCATCGTCGTAACGTTTGAAATGCTGCTGCAGATAGCCACCGGCGAACTCCCGACAGGCTTCCACATAGGCACGCTCTTTATCCGTCAGCGTGGCATCCATTACAGCCGTCTCTCGATGGCTTTCTGCAGCGACTGGATATCGGGCGCCTCGAACAGCAGCGTGGCCGGCAACCGGATACCAAATGCGTCCTGTATTTCCTTGGCAATTTTTACCGCCTTGATGGAATTGATGCCCATATTGCTGAAAGCCTCGTCGGCATGCTCCGGGGTAACCGGCCGGTTAAGATGGCGGGAAAACAACTGATACAGGGTATCGGCCACAGCACTTCCTGCCGGCGTTACGCTGACCCGTTCCGGTTCCGGTTGTTCCGCCGCGGGTTCTGGAGCTGCAGCCGCCCGCTTGGCGGAAAAGCCCCGCATTTCGCTGAGCAGCTCCCCCTGTTCCGAGCAGAACAGAATATCGAAGGTGAACACTTCTGCCTTGCCAAAGGAATCCCGCAGGCGGATATAAGCGTAGCAGCTGCCCTGAATACCGGCATACATCACCCAGTGATCGATACCGAAGCCAAGGTAAGTGGCGTTCCCCTGCTGATCCTGAAAAAAGGCAGAGGTAGCCTGCATGGCAGCATCCACCAGGGCAGGCTGCAAGGCGCGTCCCGGCAGGTTTCCGGAAGGATCTTCCAGCCGTACCAGTGCTTCCCGTTCATTAAATACCAGAGACGTCATGGCACGCAGGCTGTCACCAATCTCCAGCCCGTTGGCCGCCCGCTGGTCATATAGCTGATCGGGAGACAGCTCCCGCTGACAACGCAGACGAATACCGTCCAGGTCCATACCTGTATAGATCCGGGGCTCCGGAGTCATCAGTTCCCCCTGGAGCAATTCATTCCATTGCGATGCGTCTGGCTGCTTTGTCTCTAGGCATACAGCATTACCTGAGCGATTGATCTGCAACACCGGCTGGCCTTCGGTCCATAACGGGCTGGCAAAGGTAATACCCGACAGTCCCTGCTGCTCATTCAGCGACAGCTCATCCGCCAGAATATCCAGCATCACCCCAAAGGGAGCCGATGCCTTTCCGGCCGCCAGGTGATCGCTGCCGTATTGGCGCTCCTGGGCAGTTAACCTGAGCACGTTCTCCCGGACAGGTGCCACAGCGTTCTGCTGCGGATCAATCCAGCAGCGCCGGTTAAGATAAGTGGGTGCCAGGTGGCAAGGGCTCTGGGGCTGTTCAAACAGACGCTCCAGCGCCAGGTTCACACCCCGGCCATAAAGCCTGTTGAAGGATCGCAATGTGTGATCAAAGTCTTCCTGCCCCCGCAGCGCCATGGAGCATACCGTTTGCAGGCTGCCCTCCGGCAATACCTGATCAATACAGAACGCCAGCCCGGAGGTGGGCGACAGTTCCAGAAACACATCCACCCCCTGGCGCGCCGCCAGGGTAATTGCCTGCTCGAACTGTACCGGGGATACCAGCTGCTGGGCCCAGTAATCTGCCGATACTCTATCAAGGGATTCCAGCGTACTGGTGGACAACAATGGCAGCTGAGCGCCAGCAAACTGCTGGCCATCCATGAATCTGGCCAGAGCTTCTGCCGCCGGCTGCATGTAGCCGGTATGTGCGGCACAGCCAATATCCAGTCGCGTGGCATCAATGCCCTGCTCCTGCATTTGCTGTACGAATTGCTGCAGGGATTTTTCGTCGCCGCTCACTGTTATCTGCCGGGGCGCATTGGTGGTGGCAATCGCCAGCAGGCCCGCATAACCGGCCAGTGCTTCGGACACAGTGGCTTTATCGCCATGCACCACGGCCATGGCCCCCCGACGGGTTGCTGCCATCAGCAAACCCCGCTGGCGAATGCAGGCAATACCCTGCTCCAGGGTCATCATTCCCGCACATACCGCGGCCGCGTATTCTCCGGCACTGTGTCCGATCACAGTGTCAGGCCGCACGCCAAGGTGCTTCATCATTTCGGTCAGGGCGTAGGAAAACGCGAACACCACCGGCTGGTTGTTTTCAATTTTCAGCAACTGCTCAGCAGGAATATCACCGTACATCATGCCCAGCAGATCAAAGTCGTGATCCAGCAGCAAACGGTGGCAGGTATCCAGCGCATTGCGGAACGCGGGCACGTTGTCGTAAAACATTCTGCCCATGCCCTTGAACTGGCATCCCGGGCCCGGATACACAAAGGCAACCACCGGTTGCTGTTGCGGACCGGGAATCACCTCAGCAGCATTGAATGCCTGCAATTGCCGGATCAGATCCTGCTGATCCCTGCCCCATAGCAACCGGCGGTAACGGCTGCACTGATCCGCCAGTAATGAAGAGCGCAACAACGACAGCGGTTCACTGCCAAGCTTGCGGGCAAGATCACCGGCACGGGCCTGCAAATGATCCGGGGTGGCTCCCCCGATGGATACCATGGCGGGCAGTTGCTGTACCGCCGGAGACGCCACCGGCACTGCGGAATGAAAGTCTTCCACTATCGCATGCACATTGGTGCCGCCCAGCCCCAGGGAATTGATACCCACCCGGCGCGCCGACGATACCTGTTGCCGCTCCCAGGGAATGCACTGTTGCAGCGGGACGAAACCACTGTCATCAAAATCAAGCCGGCGGGATACGGGGTAATTCACCACCGTGGCCGGCAGGCGATGACTGGCAAAGCCCGCCAGCACTTTCACCAGACTGGTTATGCCGGACGCTGACAGGGTATGCCCGAAATAGGTTTTTGCGGAACCCAGCGGAATCTGTTTACGCTCACCGTTCACCGCCGGCGTCTGATTTTCACGTACCGTCTGCAGTGCTCCCAGCTCAATACCATCACCTATGGCAGTGCCTGCGGCGTGGGCTTCAATATAATCCAGATCGTTGAGGGTAAGCCGGTGCTTTCTGTAAATCTCCTGCAACAGGGCAATCTGGCCATTGGGGTTGGGTGCCGTGCCGCTCAGGCTCGGTCCGTCGTTGTTGGTAGCAGTGGCCTTGATCACGCCCATCACCTGATCGCCATCGTCAAGCGCATCCTGAAGACGTTTCAGCACCACCACGGCCCCGCCCTCCCCGGGCACCAGGCCGCTCTTGCCTTCACCGAACGGCGTAGCCGGTTCACCCTGTTTCAACAGGCCCGCCACATCAAAAGCGCGAAAGCCGTTTTCCGTGAGGTTGATCTGGATACCACCGGCCAGGGCAATATCGGATTCGCCACTCAGCAGCGACTGCACCGCAAGATGCACCGCATACAGCGAGGAAGAACAGGCTGTATTCACTTTCAGGGCCGGGCCATGAAAATCAAAGGCCCGCGACACCTG
>JAWVYU010000291.1:0-6818 GCA_033722575.1 Ketobacteraceae bacterium | reverse complement strand
CTGTTTTTGCCCTCCGACAACAGGGTATCCGTCGATATGTCGGTGCTGCCCCGGGGGTTAAACAGCACCAGATTGGCAGGTTCATCCCCAAGGATTTCCCCGGCATCAATGGCCAGCAGCTTGGCGGCGTTGGTACTGACAGCATTCACCCAGCGGTGCAGATCAATCCGGTTTTCCCGCACCCAGTGATAGGTGGCGGGCAGAAAAGATTCCAGCGCCGAGATGCCGGGTTCGGTTACCGCAAAAGGCGCAGCCTTGGCAGCCGCTTCATGGGGCTGATGATCGGAACAGATCATGCCGATGATGCCGTCGTTTACACCCTCCAGCAGGGCCTGGCGATCCGCCTCGGTACGATAGGGGGGCATTACGTGATGGGTGCTGTTAAAGCCGTCAACGGCGTCTTCGGTAAAGGTCAGCTGGTGGGCCGACACGTCTGCTGTTACCGGCAGGCCCTTCGCCTGGGCGGCCGCAACCAGCTCCACGCTGCGGGCGCAGGACAATTGCCCGAAGTGGGCACGCACCCCGGTTTGTTCCACCAGCAGCAGATCACGGCCCAGTGCAATGGTTTCGGCGCAACCGGGGATGCCGGGTAACCCCAGCCGGGTGGCCTGGGCGCCACCATGGGCGACGCCGCCGGCGGCCAGTGAGCTGTCTTCGCTCTGGAAAAACACGGTAATGTTGAAGGTGGCGGCGTATTCCAGGCAGCGCAGCAGCACTTTGGTGTTCTTGATAGGGCGGCGCAATTGCGATACTCCCACGCAACCGGCTTCCTGCAGGGCGCGCATTTCGCTGAGCATGTCGCCTTCCAGGCCGCTGGTCATGGCGCCCAGGGGCAGCACATGGGCGTAGCCGGACTGGTAGGCTTTTTCACGGATCAGGTTGGCCACGGCAGGGGTGTCGATCACGGGCTGGGTGTCCGGAGGGCACACCAGATGGGTAATGCCGCCGGCCGCTGCCGCTTTGGATTCTGAATGGATATTGCCTTTGTGTTCATAGCCGGGTTCGCACAGCCGGGCACTCAGGTCGATGGCGCCCGGCAGCAGCCAGAAGCCCTCGCAGTGCACGGTTTCACCCTTGAAGCCCTGGGGAGCGGTGCCAAAGCCGGCGACTTCGCCGTGGTGAATATAGACATCGGTGACTTCATCCTGCTGTCTTGCAGGGTTGATGACCCGTACCTGTTTCAGGCAGATATTGGCGGTGGGGCGGCCTTCCAGACTGTAATCCATGTTACTGTTCCTCCCCCGGCGATACCCGTTTGGCGTCCGCGCTGGCGGTTTGTCCGCTCATGGTCATGGAAAGCACGGCCATGCGCACGGCAATACCGTAGTTGACCTGTTTCAGAATCACCGACTGGGGGCCATCCGCCACCGCGGTTTCAATTTCCACGCCCCGGTTAATGGGCCCGGGGTGCATGACAATGGCTTCCGGGTGGGCAAAGGCGAGTTTTTCCCGGGTCAGGCCATAGAGGCGGTAAAATTCATGCTCACTGGGCAGCAGGGCGGACGTCATGCGTTCCCGCTGCAGGCGCAGCATGATCACCACATCGGCGCCTTTAATGCCTTGCTCCATATTGTGAAAAATCTTTGCGCCCAGGGCTTCAATGTGTGACGGCACCAGCGTTTTCGGGCCGATGACCCGGATGTCTTCAGTGCCCAGCCCCCGCAGGGCATGGATCTGGGAGCGCGCCACCCGGGAATGGGTGATATCCCCCACGATGGCAACGGAAAGGTTTTCGAACGCCCCTTTGTGACGGCGGATGGTGTACATATCCAGCATGGCCTGGGTGGGATGGGCATGGCGCCCGTCACCGGCATTGATCACGGCCACGTCCGGTGCCACATGTTCGGCAATAAAGTGCGCCGCGCCGCTGTTTTCGTGGCGCACAATAAACATGTCGCTCGCCATGGCTTTCAGGTTCCAGAGCATGTCCATCAGGGATTCGCCCTTGGAGGTGGCGGACTGGCTGATGTTGATATTCAGTACATCGGCGGACAGGCGCTTGGCGGCCAGCTCAAAGGTAGTGCGGGTACGGGTGCTGGCTTCAAAAAACAGATTCACCACGGTGCGACCCCGCAACAACGGGACTTTTTTCACGGCCTGTTGCTCAACACTCACAAAGGAGTCCGCAATATCCAGGATTTCTGTGAGGAGGGGTCGGGAAAGGCCTTCTGTGGTGAGGAAATGCCTGAGTTGGCCGTCGTCGGTTAGTTGCAGCTGGTGTGGTGGTTTTGCAGGGGTCGCCATGCTCATCTTATTCAGTTGTCCACTTCCGTCATTTCCAGGCTGAGGGGGTTGGGGCCCGCCAATTTTACGCGCTGGCGGGGGGATAAATCCATGGCTTTTCCAACAACATCGGGCTGAATGGGCAGTTCCCGGCCGGGGAGGCTCACCAGGGCCGCCAGAATGACCGATGCCGGACGCCCGTAATCGAACAGTTCATTCATGGCGGCACGAATAGTGCGTCCGCTCATGATCACGTCATCCACCAGAATCAGGTGCTGGTCTTCGGTCATAAATGGCAGTTGTGACGGCTTGACGCTGGGGTGCAGCCCTTTCTGGGTAAAGTCATCGCGATAAAAAGTAATGTCGAGCAGCCCGAGCGGTTGTTCCACATTGAGTTTTTTGTGCAGGACGTCGGCGATCCAGCCGCCACCGGTGTGGATGCCCACCATGGCGGGGTTTTTTATGCCACGTTCCTGCAGCAGAACACGCAGCTGATTGGCCATTTCATCAATCAGTGTTTCAACAGAGAGCATCGACATAGTACCTTCCAATTCCTGTTAACGGTGGGTGGAAAACCAGGTTTCCAGAATCAATGCTGCGGCAACGCTGTCCACCAGGCGGCCTTTCTTGGGGGCCACGCCGGTTTCGCGGGCCTTGGCAGCAATGGTTTTGCGGGCGTCGAAACTGGAAAGCCGCTCGTCCACCCCAAACCAGGGTAAACCAAACCGCGCATTCAGGCGGTTCCCGAATTTTCTCGCGCGGGGAGTGTATTCCGTTTCTGTGTCATCCATATTGAGGGGCAATCCCACCACGAAGGCGTCAGGTTGCCAATCACTGACCAGTTTTTCAATCATTTCCCATTGGGGTATGCCGTCTCTGGCGGGCAGTTCCTTTAATGGTGTGGCGGTGCCGGTGAGGGTCTGACCCACAGCAACACCGATCTTTTGCGTGCCCCAGTCAAAGGCCAGCAGGGTGGACGGGTTGTCTTTGCTCATGGGTCAGGCGTGGCCGGCGTCCAGTGACAGCAGGGAAAGATCGATGCCGAGCAGGTCGGCAGCGGCTTGCCAGCGCTGTTCCTGGGGGGTGGCGAAGATAATGTCGGGGTCGGCAGGCACGCTGAGCCAGGCGTTATGGGTCATTTCCTCGTCCAGCTGGCCGGGGCCCCAGCCGGCGTATCCGAGGGCTACCAGATGTTCCTTGGGACCCTGGTTCCGGGCGATGGCTTCGAGGATGTCCTGGGAGGTGGCCAGATGGATACCGTTGTCCACCTCGGCGCTGGCATCCCAGGGATAGTCTGAGCGGTGCAGCACGAATCCCCGTTCCATTTGCACGGGGCCGCCGTTCATAACGGGTTCGTCGTCGTAGTCTTCGTCGTAGCCGGTGATTTTCAGGTGGGAGAAGACTTCGCCCAGGGTCAGATCCATAGGGCGGTTGACCACGATGCCCATGGCGCCCTCTTCATTGTGCTCGCAGACGTAGGTGAGCGAGTGGCTGAAGTTGGGGTCTGCCATGTTGGGCATGGCGATCAGAAAGTGGTTTTTGAGTGAGGTGTGTTTGGGTGCGTCCATTCTTTAATATTGGGCGGAATGGGGGGGGATCGCAAGGGGAAATTTTTGGGTTTTTGGGGTGGTTTTGGGAGTTTTACGTGGTGCTCCGCCTTTTGAGGGGGCTGTGCCTGTTTCGGGGATACCGCTTGCCCTTCGGATTCCCTGTGCTTTTCGCAGAATTCGGCATCGCCTGAACTCGCCCTCCGGGCTCAGACAACGGCTACTTTTTCCGAATTCTGCTGCGATGCTCGGCTGCGCAAAATCCCCGAAAAAGACACGGCCCCCTCAAAAGGCTACCATTGTGCCACTTGTTGCTGGTTAAGTTTTCCGCGCCAGCGATTTCGGTTTGCTGTTGGATGGCTCTTTACTGGATAAGCTACCCCGAAGGCCAACCCCCCCAGCGTCACAAGAACCGCCCAACTACGAACTGGATAAGTAATCACCTTTCTCGAATTTGAAGGTCCGAATGATCTCCAGAATGTCGGTGTTTTTGCGGATATCTTCAGGAAACGGCGCATAAGGCGATGCCCGGCGCACGATCTGCATGGCGGCCTGGTCCAGCACCCTCATGCCCGAGGATCGCAGAACCCTGACCTCCAGCAGCTTGCCCTCCGCATCAATTGCCACCATCAGGCGCAGGCTGCCATAGAGCTTTTTCTGACGTGCTTCGGCCGGGTAAAACTGGTTACCGATACGCTCCACCCGCTCCTGCCAGTTGGCCAGGTAATAGGCGTCGGCCACGCTTTTGGTGCTCACTGCGGTCAGCTGGCGTTTGCGGGGTCGCTTGGCGTGGGCCTGGCGGCGTTCTGCCAGTTCGGCTTCGAGGCTGGCGATTTCCAGGCTGCGCTGCAGCAGGGATACATTGGATTCCTTGGCCAGTTCCGATTCCGGATCGATCTTGTCGGGGGATTCGATCACGGTTTTGTTGGGGCTTTCCGCTGTGGTGGAAATCATCTTGTCGGGGGTGGCTTCGCGGGTTTTCTGGGTGGCCTGCTGTTGCACGGGGTCGATTTTCCGGACCACGTTATCCTCGAAATTGGCCATTTCGGTGGTGGTGACTTCCCGCTTTTCCTCCAGCGTGCCGCTGCCCTGCTGGTTGACCTGGGCCAGAAAATCCGCGTCTTCCGGTTCCAGCTCGGACTTGTGCTGGGCCAGCACAATCTCAAGATTGGGCGATGCTGACTTGTGCTCCATGTAGGACCAGCCAATACCCAGTATCAGAATGACATGGAGCACCCCCGCCAGGAAGGTGGTGAACATCAAGCGATCATTGGCGGAGATCTGTGGGGCTTCGTAAACTGCTGCCATAGAGTGTATCGGATCGTTACTCTGCGTTTCTTGTCTGGATAATGTTTGCCAGTGTGTCCATCAGCTGCCCGGCAATATCCGTATCGCTGCCGGCGTCGATTTCCCGGATGCAGGTGGGGCTGGTGACGTTCACTTCAGTAAGGTAGTCACCAATCACATCCAGCCCTACAAATATTAGCTCTTTTTCAATCAGTGTGTCTCGTAGCTGGTCACAGATCCAGCGATCCCTGTCGCTGAGGGGTTGCACCACACCGGTACCTCCTGCCGCCAGATTGCCGCGGGTTTCGCCTTCGCTGGGTATGCGCGCCAGACAGAAGGGCACCGGTTCGCCATTGATCACAATGATACGCTTGTCCCCCTGGCTGATTTCCGGGATATAGCGTTGGGCCATGGCCGGGGTGGTGCCGTGGTGGGTCAGGGTTTCGATGATCACGTTCAGGTTGGGATCGCGATCACCGGTACGGAAGATAGAGGCGCCGCCCATGCCGTGCAGGGGTTTCAGGATCACATCCCGGTGCTGATGGACGAAGCTTTTGATCTTGTCGGCGTGGGCGCTCACCAGTGTGGGCGCGCAGCACTGGGGAAAGTGGGTGGCAAAGACCTTTTCATTGCAGTCCCGGAGGCTCTGGGGTTTGTTGATCACCAGGGCGCCGTCCTGCTCAGCCTTGTCCAGAATATAAGTGGTGTAGATGAAATCCATATCGAACGGCGGGTCCTTGCGCATCAGGATCACGTCCAGGTCGCTCAGGGTGAGCGTTATTGACTCGCCGAATTCCCACCAGCGTTCCGGATCCCGGAACACGTTGAGGTGCCTGCACACCGCCTGCGCCACGCCCTGTTCAATAAAAAGATCGTCCTGCTCCATGTAGAGCAGGTCCCAGCCCCGGTCCCGGGCCGCCCACAACATGGCCATGGTGCTGTCTTTCTTGTAGGTAATCGAATGGATGGGGTCCATAATGACACCGACTTTCAGGGGTGTGGACAGGGTCATGAACTTGTTCTCTCTATCGCTTTCGGGAGCCGCACATCATACCCTGATCAGCCTCAGGGTTAACCCCGGTTATTAAAATGCTGCGTTTCATTCGCAAGTGTTCCTTGACCTTTTGGGGCCTTTTGGCTGTATGCTGGCTGAGCAAAATATTATAGAACTGCAGGCTGATAGCTGATCTTGTTATAAAAACCAGAGCCCAAATTAAAAACAAAAAAACACTTTACTGACAATAGTTTATAGATCAGATTCGGAATCTGTGTTAAATATTCGCGTGTTTGAGGAATTCTTCGCAATTAATCGTGATCTGAAGTTTGCGTACTTCCCATACTGTATTATAACTATATTCATAAGGCTTTATTTTTCGTTGCTAAATACAAAAGGCACCGTCGATGGAAGACAATTTTGAAAATCTAAAAGTAATGGTCATTGATGACAGTAAGACCATTCGTCGTACGGCTGAAACTCTCCTCAAGAAAGCGGGATGTACGGTGATTACTGCAACTGACGGTTTTGACGCACTTTCCAAAATCGCGGATACGCAGCCCAATATCATTTTCGTGGACATCATGATGCCTCGCCTGGACGGGTATCAGACCTGTGCGCTGATCAAGAATAACAGTGGTTTCAAATCCACACCGGTGATCATGCTTTCCAGTAAGGACGGGCTTTTTGACAAAGCAAAGGGTCGTATCGTGGGCTCTGACCAGTATCTGACCAAGCCTTTCAGCAAAGAAGAGTTATTGGGCGCG
>JAWVYU010000290.1:0-6827 GCA_033722575.1 Ketobacteraceae bacterium | reverse complement strand
ATTCGAATATCAAAAGCACGCTTTCCTAGCGCACTTGGATCATCTTCAACCATATTTACTGCAGCAAATCTTCCACATACAAGAATAAAATCGCCATATTCATCATGCAGGTCTTTTGTTGAAAAATGATCGATGAAGTTGTAATTGGGCTTACAAAGATCGAAGCGCGGAAATCCTGTGACGCAGAATTTGCTGGCGTATACTGAGTCTTTAAAAATATATTTTTGACTATCACCCCAGAAGAAAACTTTCTTCATTGTGCCTTTAGAGAAATAATCCTCAGGATATATTCTGCGAACGTATTCCTCATAATGACCTTTGTTATAAAGTGCGCCTTCATCGTGCATAAAAAACAATGCAGTGTCATTTTTTTCCATTTCTTTGATGTATCTTTTGTCTGACTCAGTTCTTCCTGTATTGGTGTCCAGCCTGCCTAAAAAAATACAGTTTTTTGATTTCATATGAATTAAGCGGATGGCCGACTTTGAGCCAATGATACTAGATATTCCCTTTTCTGCTAGTTTGTTTGCAAGATATATCCGCCATTCTGTGTCTCTTCTTGGTGAATCTATAGATTGTAAAACTATCGTATTTTTCATGACTTTTAAAATATACAATATAGTTGGTTTTGTTTAGCCCTTGAAGTTTTTGAGCTTTATTTATGGGCGCCTGTTTATGTTATTATTTTTATGGTTATAATATCATACATTAATTAATTAATTAATTGTCATATTTATCTATATTTCACTTTTGTCGCTATTATGGAAGGCGAGCCTTCGGACTTTTACTCGGTTATTTCAACAACTGGAATGTTTCAGATTGAAGTAAATCTATCAGATAGTGAGAGCGATTTCGTATTTGGTTTCTTAAATAACCATACGCTGGAAGCTTGCATTGTTTTTTATTAACTCCGTGTAGCTTCCAGAGGCTTTGATTTCACCATGTTCAAGCAGAAAAATTCGATCGCATTGCTCTACAGTCGAAAGGCGATGAGCGATCATAATAATTGTTTTCTCATGACTTAGTGCATTCACAGCATCCATAACGGCTTTTTCTGTAATGTTGTCCAGTGCGCTGGTTGCCTCATCAAATACGAGAATATCTGGGTTGTGATATAATGCTCTTGCTATACCAATACGCTGGCGCTGGCCGCCTGAAAGTCGTACACCCCGTTCACCTACCTTTGTCTCGTACTTATCTGGAAGTTCCTTCACAATAAAATCATGTACTTGCGCCATTTTCCCGCAGGTTTCAACCTGCTTAAGGTCGACTTCGTCACGTGGAATGCCCAAAGCAATATTTTCTGAAACTGAAGCATCTACAAGAAAAATATCTTGTGGAACGTAGCCTAGAGTGCTTTGCCACTGACGGAGGTTTTTATTGGTGACAGGACTATCGTCAACTTGCAGTTCACCTGAGGTTGGCCGTAGCAGACCTAAGATGATATCCACGAGCGTTGTCTTGCCAGCACCAGTTCCTCCTACCAAGCCTATGGCACTTCCTTTAGGAATTTGGAGATTTATGTCTTTCAGAGCTGGCGCTGAAGCGCCTTGGTAAGAGAAGTATAGGTTTTTCAAGGATATGCTTTCGTTCACATTAAGTCTTCCTAGCGGAGGATTTCTGATTTCTGCTAGGGCACTCCTCTCGTGTAGATCGTTGTAGATATCGTTTACGGCGGCTGCACCAAAGCGTAACTTGGCCATTCCGCCATAAATTCTTTGGCCGGCGGGAAGTAACTTATAGCCGGCAAAGGCGTAGAGACCGAGAATTGGCAGCACCCCCCCGAAATTTTCACTGCGTGCCATCAGCATCAGTGCCAGTCCAATAATGCCCCCAAAGCCAATGGCTTCGATAAAGTAGCGGGGCACCTCGGAAAGGGTGGCATTAGTGGCTTGGTGTTTTGAAAAACGGGCTGATGAGGGCCGAAAGCGTGTTAAATAGGCTTGTTCTCGACCTAAAAGCTTAATGTCCTTGATTCCTCCTAAGGCTTCTCCTGCAGCCGTAAATCTTTCTGAGTTAGCTTCGGCGCGTTCCCGGCCGATACGCTTTAGCCGCTTTTGCACCAATGAAAAAATCAATACATAACTGCCCCCAATTACGATCCCAACACCGAGTGCTAGCCAAGGATCGTTGAGTATTAAGAAGGTTATGATTGTTAATGCGACTACAGTATAGGCAACGGCATCAAAGCCAGGTTTAATGACGTTAACTATAAGTTGATCTACTTCAGAGAGTATGCTCTTCGCCATGTCGCCACTGTGACGATTCAGAAAAAAAGTATATGGTTGGCGCAGGTAGGTTTCCAAAAGACGCTCACCTATACTGTGCCTTCGCATATGAGTGTAGTGGTTGATTGCATATGTAGTCAGAATCCGAAAAGCAGCACTAAATAGAACAATGCAGAATGCCCCGATCCCTAAAGCGATTAAAAACTTTTCTGCGGATTTAAATCCGAAGACGTTGTATGTCGCTGCAAGATAAGGGGTATTGTGAATAGCCTGCGGGTCGCCTAGTACTGCCAAAAAAGGCATAACTGATGCAACGCCGATTGTTTCCAGCACAGCCATGATGATGACCATTATCATGACGAGGGCGCCTCGTCTGCGTTCGTTTGGTGAGAGAAGTGCTAGGACTTTTCTGTATGTGGACATTGAGGCCTCGGTTTTTAGGTAGCAAGATGCAGGTTTTTAGGGTCAAGGTCTCGCTATTGGTATGACCCTGAAAAAGTAGACATTCATTGCCTTAATCGACTTTAAACGCTACCGCCCCAGGGCGTGACCCCCTGTTGCCAAATCAGTAGCCACTAGGGTCTTTTTCCACCGATGCTCGTTCAAATGATGAACGCAATGGTAGCACTTTGAGACAGCAGGACAAGGTTGCACCGGTTATAATTTTGTAGTGCCTGTGGTCTTAAATGTGCTGCATGCGGGATTTCGTACTTGGGGCCTTGTGGCGCCAGAGGGTAGGGTGACTAATCTGCAAAGACTACTTTATTCAGCGTCCTGAAGCTGTTTTAGTGCGGCCTCCACTTTGGGTACATCATCTGGCACGTCAACGGCCAAACTGTTTGGGCGGGTCTGAACCATTCGAATGGTTCTGCCCAGCTCCAAGAAGCGCAGGATCTCAATGTCTTCACTTTGTTCAAGCTCACTCTTGCGACCGTAATTCCCAAAAGCTTTCAGCTCCTCACGGTTAAAGGCATAAATGCAGACCTGTTTGTTGTAACGCTGCGGTGCGTTTTTCTGATCTTTGAAGCCGGGCAGCGGCACACGAGACATATACACCATCTCACCCTGCTCGTTGGTGATAACTTTGGGGATGTTCACGTTGTGGGGGTCTTCGGCCTTGCTGATCAAGCTGAAACCGTTGATGACGCAACCAGGATGGGCCTGTTTGGCATCTCGGATCTTGATAATGTCATCAGGGTCAACCATGGGCTCATCGCCTTGCACATTGATATAGACATCCGCCTTTATCTGCCGGGACGCCTGAGCCAGCCTGTCCGTGCCGGTCAGGGCTTCGTCGCTGGTCATTACTGTCTGAAAACCGGCCTGTTCGACGGTTTCGGCGATGCGAGTGTCTTCTGTGGCGACGTACACATTGTCTGCGCCTACGGCACGGACGGATAGCTCGGTGACCCAGAGAATCATGGGTTTACCCAGCAGCGGAACCAGCGGTTTTCCGGGGTAACGGCTGGAGCCGAAGCGGGCGGGTATTATGACCACACTGCGCATTTGAAACCTCTTCAGGATGCTGGACATGTTGATACACCTTATAGGGCGTAGATGCTGGCTGCCGGTATACGGTACCGGGTGGGCGTGACTGCTAGTATAGGCTTGGCGTCAGGTGCTTTGTTGTAGCTACTCAGTAGCTGGTCGATTTCCAGATTACGGGGATCGTCTGCTTGGTAACCGTCAAAACCGGCCATAAGGGCGCGGTTGGCTTGGCCGCTGGCGATAATGGCAAGTGCGTAAGCGACGACCAGTGAAGTGGGCACAGTGCAGTAGTGTGGGCCAAAGGTAAAGGTGTCGGGCTCGACACTGAGCCCGAAATCAAGCACCGGCTTGTCCCCCAGGGCCTGTTTAACATCCTGTGGCAGCATGCTTAGGGGGGTGATAAGTGGCTGGGGCAGCTGGGCGTGTAATTCACAGTCTGCCAGCAGGCGGACCGGGTGGCAGGCTATGCGCACATCGATCAGTTTGGCATCGATCCCGGTCTGAGTGTTTAGAGTCATAACTAGGGGCTTATGCGTGCGAATATAGGACTCCAGTGCCTGTCGGTGGCGTGCCACCCCTGGACCCGTCCCGAGAAGCATGACTTCCCGGTCCTGCAGTAGATCACGGGGATCCCAATGGCCGGTAGGCGGGCCTTGGTAGAAGTGCCGGGCACCGTCCAAGGTACTGATATTAAATTTTTTGCCCCCTTCCCGCCGCAGATGATCAATGACCGCCAGAATGTCTTCCTCATTATAGCGGGAGTCGTTGAGCATCTCCTGGATGTAGGTGGGATGAATGCCGTACTTTCCGGCCAGATAGTAATAGGGGTTGGTGCCCCAGTTGTACTGTGTTTGCAGAGGGTTGAAGTGCTTACGCAGCAGTGTCATTAGTGGGACGTTGTTACTGGGTTGGCCCCGGTGTTCGGTCATCTCGATGGCCAGCTCTTCAGTGCGAGCGTTGCCTGGGCCCCGGCCCATGCCGGTGACTGTGGCGTCCACCCAGGTGACGCCTTCTTCCATGGCACGGAGGGTGTTAGATAAGGCCAAACCCATATTGTCGTGGGTATGGATGCCGAGAGGGCCTTTCCACGCCTGACGCAGCCAGTGGATGATCTGTGCCGTCTGCGATGGCGTCATGCTGCCCATGCTGTCGGCAAAATACAGCACATCCACCGGGTACTGTGCTGCCTCACTGGCGAGGGCTTTGATCTCGTTTTCCGTCCGGTCCGCTACCTGCATCAGGTTGAATCCCACCTTGTAGCCCTTGTCCTTCAGCCAAGTGGCAGCGGGAAGGGCTGAGGAGACTTCGTGAACGTGGCAGGCAATGCGCACCAAGCTGACCCGTGAATCTCTGGCATGAACCGGGAACAGTGCCTCAAGCACCTGTTGCTGAGGTGTTTCGCCAACCAGTTCATTGGCATTGACCATCACGCCCACTTTCAGGGGCTCGGGGATGTTCAGGCTATTGAGGAAGGATTCCGTGGTGTAAGCGCAGGCTCCACGAAAGCGGTCGTTGCTGATTGAGCGAAAGCCCAGCTCGACCACGTCCACGCCAGCGGGGGGCATGGCGTCAAGATAGGCATGGATCAGCACTTCCGGGAAGTCCCAGGCGTTGTAATAGCCGCCATCGCGGAGTGTGCAATCGAGAAATACGAACATGGTTACCTGCTGTCGGTGTCAATGCTGGGGAAGTAGTCTGTACTTTTCCCCAGAAGAGCTTTTCCAGATTCGGGGTCAGTCTTGTTCACTGAGTGCCTGGAGGCTGTGGAAACTCCGGATATTGTTTTCAGAACAATATTCGCACCAGCCGCGGAACTCTGTCCACTGGCTGATAAAGGCAAAGTCGATGCCGGCGGTGGAGGCGGCCAGATGATCGTATCGGCTGTCACCGAGGAAGAGGGCGGGAGCAGCAATGTTACCGCTGATGCATTCCCGTTTGAGGATTTCGTTCTTGCTGTCCGGGCTGCCAAAAATTCCGCCATCAAAGAGAGTATCGAGGCTTCGCTCCCGGAAGACATGCCGCAATTCCTGCTGGTCACCACCGGAAACAATCAGCCAGCGGCTTTTTGGCGAGGCCTCGCGCATGGCTTCAAGGCCTTTTGCTGCCGGGCAGTGGAGAAGCCCAACGCGTACTTGCTTCGAGTAGGCAGCGAGCAATGATTCCAGTGAGGGCCCTTCAGTGCCAGACGCCACCATTTCTTCCAGGAAAAGGGCGAACTTGCGGTAGCGGGAAATGCCGCCATGGTCCTTATGATAGTTCACTAGCGACTGGGCGGCCCTTTCGCCATAAGGTAGGGCGGATTGGTAAAAGGCTTCTGTTTTCACCTTGTTGGAGTCAAGCACTACGCCGTCACAATCAAAGACGAGTGTGTTGTAAGATCGGATGTTCATTGGCTAGTAAAGCAGTTTTTTGTCATTGATCTTTTCACTTTCACTGATTGAGAACAGCCCTGAACTAAGGCACATCGGTCATGATTAAATTCCAGTACACAGGCGTTCCAGCATTAACCGCACTGTTAATTTTTTGCCCTTCAGTAAATCGAAAAATTGGATTTTAAGCCGAAGTCGGGGCGTATACTGCGAAAGTTATTTTCGTTCAGTGCTTCTCCGGATTCTATGTCTCTGATGATGTAGAGATATCGGCATCCTGCAAGGTAATTCTAGGTGATTCCCATCAGTTGTACATCGCCTAGGGGCTATCATCAGCTCTGAAGTATCCGAATCACCATAAACGCCTCCGCCGCTTCAAAGCCCACACTGTGGCCCCGGTGGTGGGCCAGGGCGAGCGCATGGTCGATGCTTCGGGAGTGAGGCGGGTGGAGCATCTCCAGGGCGTAAGCCTCCAGTGCCTGGCGCTTGGTGTCTAGGTGGGTGGTGATGTCCACATGGTAGCTGGGCAGGAAGGGGTTGCTGCCCGGGGTGTTCCACTCCGTGCTGGAGAGCACTTCAAAGCTGTATATGGCCTTGACGCTACTGCCGGGTTGTGGGCGGCAGGCGGTGAGTACGGCTTGGTGGGTGATGCGGTGGTCGATGTTCAGGTCGCCATTGTGGTGGGTGTAAATGATCTCCGGTTGGTGGCGGTTGATGACCGCCTCCAGGGGCTGCACCACAT
>JAWVYU010000289.1:0-6831 GCA_033722575.1 Ketobacteraceae bacterium | reverse complement strand
GTGTTCCTGATCGTATTCTCAGTGGTTGTGTTTTTCTTCCCTGACGGGGGCGGATATTTTCTGGAGAAACCCAACTTTGAACCGGCGAATCCGCTGAAAACACCGGATCACATTGCGCCTGTATGGTACTTCACGCCGTTTTACGCGATTTTGCGGGCAATACCTGACAAACTGTTTGGGGTTATCGCCATGGGTGCGGCCATTGCAGTGCTGTTCGTGTTGCCCTGGCTTGATCGCAGTCCGGTCCGCTCCATCCGTTACAAGGGCCTGATCAGTAAAGTGATGCTGGCGCTGTTCGTGATATTTTTCGTTCTTCTTGGCATCTGTGGTGTCAAGCAGCCCGATGCACTGGTAGGTTTCCTGCCTTTCGATATGACCTACCGCTTACTGGGTCAGATTGGTACAGCATTTTACTTTGGATACTTCTTTTTGATGCCGTTCTGGACATCAAAAGAAACCTGCAAGCCGGTTCCGGAAAGGGTAAGGATGTCGCACTGATGAAACAGTTAATGATTGCTTTAGTTGCCATAGTTATCCCGACACTGGGTCAGGCTGCCGGTGGTGGCGATAACCCCCATGTTGTCAAAGCACCGATCAACCTGGAAGACAAAGTCTCTCAGCAAAAAGGTGCGCAGATATTTGTTAACCACTGTCTGGGCTGTCACTCCGCGGAATACATGCGGTATTCGCGCGTGGCCGAGGATCTGGAAATCCCGGAGCCGATCATGCTGGAAAACCTGGTTTTCACCACTGACAAGATCGGTGAAACCATGCACTCTGCCATGCCGGAAGATCTGGGCAAAAAGTGGTTTGGTACGGTACCCCCGGATCTGACGCTGGAAGCACGCCTGCGGGGTCCGGACTGGCTGTACTCCTATCTGATCAGCTTTTACGAAGATGAGTCCCGCCCATGGGGTGTTAACAACCGTGTTTTCAAGGATGTGGGTATGCCTCACGTACTGGAAAACATGCAGAATGAGCTGAGCGAGGAAGAGTTCAAGGAGCGGATGGCCGATCTGACCAACTTTATGACCTACATGGCTGAGCCTGCCCGGGCTGACCGTGAGTATATCGGCAAGATCGTGCTTGGCTTCCTGTTTATTCTTCTTATTCCGGCTTATTTCCTTAACCGGGAGTACTGGAAAGACGTACACTAGGTTTGCCAGGTTAACGTCACACATTGAGAAGGGTGGCCTGATTCGCTGGGCTGCCCTTTTTGTCTTATTAAAAGTCAGCGATACGACTGATTCCCGTAGTTTAGCAATTACTCAAAAGGGGAGTAAATTAAATGGGTGTAGTGGCAAAACGTTCTTCTATGACCTTTTATTCCGATAGCAAAGATCATTACAGTCACCGCGTGCGTATCGTGCTGGCTGAGAAAGGTGTGGCGGTAGAAGTCATTGATGTGGATGCCAACAACAAACCTGAAGATCTTGCTGCACTCAATCCTTACAACGAGCTGCCCACCCTGGTGGATCGCGAGCTGTATTTGTACGAGCCCAATATCATGATGGAATACCTGGACGAGCGTTTTCCCCATCCGCCGCTCCTGCCGGTGTATCCTGTTGAGCGCGCCCGCAGCCGTCTCTGGTTGCACCGCATTGAGCGCGACTGGTGTGGCAAGATCGATGCGTTGGTGGAAGGCACAGAAAAAGAAGCCACCCTGAACAAGTATCGCAAGGAGCTTCAGGAAAGCTTTATCACCATTGATCCGATTTTTGGTGAGAAACCCTATTTCATGAGCGAGGACTACACGCTGGTGGATTGTTCCGTGGCGGCCATATTCTGGCGTTTGCCGTCCCTGGGTATTGACCTGCCAAAATCCAAGGCAGGGAATATACTAAAATACATGGACCGCCTGTTTGAGCGTGAAGCTTTTCAGGCCAGTCTGTCCGACGCTGAGAGAGAAATGCGCTGAGCCCCATGAGCGATGATGCAATGACTCCAAGCCGTCCTTACCTGGTGAGGGCGCTTTATGAGTGGATCGTTGACAACAACCTCACTCCTTATTTGCTGGTGAACGCCGAGTACCCGTCGGTGACGGTGCCCAATGAATATATTCAGGACGGCAAGATTATTCTGAATGTAACTCCCAGTGCCGTGCGCCATTTTCATATCGACAACGAGTTTATTCAGTTTTCCGCGCGCTTCAGCGGCAAAGCACAGGAAGTCTACCTGCCCATTGGTGCGGTGCTGGCTATTTATGCAAAGGAAAATGGCCGCGGGATGTTTTTCGAAGCAGACGAGATTCCGCCTCCGGACAAGCCGCCGGGTGATGAGCCTCCCACGCCGCCGACTGGTGGTGGCAGACCCAGCCTGAAAGTGGTGAAGTAATGGCTGGAATACTCAGCTCTTATGAAAAAGCCGCCTTTCGGGGCGGCTTTTTTATTGGTAGGTCTGAATCAGTTTAACTGCGGTATTCAATAATCTTCACGATTTTCCGAACGCCATACACCTGTCGCACGATATCCACCGCCCAGTTGGCCTCGTTTTCAGTCAACAGCCCCATGAGATAAACCACTCCGTTTTCCGTGAGCACTTTGACTTTGGAGGCAGGAAAATCCTTGGTGGCAAGCATGTGGGCATTGATTTTGGTGGTAATCCAGCTGTCGTTGACCCGTATTGCCAGTGAAGTGGGCTCCGATACGGCCATTTCATTGTGCACTTTTCTTACCAGGCGGACTTTCTCGGCTATACGGGTGGCACGGTCCAGCAGGTCCTGGCTGGGAATCTGGCCGGTCAGAAGCACTATGCGGTTGTAACTGAATACAGAAATGTTAGCGTCTTTATAGTGGGGGTCCGCGTTGTAAAGGTTGGCTTTTATTTTCAATTCAATGTTCTGGTCTTCAACGTAGGTGCCAAAGGTGCGGGTGCTGGATGGCTCGTCAATATGACCGTCGCCGCTCAGGGATGCCATCATGGAGGCGCAGCCGCTCATCATAAGCAGGCTCAGTGCCAGCAGAACGCGGGTCAGCAGTTGCTGTGGTTGAGTGTCGGGCATCATTAACATGTGGAAAATTTTACTCCATTCCAAATAACTGGCCATCGACCAGATCACATAGCATGTGCAGCACGGTCAGATGCAGCTCGTGAATCAGTGCAAGCGAATGGCTGCTGACACGGATTTCCATATCTTCAGGGTACAGTAAACGCGCCACATCACCACCGTCTTTTGCTGTCAGCACCAGCACGGTCATGTCCCGGTCATGGGCGGCCTGTACCGCCTGTACCATATTGGCTGACCGGCCAGAGGTGGTAATGGCCAGTAACAGGTCATTTGCCTGCCCAATGGCTCTTATCTGCTTGGAGAAAACTTCGTTGTAACTGTAGTCTTCAGCCACTGCAGTAAGCGTGGTCGCATCTGCGGACAGGCAAATGGCTGGCAATGCAGGCCGCTCCCGTTCAAAACGATCCAGCATCTTTGCCGTGAACATGGAGGCCACGCCCGCAGACCCACCGTTACCGCAACAGATCACTTTACCGTCGGACAGCAGGGATTGTACCAGCAGCTCCCCGGCCTGTGCGATGACGGGAGTGAGGCTCTCCTTGGTGTTGAACAGGGCTTCGATGCGATCGTCGAACAGGGCGAGGACGCGTTCTTCCAGCATGCAGAATTCCAGAAACCAGTGAATGTACTGTGATTATAAGGGGAAACCATACCCCGTTTAAATCCGTTCGCCTTCCCAATGGCTCAGTAAAACGCATTTTTGATCCATTCAATGCGCAGTTGCTCGTTGTTGGCGGACGTGATGCCCACGACATCAAAGCGGCAGGGCACATCGTGACTCTTAATTCGCGTGAGCAGGTAGTGGGAAGCGGCCTTGATCAGCTTGCGTTGCTTGGTGCGGGTAACAGTCTCCAGCGGGTTGCAGAAATCACTGTGCTCCCGGTAGCGGACTTCCACGAACACCAGTGTGTGCTGATCGAGCATGATCAGGTCAATTTCACCCATTCTGCAGGTGTAATTGGCCTCTCTAAAGTGCAACCCTGCCGCTTCCAGGTGTCGGCGTGCCTTCTGTTCCATAAGCTGGCCCAGAGAGCGTGTCTGTTGATCCCTGACTGATGTCGGGTTGTCCTTCGACGGGGGCTCCGGTTTCTCTGGTACGCTGTATGTTGGGTATTTCCTTGGCATATCCGCCCTTGAATTTCGCCCAGGTCAGTGAGCGCTGAATGGTATTTTGCGGTGTTAAGGATAAAGACCCGGTGGCCCCAAAGAATTTCGCCCCTTCTACTGCCGTCAGCAATTGAATCCGGGAATGCAGGCGGTAGGCGTCTACGCCAAGGGCGTGGAGGCGGTGAAAGCGGTAGTCCGCATCCGGCCAGGCCTGTTCCAGCATCGCCTTGGCTTTGCTGGATTCGCCGAATACCCAGGGGATGTCGCAGAACTCGACGCCGTTCATATCCTTGTCAAGGTCGGGGCTGGGTTCGCCCTCGTAAATGCGTGAAGATGCCAGTAGCGGAATGTCGGATGCATAGTGAAAATCAAACAGGGGCTTGATCTGACGGCCCTGCTGTGGCGAGGCGAAAACAAAAACGAAATCGATATCCTGCCGGCGCCGCGGCTGGAACTCTGGACGCATACCAATGATACGGCTCAGTTCGTGGAACCGGTTCTGGCTTTGCTCAATAAGGAGCATTTGTTTTATGGCATCTGAGAGCCTGTTGTTCTCGGAATAGGCGGCACTGGCGGTGACTGCGCCGTCCAGGGAAAGCCAGTGCTCCGCAAAGGCATCATAAACCCGCTGTCCCCATTCACCTTCGGGATAGAGAACCCCCGCGCTTTCATATTCCAGATTCCAGGCTCTTTCGGCCACTTCTCTGGCTTCGTCTTCGGCTGAAAGGCCGAACTGAAACAGGTTCGACGGGTTTTCCCAGTCGGGAATGCCATAGTTCAGGGCAATGGTAGGCACCGGCAGGGGCCCCTGCCGTTGCAGATATTTTACATTCTCTTTCTGCAGGGGGCCGATAACCAGCTGGGCACCGTCTTCAACGGCCTGCTGGTAGTTTTTTTCAAACAGTGAGGCGGTGGAGGAATCATAGAAACGGATCAGCAGAGGTGGCTGATCATTGCTCAGTTGCTGCCGGGTTTCCATGGCGGCGTAGTGGGCGGACATAAAGCCATTGCGAATTGCCCTGGCAGCCGGTGACAGTTTTCCCTGGGTGGGGAGCAGCACGGCGATACGGCTGGGGCGCTGGCGCAGCAGATCTGTCAGCACAGCGATCGCATGGGGCATGTCGATATTGGCTGGGTGATTGGGGAACCGCTGCTGCCACTGGTTCAGCTGGTGTATCTGGTTGTCCAGATCGTCCTGATAGGCTTTATACAGATACCCCAGTTCAAACCAGCCTCGGGTCTCCGGATTGGCGGCATTGCCGGACAACACTTCCAGCATTTCGGTGGGTATGGCGGTGAGGTCCTGCCAGATCATTTCCTGGTTAGCCAGGCGCTCCGGTTCCGGGAGCATGGATGCTACAAAGATCCGCTCCTGTGCTGCCTGGAAAAACTCGCCATTGTATTCATACACCACAGCACGCAGCAGGCTGATCTCGTTTTGCAGTTCCACCGGCAGGGTGGGCTCAATGGTTAACAGCTGCATCTTGTCAGTGGTGAGTAATTTCTTCGCCAGCTCCAGGTTCTGATCCATCAGCGCCAGCCGGGAAGCTTCCAGAATAAATTCCGCTTTCAGGGGCCCTGTCAGAATCTGGGGGTCAATGGAGTCCAGTATTCTCTGGGCTTCATCTTTTTTGTTGTCTTTTCGCAGCAGCTCCACGGCTTGCAGCATCAGCTTTTCCGCCTGCGGGGACGGCAGTGTGCTGGCCTGTTCCAGCAGGTTGGCCACCGGGTCGGAGGGTGAGGTTGTCTCGTCAGGTTGGATACGGGCGTTGTCGCATCCGGCAATTGTGATTAGTATCAGCGCGATGAAAAGCGTTTTTATCTTCATGATCGAGGTTCGTTAATACCATGCGTGATCCGGGAATTCTCTATATTGTAGCGACACCCATTGGGAATCTCGATGATATTAGCCGGCGCGCGCTAAATATTTTACAAGAAGTGGATATCATTGCAGCGGAAGATACGCGGCACAGTAAAAAACTGTTGCAGGCCTATCAGATCGGCACACCGCTATTATCCCTGCATGAGCATAATGAATCGGCACGGGTGCAATCCCTGATCAAACGGCTGCAGCAGGGAGAACATATTGCGCTGATTTCCGATGCCGGCACGCCACTGATCAGTGATCCTGGCTATGTTTTGGTGAACCAGGTGCGGGCAAGCGGTTACCGGGTGGTCCCGGTTCCCGGGGCCTGTGCGGCCATTACTGCTCTCAGTGCCAGTGGTCTGCCCACGGACCGGTTTCTGTTTGTGGGTTTTTTGCCCCAGAAAGCCGGGGCCCGGCGTCAGGCTCTTGAAGGTGCCCTGGCAGCACCGGCGACGCTGGTTCTTTACGAGTCTCCCCGGCGTATCCTGGATTTTCTGCAGCTGATGGACGAGCTGCAGCCGGCGCGGCCGTTGTGCCTTGCCAAGGAGCTGACCAAAACCTGGGAGCGTTTTTTCTCCGGTTCGGCAGCGGAGCTGTATCAGTTGCTTCTTGATTCGCCGGATCTGCAGAAAGGGGAGTGGGTGGTGCTGGTGGCGCCGCCTGAAAAACAGCAGCTGGATACTGTGCCACCGGCTGTGCTGGCGGCAGTGGAAGTGGCGGCCAGGGAGTTACCGCTCAAAAAGGCCTGTGAACTGGTAGCCACCCTCACGGATCATAAAAAGAATCAGCTGTACCAGGCGGTGTTGGCCCGGCGCGGAGATTAAGGCTTGCACTGCAGGGTAATTGTCGT
>JAWVYU010000288.1:0-6841 GCA_033722575.1 Ketobacteraceae bacterium | reverse complement strand
TGTTCACACGCCGGGCAATGTGATGAAGGCTTGCCTGCCCCTGGGACAGGGCTTCTACCATGATCTTCTGCAACTGATCCAGCAGCTCATCGCCGGAATCCGTATCCACCAGTGCCTCTGCCTGTTTTTCCAGCAGGGACAGCAGATAGGGATTATGACTGTTGATGGGAATCGCCAGCGCGTCCAGCGGGATGCCTATGGATACCCGCTCACAACCAAAGCGCACTGGGCAACCCAGCAATGCTTCATACCGGGAATGATCAAAAGGCACCTGATGAATAAAGTGGATTTCCCCCGGCACAAGATCCGGCCGGTCGGTAATCTTCTGAATAAAGGTCATCAGACCCGATAAAAACACCTCATCCGATAACTGGGTGGACACTCCCTGATCCCGTCCCCAGCTCAACGACAAGCTGCCGGGCTTCGCCGCAATCTCCACCTGAGAATAGTTATGGATCAGCTGCTGGTAGCGCTGGAAGTGCAGCAGCGCCTCGCCCACGGTTTTACAGTACATCACCATATAGCCCATCACGCCGGAATCCTGAGGCTGGACACAGGCACCGATCCGTACACCCAGCGCCGGCTGCGGGCATATCGCCTGAATCTTTTCAAGCATGTCCCACCAGTCCGCCATGGGCATTCGTCCGTTGGCGGGGTAAGACGCCAGCTGGGCGCTGATTTCCGGAGATTGAATACCCTCGGCGGCAAGAAACCGCTTTAACAGACCTGCAAGATCACTGGCAACATAAACACCCTGGGGCACAGAAACGCTCCTGAATCAGATAATTACTCATAAAATCAGCAGGTTAGAACAGGCCACCCAAGGCTCCCGGCATTGGCGAAAAATGTCAAAAGAGTGGCGAACCATGTCAATAAGCCTATCTTATATTCCTGCAGAATAAAGCTACCTGATAAAAATTAAACGCTGTTGTACAGAGGGTATATCCATGAGTGACGTGATGCATGCGGTGATGTTTATTTTCGCCTTTGGCGCCTTGTTCATTACTGTTATCGGCATTGAAGCCTGGTACCTGCATCGAACCGGCAGGAAGCACGCCTATTGCTGGAAAGAAACCCTCACCAACATGACCATGGGACTCAACTACAAACTGGTGGATGGTATTGCTGTTGCCCTGGTGATACGGTTTTTCTACGACTGGGTACACCAGTTCGGCTTACAGTACGAACCGGTTCACGGGATATTCAGCGTACTGCTGATTTTTCTGATTTCGGATGTGGCCTTCTGGTTTTTTCATTTTACGATGCACAAAGTGCGCTGGTTCTGGGCAGTGCATGTTACCCACCACTCCTCCGAACGGATGAATTACTCCACCGCCCTGCGTCAGAACTTTACGTTATTATTCAATGGCGGCTGGTTATTCTGGTGGGTGCCCATAGCGCTGGTGGGCTTCGATAAAAACTGGGCCACCATTGCCATTGAGCTTAATCTTGCCTATCAGTTTTTCCTGCACACCGAAACCAAAAGCCCCCTGGACAGGTTCGGCTGGCTGTTGAATACCCCCTCCCATCACCGTGTTCACCATGGCAGCCAGCGGCAGCAGATCGATACCAATTTCGGCGGTGTCCTGATTATCTGGGACCGACTGTTCGGCACCTTTGTTCCGGAATCCAAAGCAGGCACCATTCAGTATGGTCTGACGGCAAAGCAGCCTCGCTCTCTGAATCCGTTTTACCTGCAGCTGCATGAATGGATTGATCTGTTCCGTGATCTCAAACGCACCCGGGACGTGCGCGTCCTGATCAAAGGGCCGAACTGGCAGCCAATGAATAACGTTTCACCAACGCCTGATTCAGATCAACGGCTGGAGCAATCGGCGTAGTTTTCTTGCTTCGCCCCTCTTGAAAACAACCGCAGGCGCCCCTATTTTCCGCCTTATAGAAGAGTGTAGTTTCTATGGTCGTCAGCCTGATTGCTGACGGTGATTCAACTGTCTGTTCGAGCAAGAATGGGAGGGATTAATATGAGCTTAATTCCAAGAAGCAGTTTATTTGATCTGGATCGTTTCTTTGAGACTTCACCGTTCAGGGCAAGCGGCAATGGCCTGGCTTCGCCTCTGGTGGATATCAGGGAAACCGATAACAGCTATGAAATTTCAGCCGAGCTACCCGGCATCAAAAAAGACGATGTTCATGTTCACGTGGAAAACGGTGTTCTGAGCATTGAAGCTGCAACCAGCGATGAGAAAACCGAAGAGAAAGACGGAAAAGTTATTCGCAAGGAACGCTACAGCGGCAAAATGACCCGCAGCTTCACGCTGGGTAACAATGTGAATGAATCGGACATCACAGCAAATTTCGAGAACGGCGTACTGACCCTGACCGTGCCCAAACAGGCACCGGAAAAACCCGCCAGCCGCCGAATCGAAATTCTCTGATCCAAATCCACTGACACGACATTGTCGTCCCTGCCACCTTGCCTGCCAGGGTGGCAGCACTTTCCCCGGGGTTACTTGCCCCCCAGAAAATCCATTTTCCCCACCGGCACCCCGGCGTGGCGCAAAATGCAATACGCGGTGGTTATATGAAAAAAGAAATTGGGTGTTACAAAATGATTCACATAACTGAGGCCATTGAAATCAATGGTACGGCTGGGCAGCTTTAACTGTACTTCTCTTTCCTCAGCGCCCTCAAACTCGCCAAAATCCAGAGACTTGAGGTAATCGACGGTTTTCTCGATACGTTGTTTCAATTCAGGAAAGGTGGTTTCGGTATCTTCGTACACGGGTGGTTCCACACCGGTAAGCCTTGCACCACAGCCTTTAGCCGTGTCGGTGGCTATCTGGACCTGCCGTGGCAGTGAGTGCATATCCACTGCCAGGCGGTAATTGACTAGCACGTCCAGATCAATCCCTTTCTCATCGGCGTAAGCCACAGCCTTGTCCAGGATACTGGACAGGTTATTCAACGCGTTAATGTAAACAGGGATGGTGGTTTGATAAATGGAAATAGACATAATCACTCCTGCGGTTGGGTGGCTGACTATGTATAACAGGGTAGTCGGTATCTCCGGGAACCGGAATAGCGCATCCTGAAGACAGGGGGCAGTTTTTCAGAGGGAGAGGCGCCCACACCAGGCGGGCCCCGGTAAGCTGAAAGGATCAGATCCGGTTGTTTTTAAATAACCGGCGCTTCTTTCTGACGGGTTGTTTTTTCCCGTTGCGGCTCCTGTGGCGGGCGCAAACTCAGGGTCAGTCCACAGCAGGTGCACTCGAACAGGCGCTGGGCCTTGATGGCGCTGAGGGTGCTTTCCTGGCGGGTCCCGCAGGCGGGGCATTTCTGATAGAGCACGTAATCTTTGCTCATGGCGCAACTCCTTGGTTTTTTTGTGTTGGCTGCATCGGTAAAGCTAGCAGATGGTTGGTTAGCTTTAAAGCATGTCGCGCAAATAATATTCAGAATCACTCGTCTTTAGGGGCCGAAAAAGCGTCCATTTATTGACCTAAACTAACATTTTGCGGAAAACATTCCCAAAATCCGTATCCAAACTACCTGATTGACCCACCATGGATCCGTAACGCCCTTTACAAGCCTGTAGCTTGAGTGGTCTAATTTCGGAACATATACGGAATATTTGGGGAAATAATATGCAGCTTATCGTGATACTGGGAGCACTGGTTGCGGTAAACGTGGGACTCGTTTACATGGGATCAGAAAATTATGAAGGTGATCCGGACAAACGGCCGGAAGGTGTTGTTGAAGTGGAAGAAGTCAGCAACCAGGAAGCCGCCGCTCCGCAAACTGAGCAAAACAGCGCTCCCGCCAACAGCGAGCCGGCCCAGTAAGCCAGACTTTGCAGGGCACTGTATTAGCAAGGGCGAGTGAGTTACTCGCCCTTTTTTTCGCCATCGATGGTCATATTCACGGAGGCACCTGCTCCCGGCAGCGTTCTCACTCCCGGTTCTGCTTCAGCGCCTTTTCCCGGGGATAAAGGTTCTCGTAATCCGCCGACACTTTCTGGGCCTTGGCAGCGAAGGCTTTCATCACATCCGTCTGCCGGAACATGCCGGCCTGCCAGGTCGCAATGTAATTCAGGCTGTCTGCCACAGTGTGATCGCGGGTGTAATTGATCATTTCCTTGCAGCCATGCACCGCCAGCGGCGAACGCTCGGCAATTTGCTCCGCAATATCCATCACCCCGGCCAGCATGGCGGTCTGATCCTGATACACATGATTCACCAGGCCAATGGCTTTGGCTTCCTCGGCACCCAGTTTTCTGCCCGTAAAAGCCAGCTCGCGGATCATTCCCTGGGGAATCAGGTGAGGCAGACGTTGCAGGGTACCCACATCAGCGGTCATACCCAGATCCGTTTCCTTGATAGTGAAAAACGCATCCTCGGTACAGTAGCGGCAGTCGGCCGCACTGATCATATCCACGCCACCCCCGATACATCCCCCCTGGATAGCCGCCAGCACCGGCATACGGGCCCGCTCCATGACGTTGAAGGCATCCTGAAGGTCCAGCACCACCCGCCTCAGGTTTTCTGCAACCCGGGAGGGCTCCCCGTTGAAGGGAATACTTTCCGGATCCGTAAAAATGCTGGTATCCATACCCGCGGTAAAGTGCTTGCCGGTGGATGACAACACAATCACCCGGATTTCACCGGACCGGTCCAGGGACGTAATGGCCTCCGGAAATTCGTTCCAGAAGGCCCGGTTCATACTATTGTAGGCGCCCGGGCGATTGAGCTGAACGTGCGCAATGGCACCCTGAATATCAATGCTGAGGGTTTCGTAATTCATGGTGGTATCTGTCCGGGTTATTGAATGGTGAGAATGACCTTGACGGAATCATCCACGGCGGTCTGGTCTACGTAACCGATCATGCTGGGATTGGCGGACACGAATTCGATCACTTCCTGGTCATTCATGACCGCATACGGAGGCCGGCCCTTGCCAGCAAAAATCAGCCGGGACCAGTAGGAATTCAATTGAGACGGGGACTTCCTGACCACCTTGTCGTAAAACTCGATGCGGGCGGCCTCGCCTTCCACCTGATCAATGGGGATCACCTTGGTACCGCCAGCCAGTTGACGGGAGCGCCCCAGAAATACGTTCACCAGCTCTTCAATGGTGATGCTGTCAGTAGGGTTTTCCATATTCACCACCACAGCCAGGTCTGCTTCAGCACCATGGCTCCAGAGCGTCACGAAACAGAATGCGATCGCAGAAGCCATTCCTAAAAAGTAACGTTTAACCATGCAAATGAACGCAGGCAACTGCCTGCCCCCCGATTGTCTGTTATCGTTATATTTCGCTATTGTTGTAGTTTGCGGCGTTGCCGTATTCCGCGATTCAGCGGCGCCTCTGTGTTACTACCATGCTACTACGCGCCTACACTATAAAAGAAATCTGATGGATTTTCCGCTTTTTTTCAGGTGTTTAATCCGAGGTATTAACCCTTAATTCCGGCGCACCCCGGTTCAGATCAGCCTGGGTCTTGACCCGGTTACGGCCTTCCTCCTTCGCCAGATAAAGCGCTTTGTCCGCCCGCTCCATCACCATGTCAACACTCTCCCGGGCATTACGCAAATCCGCCACACCAATACTCACAGTAAAGGAAACATTTCTGCCATCGGCCTGTAATTCGCAAGCCTGCCATTTACTCCGGATTCTTTCCGCTACCGTGGCAGCATCAATGAGCGCGGCAGCCACCAGAATCACAGAGAACTCCTCTCCCCCTACGCGCCCGAACAGGTCTTCCTCCCGCAGGCATTCATTGACAGTTTCGGTGAACCGCTGAATCACCTGATCCCCAAAGGCATGACCGTAGGTGTCGTTAACTTTTTTGAAATGATCGATATCCATCATCAGCAGGGTAAAGGGATAGTTGTAACGTACAGAGCGTCGAATCTCCTTGTTGGCCATATCAAAGAAACTGCGGCGATTGAAAATCCCCGTCAGGGGATCGGTAGTGGCAAGACGCTCGAGCTCTTCCTGAATCAGCTTTTTCTCGGTCACATCCAGCAGGGAGATAAAAAGGGCCCGGTCACCCCCAAAATCCATGGGTGTGGCCGAAAGCAGCGCCCAGAACATCTTTCCCCGGGAAGTTTTCATCAGCATTTCGCGATTGCGGATGTCGCCATCCTCCGCAATCAGTTTCAGCACCGTGTCCCGATCCTCGTTCTGGACCCAGAAGCTGTTCATATCCGTAATTTCCGAGAGGGATTTTTCCATGGGAAACTCGAACAGTGAATAGGTGCTGCGATTGGCGTAAAGCACCTTCATGGACACTGGCTCGAAAATCATGATCGGATACGGTGCAGATTCCAGAATCGAGCGCAATTTTAGTTCACTTTGACGAACACTTTCCTCGGCATGCTTGCGCTCGGTGATATCCTGAACGGTCCCCATTTCGTGGACAGGGCCCGACTGCTCACCATCCAGAAAAACCTGACCAGCCAGTCGGATATGCTTGGTTTCACCGTCAGGGCACCGGATCCGGTGTTCACACTCATAGCTTCCTCCCCTGTGGTAAGCCTCCGCAATCACCTCAATCACCTGCTCCATGTCATCCGGGTGTACCAGGGACTCATAATGCCGGAGGGCATCCGGGTCATCGACCCTGAACACCTTGAGCGCCTCATCGGACCAGGAAGTTTCACCGGTTTCAAAATCCCGTGACCAGCTCCCCATGCGGGCGATGCGCTGGGCTTCCCGAAGTTTCAGGCTGGAGGTTCTGAGTTCGCGGTTCAGCTTCTCGAAACGGGCATTAACCAGCCGGTAGACGATGGAGATCAGCGTACCAATCCCCAGCAGAACCAGCACACCCACCACCCAGAACCAGGAACTGCTCGGTTGCTGGGCCGCTCCCATACCCATA
>JAWVYU010000287.1:0-6856 GCA_033722575.1 Ketobacteraceae bacterium | reverse complement strand
CACCATTTCCGTGGAGCGACCGGTGCGGCACTCCTCATAGATTTTTTCAGGTACCGGGCTGAGACTGTGGATAATGCCAAGCCACGCCATGCCGCGGAGCACATAGTAGGTAATATCGATCTCCCACCAGAAGAAACCCTGCTTGGCAGAACGGGGGTAGCGGTGATGGTTATTGTGCCAGCCTTCACCCAGCGTCAGCAGCGCGAGGAACCAGTTGTTGCGGCTGTTGTCCCTGGTGGCAAAGCGCCTGGAGCCCCAGCAATGGGCGAGGGAGTTAATGGTTACCGTTGAGTGAAACAAAAGGACTGTGGATACAATAAACCCCCAGGCAAACAGCTGATAGCCATCAACCCCAAGGTGAGGCGCATACAGCGCCAGTGCCTGACCCAGCATGAAGATGGCCAACCCGGTTATGGCGGGCACCAGCATATCAAAGCGGTTGATAAAACGAAGTTCGGGGTATTTGTAAAAATCACCAATGCGGTTGCGTGCGGTATTAAAGCTGGCATCACAGGTAAACCAGCCAATATGGCTCCACCAGAATCCCCGTTGCAGGGGGGAGTGCAGGTCGTTTTCCTGATCAGAAAACTGATGGTGATGCCGGTGATGGGCTGCCCACCACAACGGGCCGCGCTGGGCTGACATGTTTCCCAGTACCGCGAAAACAAATTGCCAGGCACGGTTTGTTTTGAAAGAACGGTGAGAAAAGTAACGATGATAAAAGGCCGTTATGGCGAACATGCGTACCCAGAAAAAGCCCAGGCAAAAAAGCAGGGCAAAGGTGCTGACGCCGGTAAACAGTACCATCAGACAGGCCAGATGCATGGCGATAAAGGGCACACAGCGGATCCAGTTAAACGCATAGGGATCACTGCCGGGGGTAACCGGCGTCTCGCTGTCAAACCAGCGCTGAATGTGATTCAGAGTACTCATACGGCTTGCTCCGTTGCGTATTGCTGCTGCTCTTTTGCAGTGCGAAATGTTTGCTTGGCGCGATCCACGGCGAAACTGTGATCGGTGATTACCTGGGGGTAACCCAGATCGGTGGCTTCCATAGGACTGGGAGCGTGGATAGACTTGTTACTGAGTGAAGCGAGTTCAGGCAGGTAGTGCCGGATAAACTCTCCATCAGGATCGAAACGCTCAGACTGGCGCACCGGGTTAAAAATCCTGAAATAGGGGGCCGCGTCAGCGCCGGTGGAGGCGCTCCATTGCCAGCCACCGTTATTGGCGGAAAAATCCAGGTCCACCAGGTGCCGGGCAAAAAAACGCTCGCCTTCCCGCCAGTCAATCAACAGGTGTTTGGTGAGGAACATGGCCACCACCATACGCAGCCGGTTGTGCATCCAGCCTTCCTGAACCAGCTGCTTCATGGCGGCATCTACCAGTGGGTAACCGGTGCGGCCTTCGCACCAGGCGGCAAAATCCTTGCTGGCGGAACGCCACGGGATCTTGCTGTAATCAGCATTGAAAGCCCTGTGTTTGCATACTTTCGGAAAGCCAACCATAAGGTGCTTGTAAAATTCCCGCCAGATCAGCTCACTGACCCAGCAGGCTGCGCCTTCGCTGACACCTTCAAAACTGTAATCATTGGCACGCAGCGCTTCGTAGAAACACTCTCTTAAAGAAAGGGCCCCAACTGCAAGATAGGGCGAGAGTCGGCTGGTATTATCAAGTGCGGGAAAATCCCGGTACCTCTTGTAGTCAAAAATTTCTTTTTGCACAAAGGCCTTCAGCGCGTGACGGGCATGGGCCTCACCGATGGTCCATTCGCTTTTCAAGTCGGGTTTGACCTTGGGAATGCTGCCCTGGTCCCGTTCGCTGATTGTGATATTGTCTTTTCGCCTGGAGGGCCTCGGCAAAGGATCAAAATCAAATCCCTGGGCAGCCTTGATAAAGGCTTTACGAAATGGCGTGAAGACCTTGTAGTAATGACCATCATTGGTGGTGATGGTGCCTGGCAGCATAATGGTCTGGTCGTTGGATTTGTGAAAGCCAATGCCTTCCTTTTCCAGTGCCGCTTTGCAGGCAGAATCCCTTTCCAGTTCGTTAACTTCCCACTCGCCGTTCAGGTACAGGTGGCTGACATCATGCTTTAAAGCCAGTTTCACCAGAGCTTCGGCGGAGTCGCTGAAAAGCTTGCGGCTGATCACCACCAGAGGAATGTTGAGCTTATCCAGTGACTGACGCAGGTCCCGCAGGTGTTCCAGTAAAAACCAGCGGTGATTATTGCCCACGTCGTGTCGATCCCACTGGGTTGGGGTATGGAGATAGACGCCCATGACCTGTTTGTGATTTCTGCAGGCTTCTGTCAGGGCAGGGTGATCGTAAACCCGCAAATCGCGCCGGAACCATACGAGCGCGGTAGTTTTATTGGTATCAGATGTCATTGCGAAGTCCCATCTCAAGTGGATAAGGCGCCAGGTAGGATTGCTGCCGCAGATAGCTTCCTTCCCCGTGGTGCAGGCCGGCATAGTGGGTCAGCATGGTCATGGGCACCACCAGCGGCACAAAGCCCTTGCGGTAGTCATGGATCGACCGGTTAATGGATTGTCGTTCAGCGGGTGACAGTGAATTGCGCAGGTAACCCTGAATGTGTTCCATGACGTGACAGTGGCGCCCCCGGGTAGCTGGCTTCTTAATGGCTGTCATGAACTGGTTCAGGTACTGCTGTTTCACGTCGGCCAGGTCCACATGGCCAAGGTCTGCTATCAGTTTCCCCAGGGCCCGGTAAGTTTTGTTGCAGTGAGCCATCAGCTGGAATTTATGCCGGGAGTGGAAATCTATCAGGGACTTCTTGTCTGCCGTGCGGCTGACGGTCTGTAGCCAGTCGTGATAGACGAACACTGCAGACACAAAGGTTTCTTTCAGCAAAGGATCATTAAGGCGGCCGGCCTCTTCCACGGGGAGATGGGGGGCTCGCTCGGTTATGGACGCAGCGAATGCGCCTCTGCCTTTGTCCAGCGGGTTGCCGTTCTGGTGATAGACCTTGACACTGTACAGCCCGCAGCTGGGGGATTTCTGGGTGAAGATAAATCCACACAGTTGCTGGTGGCTGGCAATGAAATCCTGCCCGTGATTGACGAGGCTTTCCGTCACATCAAGGGATGGGTCGTCGCTACCTCTTACCCTGATCCCTTTACTGGTATCCACAAGCCGGACAGGCTCACGGGGCACGCCCAGCCCTGCCGCCAGTTCCGGACAGGTGGCCTTGAAGTCGAAAATGTCCCCTAATTCCTGTGTACAGAGCCGTGAATGCTTGTGGCCTCCGTTGTAGCGCACGCTGCTGCCCAGCAGGCATTCGCTGATGCCCACCGGTATTTTGGCCGTGCCCCCGGGCTGTTCACTTTGGTCCCTGCGGGTTAGCTGTCCTGATGTGTTCGTTGTGTTCATGTAGCTGCCTTATTCAATTAGTCAGGTTAGGTTGCCTGAAGGTCGTATACACCGCTGTCTGAAATACGTCCTTTGACAAAATAATTAATGACTAGGACAAAAACTAAAATAAGATAGACAGTATGGCCGTGTCAAACATTTTGTTCAGGTTTTTTGTCACAGGCTTGACGTATGTGTCGAAGGAAGTGTGCCCAAGGGGCTGTGAAATAATTGTGAAAAGAATTAGGGGGGCCGGCGTTGTTCAGGCTGGATTCAGCCAGACCGGTTTAATCTGCGGGAAAATGCCATAACAGAAGGAGCTTTCTATCATGAATATTTTTTCCTACCACCTGTGCACCCGACTGTTTGCGGGCCTGATGGCGGCTGTTTTTTCCGCAGGCTCTCTGGCCGAGACCGCAGTGTCCTACGATTACGCTACCGTCCTCAACGCCACTCCGGTCACCAGGATTTTTACCTATCAGCAGCCCCGGCAGGAATGCTGGGTAGAAACTGTCGAGCGCGGCCAGCACAGGGAGTACTCCGCTACCGGCACCCTGCTGGGTGGAGTTATTGGCGCGGCCATTGGCAACAAGCTTGGCCATAAAAAACGTAACAAACAGATGGGAGCCGTAGCGGGAGCTCTGCTGGGCGCCTCCATTGGCAACGACATCAGTCGCAGAAACGCGCCCCGTCACGGTGGCTACACTGAACAGGTTGAGAAGTGTCGTACCGTGCAGGAGACCATCGAGGAGGAGCGTGTGGTGGCCTACGATGTCACTTATCGTTATCGTGGCAAGACCTATCACACCCGCACAGAGTCTGATCCCGGCGACTCCCTGAAGCTGAGGCTGAGCGTGACGCCGGTTGAGTGATTGCCGTGGAGAAGGTGAGGAATTGACGGTAAACTTTAATGTACCAGTTATCGTTAATACGCAATACGAGGTGTCGGCTTGAGTATGTCCCTTTTAAAATCAGCGGGTGCGCTTATTGGTCTGGTGCTGTGTCTGGCCTTTGCGCCGATGGCCCAGGCCGGACAGGCCGATCCATTCCGGAATTCTCCCATGGCTCAGGGTTCCGCCCCCTTATGGCTGGCGGGTGTATCCATCGAAACCGCTATTCAGAAAGCCAAAGGCAAGTATGGCGGCAAAGTGCTTTCGGCAAAGGAAATCCGCAGTAAGGGGCCGCTGGTATACAAGATCAAGCTGCTGTTGCCAAACGGCCGGGTGAAGACAGTTTTCGTTGATGGCGAGTCCGGCGAAGTATTCGAGGCCTGAGGCCTATCAGGTGGAAAAGAAGGAGCGTTCATGCGTTTGCTCGTAGTGGAAGATGACAGTCACCTGCAGGAGCAGCTGAAAGCCATGCTGACCGGGGCAGGGTACAGCGTGGATCTGGCGGCAGACGGCCAGGAAGGCCTCTATCTGGGTATGGAATACGAGTATGATCTGGCCATTATTGATCTGGGACTACCCAAGCTCAATGGCGTTGATCTGATCAGGGCGTTACGGAAAGAAAATTACCGCTACCCGATTCTGATTCTGACTGCCAGGGATCACTGGCAGGAAAAGGTCAACGGGCTGGAAGCCGGCGCCGATGATTATGTGGTCAAGCCCTTCCATGAGGAAGAGGTTATTGCGCGGCTCAATGCCCTGTTGCGCCGGTCGGCCGGGCTGGCATCTCCCACCGTGGAAAAAGGCCCCATTTCGCTGAACACAGCGTCCCAGAAGGTTTCGGTTAACGGCCGCGAAGTGGATCTCACCAGTTACGAATACAAGGTGCTGGAGTATCTGATGCTGCACCCGGACGAAGTGGTGTCCAAAATGACCCTGACTGAGCATATCTATGACCAGGACTTTGACCGGGACAGCAATGTCATAGAGGTGTTTGTAGGGCGGCTGCGCAAGAAAATTGATCCGGATAACAGTTACAAACCCATTGAAACCCTGCGTGGCAGAGGTTATCGCCTCTCGCTGAGTTCCTGAGCTTCATGAAGCTGTCGTTACGCGCCCGCCTGCTGTGGGTATCGTTGTCCATTCTCCTGCTGTTCCTGAGCCTGACTGCCTGGATTCTGGATCAGGCGTTTGTCCGCAGCATCGAAAACAATGCCCGCTCCCAGTTGCAGCTCCACGTGTATGCGCTGCTGACGGCGGCGGAGCAGGTGGATGGCAGACTGGTGCTGCCTGAGGTTTTGCAGGAACCCCGCTTTAACCAGCTGAACACCGGCTTGTATGGCTGGGTGCTGGACCGCCAGCAGAATCAGGTATGGCAAAGTACATCTGCCATGGCCGATGCGCTTACCTCTGTGCCTGAACTGGCACCCGGTGAGCGTCGCTTTGAGCTGGTGAACCAGACCGGTGCCAACCGTTATCAGCTGGCTTTCGCTGTCGTCTGGGAAGGGGCCGGTGGTAAAGACAATTATTACACTTTTGTCGTGGCCGAAGACGCCGATTTGTACGGATCCCAAATTACCGGATTCCGCAAGGCGCTGTGGGGCTGGCTGAGTGCCCTGGCGGTGGTGTTGTTGCTGGTGCAGTTTGCTATTACCACCTGGGGCCTGGGTCCGCTGAGAGAAATGGCCTTTAACCTGGGCAAAATAGAGAAGGGTGACGCAGAACGGCTGGAGGGGGAGTATCCCCGGGAACTGAGCGGCGTGGTGACTAACCTGAACCTGCTGATTGATCACGAGCGCCGCCAGCGGGAACGCTACAAGAACAGCCTGGGGGATCTTGCCCACAGCCTTAAGACCCCTCTGGCGGTGATCAAAGGGGGCGTTAACCTGACCCGCGACGAAGCTGAGCTGAAAAAACTGATCAACGAGCAAACCCAGCGCATGGACGACATTGTTGCCTATCAGTTAAAGCGTGCCATGGCGGCTTCGCCGGCCAACCTGGCCAGGAAAGTATCCCTGCGCCCTCTGGTGGAGCGTATCACCGGTGCATTGGAAAAGGTGTACCGGGATAAATCGGTGGTGGTGGAAAACAGGCTCAGTCCGGGATTGACAGTGGGCGGCGATGAAAGCGATTTCTACGAGGTGCTGGGTAATGTCCTGGATAATGCCTTCAAGCATTGTCGCAGCGCCGTCATCATTTCCGATGAGGTGGCCGAAGAAGATGATGAAGACGGATCCGTCTTCATCTCTATCGAAGATGACGGTGCCGGGATTCCGGAAGAACAGCGCACGGAGGTGTTGAATCGCGGCATCCGTGCGGATACTTCTGTGCCGGGGCAGGGTATCGGGTTGTCAGTGGTTAAAGACATTGTGCAGGGTTACGGTGGCGATATCAGCGTGGGCAGCACTGCAACGGGTGGCGCGAGAATCACACTGCGGTTACCGGGGTTGCGGCGCGCGTAGGGTGCACACAGTACAAGAATCAGCAAGGCCATGAATTCTATCCAGGCAAGTGAACCACCTGAGCCCCGTTTTTTATCGTCGCTTGCGGTTCCGTCAGCATCTGGAGAAGAATTATCTTCATTCGGATCCTCTGGT
>JAWVYU010000286.1:0-6856 GCA_033722575.1 Ketobacteraceae bacterium | reverse complement strand
TTGGCGTTTCGTACTGCCACATTCAGACCACGCACCTGTGTCTGGAAGCGATTGGATATCGCGAGACCCGCTGCATCATCCTTGGCGCTGTTGATCCGCAAACCGGATGACAGGCGCTCCAGTGAGGTTTGCAGCGCGCCCTGAGAACGGTTTAAGTTGCGCTGCGCATTGATTGACGAAATATTCGTGTTAATTATCTGAGGCATTGTCTTTCTCCTAACTGCGCTCCCAACTTATTCTATGACTTGGGAGGTTAATCTGAATTGTCTTTAGTGATTTACAAAAACATCAACCTGAAGATCATTTCGATACTAACCTCCTCGCCAAGCCACAAACTGTTTCGATTTCAAGTGTTCCATCATCAGCTGATAAAATTAAACAGTGATAAACCTTCTATACGCACAAAGCTTTGTTGTGCCGCCTGCAGGGCAACTCTTTGCCGGTTCAGATCCGTTATAGCTTCCGCGTAATCCAGATCCTCCACAATAGACAGCGAGCTGCGCGCCTGTACCACAATATTCGAATTGATATTCGCTTCACTCTCCACGACATTGAGCCTTGCACCGATCAGCGAGCGGTTCTCATCAACGTGTTCCATTGCGCGATCGAGATTCACCAGGCCGTTGTTCAGTCGATTGCGCATAGCGGCCTGAAGTTCTTCCGTTGCATTGCTTGAGCGAAGTGCTTCGATAACATCTTCAACGGTGGTAAAAATATCCTGGCTTGCGCTGGGTTCGATAGTAAATTCATCACCGGGCACCGGTCGGCCACTGATACTGAACTGGATCCCATTGAACTCGATATCTGCGCCTTCAACGTAAAGCGGTGCGTCGGCCGGAACCGTCAGTGGTGGTGCCGGAACAATCTGGGCACCGGAACCGTCGGTTACCTGGTAGGTAAGCTGTGAAGCTCCATTGTTCTGGAACGTTACGGTATAGGTATCCGGAATATAAGCCGCTGCATCCACAAGGCTACCCGAGCTGATTACCCCTGTCCCGGTATTTGCGGTACTGGCGGTAGCCTGGAAGGTGCCATTACCGGTGGATATTTCCTCGAAGACCTCGGAGCCACTCAGGTTGGTCTGCACCGTGACTGAAGAATTGACATCCACAAAATGTTTTCCCTGATCGCCGTTGTAATTCACATTACCGGCGATATCCTTCGTGAAGGGCTTCACACCACTTCGGAACCCAGAAAATATGTACTTGCCATCGGATAACTGTGAATTCGCAAGGCCAAGCAATTCGTCATAGCGTCTTTCAATTTCAGTTGCCAGGGAGTCTCGATCAGAAAAACCCAGGGTGCCATTGGCGCCTTGTAGCACAAGCTCCCTTACCCGATTCAAAATATCTGTCACACTGGCCAATGAACTTTCTGTCACCTGTAAACTCGTCTCTGCTACCTGACCGTTTTTATTAAACTGCTTCGCAGATGCAATCTGCTGTTTCAGGTTTAATGCAATCCCCGAGCCAATAGGATCATCAGAAGGTTTTAAAATGCGCTTTCCTTCGGAAATTTTCAGTTGGGTACGGCTGAGCTTGGCCTGCTGATCCAGCATGGAGTTCAATGCTGAACTGTAAGACTGATTGGTGGATATACGCATAACCCTATACCTCAGCCCAGAGACGCAATAATGGTATCGAACAGCTCACTGGTCACCTGTATTACTCTGGCTGACGCCTGATAAGCGTTCTGAAAGCGGATAAGATCTGCCGCTTCCTCGTCAAGGTTTACCCCTGAAACGGATTCCCGGCGTTGTTCTGTTTGACGCAATATTACTTCTGCAGCTTCCTCGCCCACCCGGGCATCGCGGGTACGGGTGCCCACGTTCCCAACCATCTGGTTGTAGGCATCCTGATAGCTGGAGGTGTTGGCAGACATGGTTTTCACCCGTTGCAAATCCGCCAGCAGCAACGCATTACGATTATCATTCACTGCACCGGCGTTATAGGTAATGTCCAGGCTGTCATTTACCTGGGGCTCCCCATTCATGACCACCTCATAGCCGGTTGCCAGTGGTGCCGGTATTACGCTGGCATCGGTCAGCAGATTATTTGACTGGTTCGGCACATAAGTGCCGGTTCCAACCAGGGTTCCTGCAGAAGGCACCAGTGAGGGATCGGTGAGGTCATGAATCTCATAGCTGGTAGTGGAGGTAAAAATCACCCGGTAAGGAGGCGTCAGCTGCAATGGGGTTGTTGTGAAATCCGCGGTGGTGGTATCCGTCACCTGAACTTCTTCAACAAAACCATTGCCTGAGTTTCTGGTTGAGGTACTGGCATTTACCGGTAAAGCAGCTGCCACCTGATTGGGGGAGATCAGCTCCAGCCCGATTTCTGATGCGCCGCGGCGTGTCGGCAGCAGCAGAAAGCTGTCGCCATCAACATGCGTAGTCGGCAGATTACCAGGGTCAGCAACGTCAAAATTAAGGGTAAAGCCCTCGCTGGCCACGGCAATACTGGCAGGGAATGTAGTAGGCGCCGCAAAGCTGGCCACTGTATTGTTGTTGGTGAGATTCACAACATTGTAGTTGCCTGAGGTGCCATCGTAGGCCAGTTCATAGTTCGCTGTTGTCAGCAAAGAACTGTCGTCTATGGTCATGCTCACCGATATGTTTCCGTTATTATTGGTATCGGGCGCGATGCGCGCACTTTGACTGAGAGCACTATTGATGTCGGAAAAAAACAGCTGGCCCAGGCGATTGTTCAGATCCATGCCCAACTGATGTTGCTGGTTTATGGTGTCCGATACTGCAATCGCCAGGCGGCCGATCTCATTGAATACCGGATCCAGCAACTCGCCACGCACGTCCAGTAGTCCACCGGCACGGCCACCGGAAACCTGTTCGGTGATATTGATTTCGCCATTACCTGACTGCAGTATCAGTTGATTGCGGCCAAGACCGTTGTCATCGCGACGGGATATCATACTGAATGAATCTGCTCCTACCACCAAAGGCTGACCGCTGCCAATAGAAACGTTAGCAACACCGCGGTTGTCAGTAATCACCGTTATGCCCACCAGCTCCGACAACTTGCGTATGGCCTCGTCTCGCTTGTCCAGCAAATCATTGGGCGCACTATTGAACGCGCTGGAGCCGGTAGAGGCTATCGCTTCATTCAACTCCGCAATGCCGGCGGCAAGCTGGGTGACACTGGAAGCGATCGCTCCCAGTTCCTGATTAACCGCATTATTCTGGAACTCCACCTGGTCATAGACGGAATTGAAACGGTTGGAAAGTGCCTGTCCTTCGCTCAGCAGTACCTGCCTGGCTGGAATGGAACTGGGGTCATCGGCCACATCGTTAATGGCATTGAAGAAATTAATGAGGGTTGGTGTAATCGCGGTGGCATCGTCACCCACCAGGGAATCAAGTCGCACTGCAAATTCGTGGTAGGCGGTGAATGCCTCTTTGTTTTGCGTATCCCGGCGCAGCTGTGTTGTTACAAACTGATCAGTAACGCGGTTAATATTGTTGATATTAACCCCATTGCCAATAAACCCGTTACCCACGGGCTGCGGAGGATAAGTACCAAAGGTGGCGACCTGACGCGAATAGCCGTCGGTATTCACATTCGCAATATTGTGCCCGGCAGTTGCCAGCGCTGTTTTGTGCGCGGACAATCCAGATAACGCGATGTTGGCTAATTCAGGCATAGTCGTACCTTCGAATCAAACGTTGAACAGATCCGGCTAGATAAAAAGTGGCTTTAAATGGATCAGGGGGCTTGTGTCAGGTTGAACCCGGTCTGTGAAGCGCCATCTTTTTGAAGCCTCGCAACGATATCTGCAATCTTCTTGCCATAATTTGGATCTGTGGCGTATCCGGCGTCCTGAAGGTAATTTCCCCAGGATTTTGCATCCTGGTTTTGCCGTATCTTCTCTAACGCAGGCTGATAGCGCTCTTTTTGAGATAAAAAGTCAGTGTAATCCTTGAATGCCTCATCAAGGGTGGCATAGGAGCGGAAAGCGGCAGGCTCCCTGGCGGCAATTCCATTCCGGTATTCCAGCGTCATAACGTCTACCGACTCGCCCTGCCAGTTCCCATTCGCCTTAATACCAAAAAAATTGAAAGCATGCCGGCCATCGTCATGCTTCATTAAATATCGGCCCCAGCCGGTTTCCAGTGCGGCCTGGGCAATAATGCTTTCAACGGGAACACCCAGCGCATCAGCACTCTGTTTCGCATAGGGCATAATGCGCTGGACGAAATCACCGGGAGAAACCGGCGCAAAGCCCTCGCTGGCCGACTTCATCACCGCAGGCTCTTCAGTAAAAACTTTATCAGAATCCGCAACTTCAGGCCGCGCTGAAATGGCGTCAATTCTTGCTGCCGGCGCCACTGCGGTAACACGATAGCGCTCCAGTGAATGGGCACCACCTGGGGATCCGTTCACGCTCTCACCTTCCGGCACACCGGGCTGCCCAGCCGCCGGTTCATGGCGCCGATCCTGGATACCGGATAACTGTTTACGAATGGTTTCTGCCAGACCCATTCCACGACCTTCAGAGAGCGTTGAGCTGAGCTGCTGATCCAGCATCTGCTGGTAGAAACGTACTTCCTTTGAACTTACCAGGCTGTCTTCGCTGAGAATCTGATTGGCTTCCCGCATACTGGACAGCATCATATTCAGAAACATGCCCTCCAGCTTTTTGGCAACCGAGGCAACCGCCTCAGGGCTGTTCTCACGCGCGGCTTTGCGCATGGACTCAAAGCCACTGAAATCGGTGTAAACGTCTGTGCCCAGGGGTTTGCTATCAATCATGGTATGCTTTTAAATTACAACCAGCTCAGCACGGAGCGCGCCGGCCTGCTTGAGTGCTTCCAGTATGGCCATTAAATCTCCCGGTGCCGCACCTACCCGATTGACTGCACGAACAATCTCATCAAGGCTGACACCCGGTTCAAACAGAAACATGCGGTTGTTATCCCGCACAATATCCACCTGGGATTCCGGCTCAACCGCGGTAGCTCCTCCGGCAAATGCCTCCGGCTGCACTACCTTTTTCTTCTCCGAGATAGTAACGGTAAGATTCCCATGGCTGACGGCGGCAGGGGACACCTTCACGTGCTGCCCTATAACAATGGTGCCGGTTCGGGAGTTGATAATAATTTTCGCCGCCGGCTCCGCTGGCGTTATTTCGAGGTTTTCCAGCACCGAGAGAAAGGTCACACGTTGTGAGGGGTCCTTGGGTGATGCCACAACGATGGAGGTGGCATCCATGGAGCGCGCAACTCCCGGCCCCAGCAGGCGATTAATCTGGTCGGCCACCCGTTTGGCGGTAGTAAAGTCCGGGCTGCGTAAATTAAAGGTCAATACGTCCATGTTTAAAAAAGGGTTGGGAGCGGCCAGTTCTACCGTAGCACCATTGGGAATTCTCCCCACACTGGGAACATTGACGGTAATGCGGGAGCCATCGGCGCCTTCAGCACCGAAACCACCCACCACCAAATCTCCCTGGGCAATGGCGTATACCCTGCCATCAGCGCCCCGCAGAGGTGTCATTAGCAAGCTGCCACCGCGCAGGCTTGACGCATTACCGATGGAAGAAACCGTAATATCAATTGCCTGCCCGGGCTTGGCAAAAGGCGGCAACGTGGCATGAACGGAAACCGCCGCCACATTTTTGAGTTTGGGGTCTTCACCCTGGGGAACGCGGATACCGAACTGTTCCATCATGTTGCGAAAGGTTTGCGTGGTAAAATGCCGGCTGTTGGCTTTGTCACCGGTTCCATTCAGGCCAACCACCAGGCCATAACCAATCAACTGGTTATCACGCACTCCCTGAAGGTCCGCAATATCCTTGATTCTGTCGGCAGAAACCAGGGACGGTATCAGTGCCAAGAGTATGAGGATTTGTATTCTGATTAACTTCTTCATAATCCGTGTTCCCACAATAACGCGTTAAAATGGCCAGACCGGACTGTTGAAGAAACGCGACAACCAGCCTTTTCGGTTGCTGTCTGCCAACTCGCCTGTCTCACTGTAGGTTATCCGGGCATCGGCAATCCGGGTAGACTGCACAGTGTTGTCCGGACCTATATCTGAAGGCCTGATCATGCCCTCAATACGAATAAACTCGGATCCCCGCGTCAGAGTCATCCATTTTTCACCGCGAACCATCAACACCCCACTGGGCAACACATTGGTCACTGTCACTGTGATACTGCCGCTCAACCTGTTGCTCTGGTCTGCTGCCGCCTCACCTTCAAACTCCCGCTCGTTGCTAGTCTGGGTGTTCAGTGTCAGGTCCGAATTGGAGCCAATAAACGGGATATTGCTGGAAGGCGTGGTACCCAACAGTGACGAGACTGACATGTTGTTTTCATCGTTTTTGGTGGTTTCCGTGCTGCTGGATTTACTGGAGGTGGTGCGCTCATCCAACAGAATCGTCAGAATATCACCCACGCGTCTTGCCCGCTGGTCTTCCCACATACTGACCCCTCCACCCGATGCATAAATAGACCCTTCGGTTTGCGGCGCAGGCTGTGGTGTCACCGGAAACACCGGCGCATAACGGGGATCACCGGGCCGGGCTTCGTTCGTGGCGCATCCTGACAGCACTATCTGGGTTAGCAGGAAAATAACGGCACTGACCTGTTTCATGATAAACCTCGACCCGATCAACCTAACTAGAGTGTCTGCCCAACAAACTGCAGCATCTGATCAACGGCTGCTATTACCTTGGAATTCATTTCATAGGCGCGCTGGGTTTCAATCATATTCACCAGCTCCTCCACCACATTCACATTGGAGCTTTCAAGAGTCCCCTGTAATACAGGGCCCATGCCTTCATTGCCCGGGTTGGCCTGACGCACCGCGCCGCTGGCTGCGGTTTCCCGGAAAAGGTTACC
>JAWVYU010000285.1:0-6877 GCA_033722575.1 Ketobacteraceae bacterium | reverse complement strand
TGTTCCCAGGCTATCATGATGACACTGCGTGGTGTGCCGGCATTCTATATTCACAGTATGCTGGCCACCCCCAATCACCTGGAAGGGGTGGAAAGGTCCGGCCGTACCCGCTCCATAAACCGGCGCAAGTGGAACCTGGCAGATATCGAACCCCTGCTGGTACAGCCCAACACCCCCAACGCCGAAGTGCTGCGGTCCCTGAAAGCGTTAATTGCTATCCGCAAGCAGTGCCCTGCGTTTCACCCCGATGCTGCCCAGGAAGTGATTGATATCGACCACTCCATTTTCAGCATCCTGCGCACTGCCAATCATCTGGCACCCGAAACACTGGACGGCAAACCACCGCAACAGATTCTCGCCATTCACAATATCACCGCTTACAACCAGAAAATCACCCTGAAAAACCGCCCGGAACTGAGTGATCATACCCGCTGGCGAGATCTCGTATCCGGCAAGGAACTGGAAGGAATACTCGCCAGTAACGAGCTGGCGCCCTATCAGGTCATGTGGCTGGAAGCGGTGGGCTGATTCAGCTCTGCCGGGCAACGTTGTAGCCGTTTCTTGCTGGCAGCGGCAGGGTGAAGGGGTACTGCCGGCCATTCAGCAAACGGCCCAGCGCAGTGGACCTGACGAGCAAATGGTAACTCACCACACACACCGCCGTAATTACCATCACACAAAAGCCAAACTTGGCCCAGGCGCCCCATTGCCAGTCAGCGATCCACAACGGCAACCACAGTGTCAGCGGCAAATGGACCAGGTAGACCCAGTAAGAAGCGTCGGTAAAATACCGGGTAAACGGACTCTGTTTATTGCCATAGCGGAGGTACAGCCCCATCACGAGAAAACATAAACTACAGGTAAAAATGCCCTGAAAAACGCCACCCGCAAGGGAATAGCTCCGGTCTTCCAGTTCGGACGGTGTCAGCACCACCATTTCGGCTGCTACCAAACCCACAGCGCCCACCAGCAGTAATGCCCACCAGTACCCCATGTGACGGCACATGGCCTGCAACGGTGTTTTCAGCCCATACAGGCACGCCCCGGCAGCGAAAAACACCCCGTAATACAAAAGCACCGGTAACCCTGGCGCAAAAGAGTCGGGCGCCGAAACTCTCGGAGACCCATAGCCATACAGCGCCATGCCCACCAGCGGCCCCCATAGCAGAGGCCCGTGACGTATAAGCAGATTATCGTTTGACTGCAACCAGCGGGAAAGCCCGACACCAAGCAGCTGGCAGCACCACCAGCCCAAAGCCAGCACAACATAATAAATCAGCAGAAAATACAAAAACCAGAAGTGAAAAAGGCTACCGTCCCCGATACTCTCCGGTACTCGCCACTCAAATTGTCCGCCTTCCATCAGGGCGAGACCCGCCTGCACGCCATTGCTGCACAGCCAGCTGACAGGCAACAGAAACAGCAGAAAAGGGATCAGAATTCTTTGAGAGCGGTTTTTAAGCAGCCCTTGCAAAGAACGACGCCGGATAAGTAACACGGTGAAAAAACCCGCCACCATAAAAAACACGGGCATGCGGAAAACATGAAGAAAATCCAGAAGTACCGCTATACCCTGATCGGTGGCGGCATCCCGGAACGGCCAGCTTGGCTGCGGCTCGCCGCCCGCGTAATTAATGCCGGTGTGAAATACCACGCCAAGCAGCATCATGTGCGCCCGCAGATTATCCAGGGCGTGCAGTCGATGTTGTGCATCCATTCCGAATCCTTTCTGTCCCTTGTTTGTCTTCTCGCTATTGCCTTTGTTGTTTTATTCAGGCTCTTATTGGCTTCTCAGACCTTGTCTGCGCTCAGCGATAATTCATTTACGGAAGTTCTTTTTTACAGAGGCGCTTTTACAGCAGCTTTTCAAGAATACCGCAACGACACAGCAATGTTACGGTATAGCCGAGTTACAGCCTTTTTCGGCTGTTTGGTTGCTTTTTGATTTCCCGGCTGTGCAGTAGCGGGCCTGTCACCGGCCCGGGCACTCTGCGATTCAAGGAGCGTTATGTTAACGGATGAGGGCGGCAAAATCGACCGCAAGGCAAAGATCCACCTAGACCTGCTGGTTATCCTCCTCCACCGCATCATACATTCGTTCAAGAAAATCCGGTATGGCGGACACCACCCGGTTCCAGGAGGGAATAAATGGCGTTTCCATGGGATTGTTGAGAAAGCTTTCCCCTGCTGACATGATGTTGCGGGCGAACAGCTCCACTGCCTGCTCTTCGGAATGGCGATCCACATGCAGGCCGTTCATAATGGCATCGTTGTAATAAGTCTCGATAAAGTCCAGCGCCACTCGGTAATAGGTCGCTTTGATAGTACGGAACGTTTCCGTGTTGAACACAATGCCTTCAGTAGCCAGCTTGCGGAACACTGCCTTGGAAATATCCATGCTCATTTTCGACAAACCCGCCTGCGGATTTTCTTCTGACAGTGGCTGATGCTTGTGATCATAGATATCCGCAATATCCACCTGGCATAACTTGTTGGTGGAATAGTTGCGTTTCACCTCCGACAGTACGCCGATTTCCAGCCCCCAGTCACTGGGAATGCGAATGTTATTGAAAACATCCGCCCGCATGGAAAATTCGCCCGCCAGCGGGTAGCGGTAGCTGTCGAGATATTCAAGGAATTGCATCTGGCCGAAGATTTTTTTCAGTGACCGCAACAGCGGTGTCACCAGCAAACGGCTGACCCGGCCATTAAGGCGCTCATTGGCCACACGGGCATAATAGCCCTTGCAGAATTCATAGTTGAAATTCGGATTGGCTACCGGATAAATCAGCCGTGCCAGCAAATCCCGCTGATAAGTCACTATATCGCAATCATGCAAGGCTACCGATTCCGCTTTGCCCGAGGCCAGCACATACCCGTAACAGAACCAGACATTGCGCCCCTTGCCCGGCTCGCCAGGCGATAAGCCCTCTTCAGCCAGGCGCCGCTGCAAGGCTTTCAGCCGCGGGCCGTCGTTCCATAAAATCCGGTGATGCTGTGGCAGCTTGCTGAAAAACTCCTTGGCGTGGGCAAACTGTTCTTCATTCGCACGGTCAAGCCCGATCACGATTTCAGAAAGATAGGGAACCTTCGTCAGCTCATCCACGATATTCGCCAGTGCCGGGCCTTCCAGCTCGGAAAACAGCGACGGCAGAACCAGCGACATGGGGCGCTGCTTGGAGAATCCCACCAGCTCCCGCTCCAGCTCCTCCAGCGGGCGCCGCGTCAGGTTATGGAAATTTGTAATAATACCGTTCTGATAAAAATCTGACATTGCACCCTCTCAATCTTGCAATCCAATCAATGTGTTCCTGCTTAATCCCTTTTCAGGTAACGATCAATAATATCCAGCATGGCCTGATTCCAGCCTGCCGGTCCCGGCTTAACGGTTCTGATCAAATCATCCCTTTTTACCATGATCTTGTTGCCGTGCCTTCCCGCAACCAGCACAGGAATATCCACCGCCTCCAGCATGGGGATATCATTGAAACTGTCTCCCAGTCCCACGCTCACGTAGTCCAGCTCAGGGTTCTGATCGCGGTAGGCATTCATAAGCCACTCAATGGAGTCCGCCTTGGAAACGGAACCCATCACATGATAGAAACGCCCCCCGGCAATCAGCGTCAGCCCGACGCTGGATAACCGGCTCATGAATGAGTGCAGCCGTGCATCACTATCCATCCAGACCAAAGGCTCAGAGGCATCCCGCATCTTTGCCATTCTGGCAGAAGCCTGATCAAGCCCGGTGATCTCCATCAACTCTCTCACACTCATGTCATTAAAACTCTTGAACGCATAGCCGTAGCCTTTACGCATGCCATCCAGGGTTTTCAGAATATCCTCGCGATTGGGACCAAACCGCTTAATGGTAAGATCCTTTCCTTCGGTATTGAAATACTGTTCGGGAATGCAGACGGCGCTGCCGTTTTCCACGATAAAAGGTGCGTTGTTGTTGATTTCTTTTCGCACCGCTTCAATTTCCGGACGGGTTTTGCTGCTGTTAAGGATGACCGGACACTGCTCCTCCCGCAGCCGCTGCAGCGCCGGCGCCGCCGCCTGCCAACTGTAATCGTAGTGATCCAGCAAGGTGCCGTCGAGATCAGTGAATACAACCAGCCTTTTCGTCATTCAACTTGCCTCCAGCGCAAAGCCGATACTTCCCGGCTTTTACTCAGGGGAACCACCACATCTGCCAGCCCGGGTAACGACGCCTGGCAATGACGGGTGATCCGCTCATAGTGCAGCACGAACCGTTTCAGCTGTGCGTCATTCATGATCGCCGTGGTGGCCGAGCCCCGGGCCTCAGCCCGCCGCGCGTTTTCAAGCTCCTGCTGCTTGCGCCAGTCATATACCCAGGAAAAATCCCCGCAGGAAAACAGCATCAGCGCATCCAGCATGGCAAACAATTCCCGGTACCCCGTTGCCAGCGCATCATTGACATAACGCCGCCACACGCCTGCCGCATCCTCGGTCTGTTCCAGGTTGTTCAGGGGCGTCTGCAGCGCCTCCGCCGGCTGTGGGGTGGCGCCCACACACCAGCCTTCGAACAGCACCACGTCAACAGGCCGCCTGAACACCGGCCAGGCGCTCTCGGGAAAGCGATCGTCCACTGCCTTATTGAAATGAGGCACCGGCAAACTGGCATGACTACCTGGAGAGCGCAATTTTTCGAGGATATCCATGGCCAACGACACATCGTGGGTGCCGGGCACACCTCGGGTTATCAATAAGGGGTGCACCGATTCCGCCAAGGACCGGCGCGTCGCTCTGGTAAGATAAAAATCGTCAATGGACACAATGGCCACCCGCAACCCGTAGTACTGCTCCAGCAGGCTTTTCAGGCTAACCACGGTGGTACTCTTGCCACAGCCCTGGGGGCCGTTAATGCCCACCAGCAGCGCTCGCTCTGCACCCTGCTGACGCTCGTAAATCCACTGTGCCAGCGGCAGTTCGCAAACAGCCAGGCGGCGTTTGATGGGTGTGTCCAGACTGTCCCAATCCTGACAAACCTTGGGGTACAGCAGCGACACGGTATCGCTCTGGTTGGTAACCATATCGGGCCCGGTTAGTGAATCATCGGCCTGGGCGGATGATTCTGGGTTCTTGTGGCGTTTCTTTCACAGGATGATTGCACAAAGGATGCCAGCGTTTCTGGCGGTCGAATCCGCGAATTTCGCCGGATTTCAGTATGGCTTCGCACCAAAATAGCACAACCCCTGTCAGGAGCAGGAGGGGTGCACCATGACAGTGCAACAAGGTTGCCCGGGAGGATAAAACGTGGAATGCGAGCAGTTGTGCCTGACAGGATCAGCCGCTGGCCGAAAGGCCAGGCGAAGCGTTAAGTGTCGAAAACGTCAGTGTTTTCTTTCAGATGACGTCGTGTCAGGCCCAGCCCCGCCAGGCCAAGGGCAAACAGTGGAAAAGTGCCGGCTGCCGGCACCGTCATGTCGCCCAGTGCGGCGCCAGCGACACAAACCAGTAAAACGGCGATACCTGCAATTTTTAATTTCATTCTGAACTCCGTGATTGGCTGCAAAGGCAACTTCAAAATCGTATTGAACATCAGTAGGATAGGAATATTACCTGTTACGCCTCCCGCACCGCTGTTAAATACTGGCGTGATCACCGCCACAATTTTTAACAGCCGTTCTGTGATTTATTCACAGACAGCACCCGGAAGAGCAGACAAGCCATTGATTTATATTGATTTTATAAAATTTCACTCCATTCAACATTAAAGTCGCCGAGTTAACTGATTATGCCCCTGAAAGCCGCCATCGTTCCCGTTACCCAGTTTCAGCAGAACTGTTCCATTCTCTGGTGTGAAGAGACCATGGAGGGAGCTGTAGTGGATCCCGGCGGCGATCTGCCGCGCATTCTCAAAACCGCCAAAGAACAGGGCGTTGATATCCGCCAGATACTGCTGACCCATGCCCATATCGACCATGCCGGTGGCACAGCCGATCTGGCCCGTGAACTGGATGTGCCCATCGTGGGCCCCCAGATTGAGGACAAATTCTGGATTGATACCCTGCCCAACCAGTCCGAGATGTTTGGTTTCCCAAAGGCGGAGAGCTTCACTCCCACCCGCTGGCTGGAAGATGGTGACCAGGTCACGATTGGCAACTGCACTCTGGATGTGATCCATGCCCCAGGGCATACGCCGGGGCACGTGGTGTTTTATCATCCCGAGAGCAAGCTGGCGATTGTGGGTGATGTGCTGTTTCAGGGCTCCATCGGCCGTACCGATTTTCCCAAAGGCGACTTCAACACGCTGATCGCTTCCATCAGGAATAAACTGTTTCCGCTGGGAAGTGACATCTCCTTTATTCCCGGCCACGGCCCCATGTCCAGCTTTGGTCAGGAGCGAAAAACCAACCCGTTTGTGCGCGATGGCGCCTGAGTTCATTGCTGTCATTTCGGCCAATGTCAGGATCAGCCAGGTATGCCACTGTTGTCTCATAATTGCATGAGTAGCAAACACAGCATGAACAAGAAAACCATCTTTATCACCGGCGGTGCCAGCGGTTTGGGAAAAGCCATTGCATTGCGATACGCCAGAGCGGGTTACAGTGTCTGTATTGCCGACATCAATGACGAACGCGGTGAAGAGACGCTGCGGGAGCTTGAATCCATGGGTGCAGATGCCATCTACCTGCACTGCGATGTAACCCGGGAAGCAGACCTGATCGCCGCCAAAGATACCATCCTGCAAAGATGGGGGACCATTGGCATTGTGGTCAACAATGCCGGGGTTGCCGTATCCGGCGCCATTGAAAACCAGAGCCTGGAGGACTGGGAGTGGATCATTGGCGTTAACCTGATGAGTGTGGTCATGGGCTGCAGGATTTTTACCCCGCAATTCAAACAGCAGGGG
>JAWVYU010000284.1:0-6884 GCA_033722575.1 Ketobacteraceae bacterium | reverse complement strand
CGTTCCAGCTGATGCTCGGTAAAGCGTTCGCGGCCCTTGCGGATCACCCAGTCCATCACCGGATCATTGTTGGCCCGGTAAGTAACATCATAGGGGGTTACCAGCGACAGCAGCGATCCACCCATATCCAGGGTGGTGTAATGGCCGCCAATCAGCAGCACGCCATGGCCTTCTTTGATCGGGTTCAGCAGGTTTTCGGTGCCGTAAAACTCCGTGCACGCCAGAAAATCCCCGGGGGGGCGCCACCAGGCAGCGGCGGTTTCCACTACGCCAATGGTGTTTTCAATCAGGGTCTTTTTGGCCAGCTGCCGGCGCTGCGCCGGCGACAGTTCCGGAAAACAGGCATTGATATTTTTCCTGGCAATCTGCCGGCGGCTTTTGGCCACGTAATAGGATACATGGCCCAGTGCCGTGCCAATCCGCGTGCGCTGTTTCAGGCCGGGCCGCGACAGCACGTACATTAATCCCGACAGCCCCCAGGTGGGCCAGTTTTTCAGGGCCCAGGCATCGGCGGGTTTTTCTGATAAAGGAACCTGTTCGTATTTAACGCGTAAAACTTTTGCCACAATAAGTGCTGTCAGCCAATCCATAAAAGAGGCGCTTATTTTAACGGCTTAAGGAACCGGGCGCGATGCTACTTTTAGGTTATAATGGCCAGTTACACAGTTTTGGGGGAAATCCATGTTCTTACGCTGGGTCTACAGTGCAATTTTTTATCTGGCACAACCGTTTCTGGTGTACCGGCTCTACCAGCGAGCCAAGAAAAACCCCGCCTACAAAGACCGAATTCCCGAGCGTTTCGGCAAGTACAATGTGCCGGTTCAGGAAAAATCCCTTTGGGTGCATACGGTATCCGTGGGTGAGTTTATTGCCGCACAGCCGCTGATTGAACAACTGCTGCAACGGCACCCCGAGATTCCCCTGGTGGTAACCACCATGACCCCCACGGGTTCCGAACGGGTAAAAGCCGCCCTGGGTGATCGCGTCATTCATGTTTACCTGCCATACGATATCCCTTATGCCGTCAAACGGTTTCTCAGGCACTTTAATCCGCTGGCCCTGGTGATCATGGAAACCGAGCTCTGGCCCAACCTGATTCATTACACCAGTCAGCGCGGGGCTCCGGTGATTCTGGCCAATGCCCGGCTGTCGCAGAAATCTGCCGACGGCTACCGTAAAGCCGCCATGCTGGTGCGCCCCATGCTGCGGGAAATCAGTATTATCGCCGCCCAGGCCAAAGCCGATGGTGAACGCTTTATCGAGCTGGGGCTGCCCCCTGCCTGCCTGAAAGTTACCGGTACCGTCAAGTTTGACCTGTCGGTGGATGACACCGTGATGGCGCGGGCCCGGGAATTACGCCGTCAGTGGGGGGAAAACCGCCCGGTGGTGATTGCGGCCAGCACCCACGAAGGAGAAGACGAACAGGTGCTGGAAGCCTTCAAGCTGGTGCAGAGCGAACTGGAAAATGCCCTGCTGGTGCTGGTGCCCCGCCACCCGGAGCGGTTTGATACGGCTGCTGAGCTGGTGGAACAGCAGGGGTGGGTGTTTGCCCGGCACAGCCAGTCGCAGCCCGTTACCGCCGAGACCGAGGTGATCATTGGCGATACCATGGGCGAGCTGCTGATTTTGCTGGGGGCTTCAGATGTGGCCTTTATTGGTGGTAGTCTGGAGCCTGTGGGTGGCCACAACATGCTGGAAGCCCTGGCAGTGGCCACACCCGCCATCACCGGCCCGCACGTATTCAACTTTGGCATGGTGGCGCAGCTGCTCACCGAACTGAACGTGCTGGAAACGGTCTCAACACCGGTGGGGCTGGGCGAAGCGGTGCTGCGCCTGCTGAAAGACCCCGCACAGCGCAAGGCCCTGTCGGAAAAGGGGTTGCGGGTGGTGGAGGAAAACCGCGGTGCCATCAACCGGCTGGTGGGTATTCTGGAAAAATACTTACCCACATGAATCACCCCTCTAAATTTGACGCCCATTGCCGTACACTTTGTCGTATAACCGGCAATTCACACACAAGCGAATACAGATAAAGACTATGACTGCAAGTTCAGAAGAATTCCTCAGCCAGAACGCGAAAGTCGACGAACAATCCGTTCAGCCGTTCCCGAATTCCCGCAAGATCTACCTTGAGGGCAGCCGCCCCGGTATCCGGGTGCCCATGCGGGAAATAACCCTGTCAGACACGCCAACGGACTTTGGCGGCGAAAAGAATCCGCCTGTGTATGTGTACGACACCTCCGGCCCCTACACCGACCCCCAGGCCAGCATCGATATCCGCAAGGGTCTGGCGGACATCCGCACTCAATGGATCGAAGCCCGCGGGGACACTGAAGAGCTGAACGAAGTCAGCTCCCGCTACGGCCAGCAGCGACACAACGACGCCAGCCTGGACAGCCTGCGCTTTGATCATCTGCGCAAGCCCCGCAAGGCCAAAGCCGGTGCCAATGTGTCCCAGATGCACTATGCACGCAAGGGCATTATTACCGAGGAAATGGAATACATCGCCATTCGGGAAAACATGAAACTGCACGAAGCCCGCGACCTGGGCCTGCTCAGCCAGCAGCACCCGGGCCAGTCCTTTGGTGCCGCCATTCCCGATGAAATCACCCCGGAATTCGTGCGTGATGAAGTGGCCCGTGGCCGCGCCATTATCCCCGCCAATATCAATCATGTGGAATGCGAGCCCATGATTATTGGCCGCAACTTTCTTACAAAAGTAAATGCCAATATCGGTAACTCGGCGCTGGGGTCCTCCATTGAGGAAGAAGTGGCCAAAATGACCTGGGCCACCCGCTGGGGTGCCGACACCGTGATGGACCTGTCCACCGGCAAGAACATTCACGAAACCCGCGAATGGATTATTCGCAATTCACCGGTGCCCATCGGCACCGTGCCCATCTACCAGGCCCTGGAAAAAGTGGACGGCGTGCCCGAAGACCTCACCTGGGAAATCTTCCGCGATACCCTGATTGAACAGGCGGAGCAGGGGGTGGATTACTTCACCATTCACGCCGGCGTATTGCTGCGCCACGTGCCGCTCACCGCCAACCGGGTTACCGGTATTGTGTCCCGCGGTGGTTCCATCATGGCCAAATGGTGCCTGGCTCACCACAAGGAAAACTTCCTGTGGACCCACTTTGACGACATCTGCGAAATCATGACCGCCTACGATGTGACCTTTTCGCTGGGTGATGGCCTGCGCCCCGGTTCGATTGCCGATGCCAACGACGCCGCCCAGTTCGGTGAGCTGGAAGCCCTGGGTGAACTCACCAAAAAAGCCTGGGCCCACGACGCCCAGTGCATGATCGAAGGCCCCGGCCACGTGCCCATGCACCTGATTAAAGAAAACATGGAAAAGCAGCTGGAATGCTGTGATGAAGCGCCTTTCTACACCCTGGGGCCGCTTACCACCGACATTGCCCCCGGCTACGACCACATTACCTCCGGCATTGGTGCTGCCATGATCGGCTGGTACGGCTGCGCCATGCTCTGTTACGTGACCCCCAAGGAACACCTGGGCTTGCCCGACAAGGCCGACGTGAAAGAAGGCCTGATGGCCTACAAAATCGCTGCCCACGCCGCCGATCTGGCCAAAGGCCACCCTGGCGCCCAGATCCGCGATAACGCCCTGTCCAAGGCCCGGTTCGAGTTCCGCTGGGAAGACCAGTTCAACCTGTCGCTGGACCCGGACACGGCCCGTGCCTACCACGACGCCACCCTGCCCAAGGAAGCCCACAAGGTGGCCCACTTCTGCTCCATGTGCGGCCCCAAATTCTGCTCCATGAAAATCACCCAGGAAGTGCGTGAATACGCCGCCGACAAGGGCATCGAAAAAATCCCGGTGGCCATGGAGCAGGGCATGGAGGAAAAGGCGTCTGAGTTCCGGGAGAAAGGCGCCGAAATCTACAAGAAACTGTAGTAAGCTAAGCCAATTCGGTTCGGGCTAAAACCGGCCCGGTGGCGTGAAGGGGGTAGCCGATTGATCAGGATGGGCTACCCTTTTTATTTGTATTTTGTCTTTTTGGGGTACCCTGATGGATATGGAAGACGGACCTTGTTTTGGACGTTCCGACGTAAAAGTTTTAGAAAAAACAAAGGTTTATGACGGCTTCTTTAAAATGAGCAGGTTCCGGGTCAAACACCGCAAGATCGAAGGCGGCTGGACCCGGGAGCTGGTGCGGGAATGCTTTGAACGCCCGCCGGCAGTCGGGGTACTATTGTACGATCCCTATAAAGACACCGTGGTGATGCTGGAGCAATTCCGGATCGGCTGCCTGAATGCCCACGAGGGCCCCTGGCAAATGGAGCTGGTGGCCGGCATTGTTGAAGAAGGGGAAAAGCCCGAAGAGGTGGCCCACCGGGAGGCAAAGGAAGAAGCGGGCGCCGACGTGCTGGATCTGGAGTATATTTGCGAATATTACCCCAGCCCCGGCGGCTCCGACGAAAAGCTGTTCCTTTACTGCGGCGGTGTGGATTCCACCGGCATTGGCGGGGTTCACGGCGTGGAAGAGGAAGGCGAGGATATCTGGGTTCAGGTGTTTTCCCGCGAGGATGCCTGGAAAGCCCTGAAAGACAATTACATCAGCAATGCAGCCACGATTATTGCGCTGCAATGGCTGCAAATGCACTGGAAACGATTACAAACGAAGTGGCAGTAGGAAGCAGTAGTGACCACCAAACGTGATGAAAAATATGTCCCCGACCTGAAAGGACTGATTTACGACTGCGAAGCGAATTACCTCCGCTTTCTGCGGTTGTTGCCTTCTATGGACGAGCACAATGTGTGGTCTTTTGCCGTTGAGCTGCCCAGCGACGAACTGAGCAACGTGGTTATCGCAGTCACGGAGCGCAGCCGCTACACCACCACCATAAGCCTGACCCAGGCATCGCACGTGGGCGACTGGGTGCCCGAGCCCACCATTACCGTGCGCCTGTACCACGACGCCCGCATGGCAGAAGTGCTGTCCTACCAGAAGAACCACCGCATCCGCCAGTCCTACGAGTACCCCAACGCCAAAATGTACCACCGCAACGAAAAAGCCCAGCTGAATGCCTTTCTGGGGGAATGGCTGGATATCTGCCTCAAGTCAGGGTGTGCCAGTAGTTTGCCTACGTTTGGATGAGGAGTTTTCAGAGTGAAAGTCGGGCGTAACGATACAGTGGCCTTGTGCCCGCTCATTACCGATGAGCGGGCTAACCTGGTTTGTATTCAGGCAATTACAAGCTGGCAAACTTGCGCCGACGGAAAAAGCCTGTAATCCCCAACAGAACGGCGCCAATTATCCCCATTGATCCAGCCATCTTTGTGTTCATCTCGGTACTATGAGTATCGTTATAATCCAATTCATCGATTGCACTTACATTAGTAACTCTAAGCACATACGGTTTGTCCTCATCCGGGGCTTCGCCACCGATGACCAGCTTGAATTTAGTGGTGTTAGCCTGTCCCGGATACATGTTTGCGTAGCTGCAGGTAGCTTTATTTCCAGCAATCGAGCAATTGGAATCGTCAAGCTCTAGAATCGTCTCAACTTCTGAAGGCAGTTGGTACTCTACAACAACGTTACCTGAATCATAGGCACCATGGTTAACAACTGTGCCTTTAAAGTCTATCTGGTGTGCAACTTCATTATTCTTGCAATCGCCGTTGTCCAGTCGAGTCTTGCTACAGCCTCTGATTTTGGTGAGTTCTACCCCGATATCTGCTTCTCCCGGGGCATAAAAAGCATTAGCGGCAGCAGCATCAGTTGCACTAATACTGTCGTTAGTAAGCTGAAAAGACTCCATCTGTTCAAACGTTGCAGGAACTGCGGGTGGTAATATGGAGGGGGGTAAATCTTCTATCGGTATAAGAGTTTTGAGTCGCTCTTCATAACTTGATACATCAAATTGATTCTTCGCGCCCTGGCGGGTGCCATAATGCATTATGGAATAGTAATCATATCTTGAGAGGAAGACAGCGTTCTTCTCCTCGGGAGTATATTCACCCATGATTTCCGGAATCATATTTGATGTTTCCAGCTTAAGATAGGAGCTGGCATCAGCTCTTTGGTGCTCATGCACAAAGCCCAGAGCATGACCTATCTCGTGAATTACAGCCCTTCTTCTTCCCGTCTCAGAAATGCTCCCATGTAAGCAGCCTTTCGCCTGAAGATCAGTGCCAGGAATTTCAAAAAAATCAGGATTTAAGCGTAAAATCCTTGAGTTGCTGCCCTGGTTCTCAGCTTTTGAGCCATGGGACGAGTTGTTGATCACCCTACAGCTTAAGTTGTCTTTACCAATGCTCAGATAAACATCCAGCCCTAAACACTCTGAGGGGGTATTTGCGGGAGGGTTGTCCTTGTCAAAAATAAAAATATTCGGGACCTTGGTGTTCCATTCATTAAAGGCGAATTTGAGTATATTATCCTTCCAGTTGTTCTTGGCGTAGGTTGATAATTCAACAGGTACACAGCCATAGGGCCATTTATTGACATAGTGGTACCGAAATTTGCCAATACCGTTAGGTTGGGTCTGTATGCCCAGGGCAACCGCATTTGCTGCTGTAAACATACCGAGGATTGCGAGGCTGGCGCCAAAAATCCCTGATGACTTTTTCATGAATCCATTCCTGTATAAGTAGATGTTTTGATTATGATTCTATGTTCATATAAAGCTATTAATAGTAGTTGGACACTTAGCGAGGTGGTACAAGAGTACTAGCATCAATCAGCGGTATCAACTGTAGCCAATGTATTTAAACAGCGCGATTACTGATCTTAGAGAAGAATGCCACGCCAACAGGAGCGTCAACCAGTGAGCGGGCAGAGGTACTGGAAACAGCTTATACGCTTACAGGTATTGCAGCAGGATGATCAACCCTTCAGCCAGTCACACATCTT
>JAWVYU010000283.1:0-6893 GCA_033722575.1 Ketobacteraceae bacterium | reverse complement strand
TTCAGGATCTTGCCCTTCAGCGGCAGGATTGCCTGGGTCCTGCGGTCCCTGCCCTGTTTGGCGCTGCCTCCCGCAGAATCACCCTCCACCAGGTAGAGTTCCGAAAGGGCCGGGTCTTTTTCCTGACAATCCGCCAGTTTCCCGGGTAGGCCAGCGATGTCCAGAGCACCTTTGCGTCGGGTCATTTCGCGGGCCTTGCGGGCAGCATCGCGGGCGCGGGCGGCGTCGATGATTTTGCCGCAGATGGCTTTCGCGTCCTGGGGGTTTTCCAGCAGGTAGTCCGCCAGGCGCTCGCCCATGGTCTGCTCCACTGCAGATTTCACTTCGCTGGACACGAGTTTGTCTTTGGTTTGTGAGGAGAACTTGGGATCCGGCACCTTTACAGAAACAATAGCCGTCAGGCCTTCCCGGGCGTCATCACCTGTGGTGGCGACTTTGGATTTCTTGAGGAGCCCTTCTTTTTCCATGTAGTTGTTCAGGCACCGGGTCAATGCTGAGCGGAAGCCGGCAAGGTGGGTTCCGCCATCACGTTGGGGGATATTATTGGTGTAGCAGAATATGTTTTCCTGATAGCTGTCATTCCATTGCATGGCCACCTCAACGGCTACGCCGTCTTCTTCCCGGGTGGCATCAAAGTGGAATACTGAATTCAGTGGAGTCTTGTTGGTGTTTAGATGACTGACAAAAGCGCTCAGGCCGCCATCGTACTCAAAAACATCCTCAGAACCGGTGCGCTCGTCCTTCAGAACGATACGGACACCGGAATTAAGGAACGACAGCTCCCGCAGTCGTTTGGCCAGAATATCATGGGAAAATTTGATATTGTTAAAGGTAGCTGGGCTGGGAATAAAGTGGACAGTAGTTCCGGTGGCTTCGGTGTCACCCACCACGCCCAGTGGAGCCACAGGCACGCCGTGTTTGTAGGTTTGCTCCCAGACTTTACCGGCGCGGCGTATGGTCAGCTTCAGGCTAGAACTGAGAGCATTAACTACTGAAACCCCGACGCCATGGAGCCCACCAGAGACCTTGTAGGTGTTGTCATCGAATTTCCCACCCGCGTGGAGCACGGTCATGATAACTTCAGCGGCGGATACACCCTCTTCCGAATGCATGTCCACTGGAATACCTCGGCCATTATCAGAAACTGAAATGGATTCATCCGGGTGGATGATGACCTGAATTTCAGAGCAATAGCCTGCCAGCGCCTCGTCAATGGAGTTATCCACCACCTCAAACACCATGTGGTGGAGGCCTGTTCCGTCGTCGGTGTCACCGATATACATTCCAGGGCGCTTTCTGACAGCATCCAGGCCTTTGAGAACCTTGATACTGGAGGAATCATAGTTATTTGGTTGGTCACTCATTGAGTCAAACTCCAAGGTGTTTTACGTCATTCAGGTGCCGCAGGAGGCTTATCATTGTTATCCAGAGATGGAGCCATGTTCCACGTGGAACATCTTAGGGTTCAGCTGCTCTCTGATAATCTGTACCTGGCGGTTTGTTTCGTCTACCGCCGTCAGTATTGTCTGGCTCTCGATCTGGGTTAACAGATCACATACCTTTCGAACGCTAATCTCATCTAATTCTGATGGCATATCATCTATCAGAATCTTGCCAACGGTGGCATTTACACGTTGCAGCATCAGAGCTGGAGCCAGCCTAACCCCATATGTTAACAGTTTCTTCTGTCCACGTGATAGGTAATCTTTCGCTAATTTCCCGTTATATTTTAGGAGGATATCGGCACGATGGGGCCCAACCTGGGTAGCCTTAAAACGCACATCCTGGTGAGCAGTTTTCACTAGCTGCGCTTTGAACTCTTCAGGATCTGAGGCCTGACGGCAGCCACCGTCGTAAATAAGCTCCAGGTTCTCATCAGGTAAAAGCACATCACAGCAACGCTGTATGCTTGGCAACAAAAGTTCTGAGAATAAACGTTCACGGGTAGCGTGCAATTCCCAGGCGGCATCCGCGTATAGCTGGGTCCAGTAAGGCATCTGCTGCCTCGACGACGAACTGGACTCCTTCAGCAGCGCATTCCGGTGTTTCAAAGCTTCCATGAAACGCTTGTGCTTCTCCAGATAGTTATGTTCCACGTGGAACATTGTAAAATCCAGGAAGCGCCTGCGCTCAGAAGGAGAACCTTCCACCAGTTGCACTGAATTTGGTTCGATGACATGGGTCGGCATTCTCCGGGAGAGTTCCGATACTCGTCCGATATCTTCACCATTGAGCCTTACAGAAAAGGTACCGTTTCTCAGCCGCTGAACCCCGGCCTTTTCACCGTCGAACCGTCCACTAACAATCAGATCCTTTTCATTGTGAGTAATCACAGAATCAATGCTGCAGTGCCGAAAGCTTTTTCCGTACGCCAATAGATGAATTGCCTCTAAGACCGAGGTTTTACCACTGCCATTCAGTCCTACCAGAAGATTATTGTGGGCCAGAGAAAGGTGCGCTTCGCTGATGTTCCGAAAGCGATAGATATCCAATTGCGAAAGCATAATCGTGCTTATTCAGAAGTGAGGATGATTTAAAAGTAACGGTAAGCAGCCTGTTATTCAAGAGCATGGATCAAGAGGCGTAACTGTCATCAATAAGTGATTGAGGGGCGGGGCGGAGAGTGGAGGAGGGAGAGAGCCAATGCGACTAGAGTCGCATTGGCATCACTACGTACATGGCGGATTCGTCTTCCGCATCTGTGATCAAGGCACTGCTGTTGGAGTCGTTCAGGGTAATCTTGACGCTGTCACTTACGATCACGCCCAGAACATCCAACAGGTAATTCACGTTGAAGCCGATTTCCAGTTCCGGACCGTTGTAATCCACACTGATCACTTCCTCGGCCTCTTCCTGCTCAGGGTTATTGGCCACTATGCAGATACTGCCGTCAGAAATCTTTATGCGCACTCCCCGGTATTTCTCATTGGACAGTATCGCAACCCGTGAAAAAGACTGCTTCATTTCTCCCTTTTCACCGATTACAATCTTGTCGCCTTTCTTGGGAAGTACGCGCTGGTAGTCGGGGAATTTTCCATCCACCAGTTTTGACGTAAACCGCAGCTCAGATGTTTCAAGGCGAATATGATTCTGGCTCATCGTAATAGCCACATCACTGTCTTCGTCATTGAACAGCCGCGCCACTTCAATTACACCTTTTCTAGGTACAATCGCCTGGGTTACGTCGCTGACATCAATCACCGCTTCACCGTCACACAATGCCAAACGGTGCCCATCTGTGGCCACAGCCCGAAGCCGATTGGTGCTCAGCTCAAACAGCATACCGTTCAGATAAAACCGCACATCCTGCTGCGCCATGGCAAAACTGGTACGATCAATAATCTGTTTCAGATAACCCTGATTGATGGTAAAGCTGATGTCGCCAGTGGTTTCATCAAGGTTGGGAAAATCATTGGCAGGCAGGGTTGCCAGTGAAAACCGGCTCCGACCGCTTTTCACCACCATTTTCTGGTCGTTCAATTCAAATGAAATATCGCTGTCATTGGGTAGAGATTTACAGATATCAACGAGCTTCTTTGCTGGAATAGTGATTTCCGCCGCGGGCACAGACTCTTCCAGTTCAATGTGCGCCACCAGTTCCACTTCCATATCCGTGCCGGTCATGGAAAGCCTGGTGCCATCCACCACCATCAATACGTTCGACAGCACTGGCAACGTTTGTCGCCGCTCCACGACACCCGCCACCTGTTGTAAAGGTTTTATCAGCTTTTCCCGGCTAACCGTAAATTTCATAGTATTGAATCCCAACTCTCGACAATCAGTTAAACGCCAATAAACAATTCATTATTCAAACCTGGAATATCCATACTACAAGAGCGCAAACCCCTATATCGGTACCAGGTTAGTGATTACTTACTTATTATCACGTTGTCAGGGAGCGTAACAGATTACTGTAGTCCTCCCGGACATCGGCATTTGTCTCCCGTAATTCCTTTATCTTGCGGCAGGCATGAAGCACTGTGGTATGGTCCCGGCCCCCAAACGCATCGCCTATCTCTGGCAGGCTGTGATTGGTCAGTTCTTTGGCCAATGCCATGGCAATCTGCCGGGGCCTGGCTACCGAACGGCTGCGACGCTTCGACAGCACATCCGCAATTTTGATTTTGAAATACTCGGCCACAATTTTCTGAATATTATCAATACTGACCTGTTTGTCCTGCAATGCAAGCAGGTCCTTGAGAGATTCCTTAACAAACTCCAGCGTGATGGCTTTACCGGTAAAATGGGCATTGGCGATCACCCGTTTCAGCGCGCCTTCCAATTCCCGTACGTTGGACCGAATCCGTTGCGCCACAAAAAAGGCAGCATCATCGGGTAAATAGATTTTGGCTTCCTCGGCTTTCTTCATCAGGATCGCCACCCGGGTTTCCAGCTCCGGCGGTTCCACTGCCACCGTCAGGCCCCAGCCGAACCGGGATTTAAGGCGCTCTTCTACTCCACTGATTTCCTTTGGATAGCGATCACAGGTGAGGATCATTTGCTGGCCGCCTTCCAGCAGCGCATTGAATGTATGGAAAAATTCTTCCTGGGAACGCTCTTTCCCGGCAAAGAACTGGATATCGTCAATCAGCAGGGCATCCACGGACCGGTAGAAACGTTTGAATTCATTAATGGCGTTGATCTGCAGGGCCTTCACCATGTCAGCCACAAACCGCTCGGAATGAAGGTACACCACCTTCGCGTTGGGATTGTGAGCCATCATGTAATTACCCACGGCGTGCATCAGGTGGGTTTTACCCAGACCCACGCCACCGTACAGAAACAGCGGGTTGTAGGCCTGACCCGGATTCTCAGCCACCTGGGTAGCGGCGGCCCGTGCCAACTGGTTGGATTTACCTTCCACAAAACTGTCGAAGGTAAAGGTCTGGTTCAGATTGGTTTTGTGCTTGATGGAGCCACCCACATCCACTTCCCGCTCGTTCACGGCGGTAATGACAGCGGGGCGCTCCATTGTGGTTGCAGAAGTCCTGGGTTGCGCCTGAGGCTGTTGATCAACAACGGTCACAGAGCGCCCTGAACGACCATGGGACGTATCCACGCGGGCGGACGCAGCCGCTGCCCTGACTTTTTCTGCGGAGCGACGGGATCCAATGGCCAGCTCCACTCTGGGGCCGTGATCCGCCTCCGATAGCTCATCGAGTAATTCGGTAATCCGACCGAGAAACTTCTCGTTCACCCAATCCAGCACGAATCGATTCGGTGCCAGTAAACGCAGACTGTCATCCATCTCCTCTACCTGGAGCGGACGTATCCACATATTAAATTGTTGGGATGGAAGTTCTTCTTGAAGGCGGTCGAGACACCGAAACCACAGTGCATTCCCCACAAACAATGCCCTTCTAGTTCTTTATGTAGTCTGTTGTTGCTTGAGACGCCGTTGTAAATACTGAAAGAGCTAGAAATGATATACCCCGATTCCCCAGTTATCCACAGCAAAAAATGAAATTTTTTCCTTGAATTTCAGTGATTCTTGATCCAACGGATAAAGGGCCTTTTCAAACGCCTGTTGGCCGGTTTTTTCCAAAAAATTCTGTGGATAACTCTTTTAATAACCCTCTGGACTAATGCTGTTTAACCTGAGGGGAAACCTGTGCACAGAACCGGACCCCCAGTTATCCACATTTCATCCAAAGCCTGGTTATCAGGAAATACAGTTTTAGACCACAAAGTTATTAAGCTTGTAAACTGTTGTATTTAATACAAATAAAGCACTTATCCACAAAATTTATCAACACTAGTCATAATAACAATTCATCTTTTTATATATAAAACTTTAATAATTATTAACTGATTACGAGCCTGAAAACGGACCTTCGTAATCGATTGACAATGGGATACTTACCCCATAGAATTCCGGCTCTTTTTTCCAGCACTTCTAGAACGTTCAAATTGCGAGCCTGCTATGAAAAGAACTTTTCAACCCAGTAACCTGAAGCGCAAGCGGACACACGGCTTTCGCGCACGTATGGCAACCAAGAACGGTCGCCAGGTAATCGCCCGTCGCCGAGCCAAGGGTCGTAAGCGCTTATCCGCCTGATAAACTGATAGACAGGAGTGGCATCCGGGGCCTTTCAGCGAAGTCAGCGATTACTAACTTCGCGGGATTACCAAGTCACATTCGACAAGGCCAGGATCCGGTTTTCCACCCCGGTTTTACTGGTACTGGCTGCCGAGCAAACTGATCAGGGCGGTCAGCTACCCGCCGGGCCCGCAAGGCTCGGTCTGGTGGTCGGTAAAAAACACCTGAAGCGTGCGGTGGACCGAAACCGGTTCAAGCGTCTGGCAAGGGAAAGTTTCCGTCACCACCAGCAACTGCTGGAAGGCCTGGATATTATTGTTCTGGCCAGAGCCGGCGCCGGTCGTGTTGAAGATGACCGGGAAATACCGCAGCTTCTGGACAAGGCATGGCGGTATATTCAGCGCAAACGACTGAAAAACTGAATTACTGAACCGAATTACTGAACCAAAGCACCTTGGTAAAAAGCACCTTGGCAAACAGGGCTTAAACATGGCACCGGGTAAAACATTGTTGCTGACACTGATCGGATTTTATCAGCGATGGATCAGCCCCATGATGGCCCCGCACTGCCGTTTTTACCCAACCTGCTCCAGTTATGCACAAGAAGCCATTGGCAAATATGGTGCAATAAAAGGGGGTTACCTGGCAGTCAGACGGATACTGAAATGTCACCCATGGCACCCCGGCGGTGTCGACTTGGTACCGGACGATTGTTCCTGTAACGGTAAAAATTCTTAAAAATCTAGTAAGTAAGCGCCATGGACCTGCAACGATCGCTGTTAATCGTCGGTTTAGCCATCGTCTCCTACATGATGATCCTGCAATGGCAGGAAGACTACGGCAACACCGTCCC
>JAWVYU010000282.1:0-6905 GCA_033722575.1 Ketobacteraceae bacterium | reverse complement strand
GCACAGTTCCTCTTCCCAGGGGGGGACGCAACGCGTCTGGTTAGTGACACCATCTGCAAAGGAGCGCGCATTTTAGGGTGATCGGCAGAGTGAGTCAATAGGGCTATCCACAAAAAAATCCGGTACCGAAGTGCTCGCTCCTGATCGCCCGGAAAAGGCCGGTAAATCAGAAAGTTTCGCCAAACCCGGAATCCTGTCTAAACTTACGCTAAGGGTTGCAATACCAATTTTTCGGGAAACACGAATGTCAACAGGTTTATTGGCCGTATCGGTGGTTATCGGCATTGTTCTGATTATGGGGCTGTTTTACATCAGCCACACCATCGAAAAGCAACGAGCCCGGCGCGCACTGATGATTGGTAACCTCAGCGAAAGGGCCATGCGCTTGCAGCGACTGATTGAAGTGGTGCCTCCCGCTTACCTCCCCCGGGATCTCAAGCTGGTGATGTTGAATCAGATCAAAACCCGTTATGAGAAGCTGGTGGAGCTGGCGCCCTCCATGCCAAAGTTCAAGAAGCATCTGGATACTGTCCTGGTCCAGATTTCCGACACCCAGAACAGCACCGAAAAACCTGCGGCACCCCGTTTCAAGACGCCCCAGGAAGCCGCTGAAATCAAGTCTGCCCTTCAGGCCCTCAGTAAAACCGTTGAAGCCTTTGTCCAGAAAGGCCACATTCCCCCGGCCAAGGGCCAGCAGCATCTCAACGATATCCAGCGGGCCTTTATTGAAGCCAATGTCAATTACCTCATTGGTCAGGGGGACCTGGCGCGCAAGGAACAGAAAGCCAAACTGGCGGCTCACTATTACCAGAAAGCTGTCGCTGAACTGGGCAAGCGCAATAACGACAAACGCTACTCGGAGCGTATCGCACAACTCAAAGGCCTGATTGCCCAGCTGAGCGACCAGCCGGAGGCCCAGCGATCATCTGAAGGAAAGTCCGAGTCGGAACTGGATAAAGGTATCGAAAACCTTATTGAAGAAGATAACGCCTGGAAGAAGAAATATTTTTAGTCGTTTTTCACCACCAACTTGTCCCGTTAACCGTCTTTTACTGCCCCTGCACCTTTGTACACTTTAGAAACATCAACACCAGAGGCAGGAAAATAATGACAATCTCAATTTACGGTGCCGCACTGTCACCCTTCGTTCGAAAAGTCAGGGTTATCGCCAGAGAAAAACAGCTCGATTATGAGCATATTCACATAGACCCCTTCAGAAAACCGGACGATTACCGGGAGCTGAGCCCTTTTGGACGCATCCCTGCCCTCAAGGATGGCGACAAGGTACTAGCGGATTCCGGTGTGATCGCCTGTTATCTGGAAAGTCAGTATCCGGAGCCGGCGCTCTACCCTACCGATCCCTACCTGAAAGCCAAAGCGCTCTGGTTTGAGAAGTTTGGCGACTACGAGCTTGCACCTGTGGCCACATTCGGCGTGTTTCGCAATCGTGTAGTGATGCGGTTGATGGGAAATGCCTGTGATGAGGATCTCGTAGCGGAATGCCTGGAAAACAAACTCCCGCCACTGCTGGATTATCTGGAAAAAGAACTCGGCGACAGCGAATACATTGTCGATAACCAGTTCTCTGTGGCGGATATCAGTATTGCCACGCATTTTGTGAACCTGAGTCTTGGTGGTGAGAAGATTGTCAGCGACAAATGGCCGAAGTCTGCCGCCTACGTAGACCGCATTCTCAGCCGCCCTTCCTTTGCGGAATTATCAGAAAAAGAGCACGGTTTTGTGAAAAAACACCTGGGTTAACAGGCCGACAGGCGCGGCCTGCAATTATTCCGGTGATTCCATCATGGCCAGCAACTGTCTGAGCTCCGTCTGTAGTGGCCCGATCCGGTCCATGGGCAGGTGGCTCTGGCACAGCATGCTGACAGGCACAGAGCTCGCCTGCGCCTTCAGTGACTGCCCTGCTTCCGTCAACGTCAGGCGCACCTCACGTTCATCGCTGTGACTGCGCTTGCGCTGAATCAGGCCCTGTTGCTCCATTCGCTTCAGCAGCGGCGTCAGCGTTCCGGTATCAAGATGCAGCCGGGTGCACAGGTTTTTGACGGGAATCCCTTCCCATTCTGATGACGCCTCGTCTGCTGCCCTCTCCCACAGAACCAGCATGACCAGGTACTGGGGATAGGTCAGGCCCAGGGGTTTAAGGAGAGGCCTGTACAGCGCCGTGACTTTTCTGGAAAGTGCATACAGCGCAAAGCAGAACTGATTGTCCAGCTTTAATGCTTCATCGGTATCCACCAGATTAAACACCTGCGCCTCCCGCTACAAATAACTCAATCAACCCAGGAGCTTCTGTACGTGTTTTTCAATTTTCTCCGGTGTGTCAGTGGGTGCAAACCGCTTTACCACCTTGCCGTTCTGATCCACCAGAAACTTGGTGAAATTCCATTTGATCGCCTCACTGCCCAACAATCCGGGGGCTTCACTTTTCAGATGCTTATAGAGCGGATGAGCCTCGGGGCCATTGACATCAATTTTCTTGAATAATGGAAAGGTTACACCAAAATTAAGCTCGCAAAACTCGGTGATCTGTTCCTCGTTACCGGGTTCCTGCTGGCCGAACTGGTTGCAGGGGAATCCCAGGATTTCCAGCCCCTTGTCCTTGTACTTCTTGTAAAGCTCTTCCAGCCCCTTGTACTGTGGAGTGAAGCCGCACTTGCTGGCGGTATTGACGATGAGCATTGCCTTACCCTTGTACTGCTCCAGGGGGACTTCCTCGCCTTTGATATTGAGTCCGGAAAAATCATATACAGTGGTCATGTTGAACTGCTCCTTGTGTTGGCTCATTCATCGTGAGAGATGCTATTCTTGCAGATATATATATTGTGCACAATCTTATTTTCCACAATATATTCTCCCTGTAGATATCAGGGTTTATTCACAGATCCTGTGGATAACTTTGTGGGTAATATCTGTAAAGGTTTGTAAACCGACGGCCCATTGGGGGGTCCAGCAAATAGATCAATTTTTGATCTATCAAAAATCAGCTAATTTTCATGCACTTAGATGGCACCATAGACGCCTCGTTGTGTTACACAGTAACAACATAGGTTCCACGGATAGCGACCACTAACTGTGAACAAACCTGGTGCGCAAAAAAAATTTCGATCGGTTAATAAAGAATCGCTTATAGACACAAACAGGGGTTCTTGCAGGCCGTCATGCCTGCCAGGCATAAGTCTTAAACCACTGGGCTGGTGCGTGTTGATAAGTAAGTGGGTGCTACCGGCCTCAAGGCCGTTTTTCAAAGGTCAGCGACGCAGAATTGATACAATAACGCAGCCCCGTGGGCTCAGGTCCGTCCGGGAAAACATGCCCAAGATGGGAATCACAACGGTGGCAGACAACCTCAGTACGCGCCATGCCGTGACTGTTATCGGTTTTCTCCGCCACGGCCTGTGATGAAACCGGCTCATAAAAGCTGGGCCAGCCGGTACCGGAATCAAATTTCGCTTCAGACGAAAACAGCGGCTCTCCGCAACACACGCAAAGATAGGTTCCTGATGCCTTGTGATCCCAGTACTTGCCGGTGAAAGGTGGTTCCGTGGCAGAACACCGGCACACCGCGTATTCCTGTTCGGAGAGTTGCTCTTTCCATTCCTGTTCGGTTTTGGCCACTTTATTTTCCATCAGCTTTTCTCCTGCGATTAGCCCTCAGATAGTCCTATTTCGAGCTGTATTGCCAAGGGGTTTTTAGGATAGAATGCCCGGTCCGCAAAAGTGCTATTCTTTAAATCAGGATTGTAAACAACATTTATTTATTTGCCAGAGAAGTCTAAGGCAGGGTTAATCATGGATCCGATCGTAAAATCTTCGAAACTTGATGGCGTGTGCTACGACATCCGTGGCCCGGTATTGAGCGAAGCCAGGCGCCTGGAAGAGGAAGGTCACCGAATCATCAAACTGAATATCGGCAACCCTGCCCCCTTTGACCTGAACGCTCCGGAGGAAATTGTTCAGGACGTGATCCACAACCTGCCCAGCGCTTCCGGGTATTGTGACTCCAAAGGCCTGTTCAGCGCCCGCAAGGCAGTCATGCAGTACTGTCAGCAGAAAAATATCGATGGTGTCACCATTGATGACATTTTTCTGGGCAACGGCGTGAGCGAACTGATTGTCATGGCCATGCAGGCACTTCTGAACAATGGTGACGAGGTGCTGATTCCGGCTCCCGATTACCCTCTCTGGACTGCTGCAGTGAGGCTGTCCGGTGGCACACCGGTCCATTACCTGAGCGACGAGCAGAGCGACTGGTACCCCGACCTGGACGATATCCGCAGCAAGATCACGGATCGCACCAGGGCTCTGGTTATTATCAATCCGAATAACCCTACCGGTGCAGTGTACCCGAAAGAGATCCTGGAAGAGCTGGTGGAAATCGCGCGGCAGAATAACCTGATCGTTTTTTCTGACGAAATCTACGACAAGGTAATCTACGACGGCGTGACACACACCTCTACCGCCTCCCTGGCGGACGATCTGGTATTTATTACCATGAACGGTCTGTCCAAATCCTACCGGGTCGCCGGATACCGTTCCGGCTGGATGATAGTGAGCGGCAATATCCGCCTGGCCAGGAGCTTTATGGAAGGTCTGGAAATGCTGGCTTCCATGCGGTTGTGCGCCAACGTTCCCTCCCAGCACGCCATACAGACGGCACTGGGCGGCTATCAGAGTATTCAGGACTTGGTAAAGCCCGGCGGGCGGTTGTGCCGGCAACGGGACATGGCCTGGCGCATGCTGAATGACATACCAGGGATTTCCTGTGTTAAACCCAAGGGAGCAATGTACGTGTTTCCCAAACTGGACCGCAGCATGTATCCGGTGGAGGACGATCAGGATCTGATTCTTGAACTGCTGCTTCAGGAAAAAGTACTGGTGGTTCAGGGAACCGCATTTAACTGGCCTGACCCTGACCACATGCGCATCGTGTTTCTGCCCAGAGAGGAGGACCTGAGCGAGTCCATTAACCGCCTGGGGCATTTCCTTGAGCGTTACCGAAAAAACGACGGCTACAAACGCATACGCCATGGCTGATCTGCACATTATCGATTTTTACAAGGACACTGCCCAGGCTCTGGTGGCCCTCCATCAGAGTTTTCCGCGCAAGATCGAATTGTATGTGGAAGACCTGATCGGGCCCGACCATGTGGATGAATTCGGGTTACATAGCAAACGACATGAATCCTGTCTTGGAGCCTTTTTCTGGCTTGCGGACGAAGGCTATATCCGCTACTACACCACCATTCGTCAGGAAGCCGTAGACCAGGCGGTGCTCAGTTCCAAAGCGGTGGTTTTACTGGGCACCATAGTGGCGGATATGGAAGCAGAGTCCCATAACCCCGATCTGCCTCCGGCGGAATCCCTGGAGCGGCTGACCATGATCGAGCACATTCGCCGGGCGTTGAAGTCAGGCTCTTCATCGGAACTGACACGGGTCATGAAGACGTTTTTCGAAATGGGCGATCAACGCTGAATACCCCTGCAGTTTCAATGGCTTATTCTTTCATGACAGCGAAACTTTTCCGTGGTATATCCGTCAAATAAACCCTGGCAGGCTCTTGAAAACCTGCAATCCGACACCATAATCTGAACCAAATCTCTGTCACATGATGTGAGGAAAACCATGCTTCGTATATTGTTGTTCCTGGGTACCAACCTGGCGGTGCTAGTTGTCGCAGGTGTAGTGCTGAGCCTTCTGGGCATTTCCACCCACCAGCCCGGTGGTGGACTGGACCTGATGGGGCTGCTGATTTTCTGCGCCATCTTCGGCTTCGCGGGCTCCTTTATCTCCCTTTTCATTTCCAAATGGATGGCGAAAAAAACCACTGGCACCTACATTATCGAAACGCCCCGTAATGCCGATGAAAAGTGGCTTCTGGATACCGTTGAGGAGCTATCCCAGAAAGCCGGCATCCGTATGCCGGAAGTGGGTATATTTCCATCACAGACCTCCAACGCCTTTGCCACCGGCTGGAACAAGAATGATGCACTGGTGGCGGTCAGCCTGGGGCTGCTGCAACGTTTCAGTCGCGACGAAGTGGAAGCTGTGCTGGGCCACGAAATCGGCCACGTCGCCAACGGTGACATGGTGACGCTTTCCCTGATTCAGGGTGTGGTGAATACATTCGTGATGTTCTTTGCCCGTATCATCGGCAGCGTGGTGGACAGCGCGCTTCGCGGCAATAACCAGCAAAGCGGACCGGGTATCGGTTATTTCCTTACAACCATCGTTGCTGAAATCGTGCTGGGGTTCCTGGCTACGGGTATAGTAGCCTGGTTTTCACGGCGGCGGGAATTCCGGGCAGACGAAGCCGGCGCCACGCTTGCGGACAAGCACGCCATGATTGGTGCCCTGCGTCGTCTGAAAGCAGAACAGGATCTGCCATCCCAACTGCCGGATACTCTGGCTGCCTTTGGTATCCGTGGCGGTCTGCCCAAGGGCCTGCAGCAATTTTTTGCAACCCACCCCCCGCTGGATGACCGTATTGCGGCACTGCAGCGCAGGTAGTATCTGAACAGGGCTCTGAAAACCGAACTCCGCTAAACACAGCAAAGCCGCAGTACGAACTGCGGCTTTGTTTTTTCCCGGTATTATTACCGTGCAGCGTCACGTCAAGACATCACCAGGCGTCGGGGTCTTTGGCCACAGGTAAAGCCTGCTTCGTCCATTGCTCGAATCCCCCTGCCAGATTATACACGGTCTGGTAACCCATCCTGTTCAGGGTATCCGCGGCCAGGGCACCGCGCATGCCACTTTGGCAGTACACCAGCACCGGCTGTGTTTTCTCTTTTAACTCATCATGATTCTGAATCTTGAATTCCAGCACACCCCGGGGAATATTGTCGCTGTCGGGGATAAACCCGTCGGACAGCTCTGCCGGCTCTCT
>JAWVYU010000281.1:0-6905 GCA_033722575.1 Ketobacteraceae bacterium | reverse complement strand
GAAGTGCAACGCGGTCTGTACCCGTGCGGCGGTGCCACATTGCGTTTGCCGGAACAGATTGGCTGGGGCAACTCCCAGAAAGTGTTATTGACCGGTGAGCGGTGGAGCGCCGAAGAGGCTTTCCAGTGGGGCATGGTGCAGGAGCTGGTGGAGCCCGGAGAGCAATTTGAGAAAGCCATGGAAATCGCAGAGAAAATTGCCAAAGCCGCCCCCCTGGGTGTTCAGGGCTGTCTCAAGGCCGCACGTTATGGACTGTCCCATCCCCACGACAAGGAAAGCTGTGTCAAACAGTTCATGGAGGATCTGGTACCTGTCATGAAAAGCGAGGACGCTGAAGAAGGCGTTAATTCCTTCCTGGAGCGGCGCGAGGCAGTTTTCAAAGGCCGGTAAAAACAAATCCGGACAATTGCAACCATCGGCCGCTCAGATCCCTGCATCATCTGGAGCGGCCTGTCCGGCAGGAAAAGATTGCCCTAAAACCGCAACCTGAATTCTCAGCCGGTGATTTTGCGTTTGATGGCCCTGCTGATAAACCGTGCCTTGGTAGGCAGGTTAAAGCGTTTCAGGTTGGTGGCCACAATCCCCTCTGTAAAACGGGTGCGCTTCGAATAGTCGATGCTCACATCCACCACCACCGGGGTCTTGGCGGCACCAAACTCCAGTGCCCTGCGCACCACATCATCAATATCCGCATTACTTTCCAGTGCCAGAAAACGGGCGCCTGTAGCCCGCGCCACACCGGACACATCAAGATTACCTATAACGGTGCAGGTTTTACGGTTGTAGGGAATTTCCTGGGCCTGGGAGATCTGTGATAACTCCCCGTCATGGAACACAAAAAACACCCCACCCAGTTCGTGGGTTTTGGCTGTGATAATTTCCATGCAGGTCATGGTAAAGGCACCATCCCCCACAATACCCACCACCTGTTTATCGGGATGCGCCAGCTTTGCGGCGATCACGCCAGGCACGCAATACCCCATGCAATTAAAATCGGTGGGCGATATGAAATGCCGGGATTTGTGCACTGGCATCAGCTCAGCGGCCAGAAACGTATGGTTACCGTCATCTACCACCATGATGTCATCATCGGCCATCTGCTCACGCAGCGCCTTGAAGAGCAGATAGGGGTTTACCCGCTCGCCGCTGTCGTGCGCTGCCCACTCGGAAAAATAATCAGATTTATCACGGCCAATCTGGATGGAAATATCATTGCGCTGGTTTTTAGGCCTCTCACGATTTTTCAGTTCCGACACCAGCGCATTCATGGCAACCCGGGCATCGCTTTCGATAGCCACTTTGGCCGGGTAATTGGCCTGGAGCACTTTCGGATTAATATCCACATGGATCAGATTCTCAGGCACTTTCACACCGAAGCTTCCGGTAGCAATTTCCCCGAAGCGGGTGCCTACCGCCAGCAGGCAGTCGCAATCCCGGAACGCATTTTCAGCCGCAGGGACAGAAGCCCCCCCAAAGCTCATGCCCGTATGGAGCGGATGACTGGCGGGAAATACACTCAGGCCCTGCAGGGTTGTCGCCACCGGCGCATTCAGGAATTCGGCAATCTGCCGGGTCAGGTCACTGCAATCGCGGGCTCCCCAGCCCAGGAACAGGCCCGGCTTTTTTGCCTTGCACAGCAGGTCGGCCGCGTCGCGGATCTTGTTCAGATCAACATCCACAGACGGCGCCCTGCGGGTAAATTCGGGTAACCCCGTTACCTCACCGGAAAACAGCTGAATGTTCACGGGAACCTCGATAAATACAGGCCCTGGCTCGCCCTGGGTGGCGGTCTGGTAGGCTTCGAAAATCGTGGGCACAATCTGGCTGTGGTTCTCGATGCGGTAGGTACGCTTGGTGATGGCCGCCATCATGGCCAGCTGGTCCATTTCGTGCAGCTGATAGCGGTAAGGCACATCGGTACGTGTGCCTCCCGAAATCACCAGCATGGGAACTCCGTCAAGAAAGGCTTCCCCGATACCCGCACTGGCATAGGCAGCCCCGGCAGCCGGTACAATCACCAGCGCACCGACGGTGTCCGATACCCGGCTCATGGCATCTGCCATAAAGGCGCCGCCGGCTTCATGGGTTACCAGAATCGGCTGGATCTGCTCGGAGCTGTTGAGTTCATCATAAATTTCCGTATTGTGAACACCCGGAATGCCGAAGGTATAACGCACTCCCACCTGCTCCAGACCATAGCGCACTAACCAGGCACCGGTTTTCTTCATTGCTGTTTCCCTGTTATTTGTGATGATACATCCAGACGGAAGACTATTTTAATTCAGGCGAAATTACTAGGGTGCCGCCTCGCCCGCCAGGTGGCGACCCGCGATTCTGCCACTGAGGATACACAGGGAAAGAAAAGTGCCTTCCAGGGCCCGCCGGCCGCAGACCCCGCCGCCACCAAAACCCGCTGCCTCACCCACGGCGTAAAGGTTTTTCATGACATTGCCGGAGGTATCCAGCACTCGGCTGTACAGGTCAGTCTGAATACCACCCATACTTTTACGACTGATCAGAAATTCGCGAATCGCCACCAGCGGATACGCCCGTTCATCATCGATTTTCTGATACTTGCAGGTACGGATCTTGTCGCCTTTCCAGCGACGGGCATGTTCTATCAGACGCAGCTGTTCATCATCATGAAAGGTGGGGCCGCGATCAATCTGGGCATCATAGGCTTTGATATCGCGGGTCATGTTCTCTACTGTTACCAGGTTGTCGCCGGTTACGGCATTCATCTTTTCCACCAGTTCCGGAATGGAATACGCCACCACAACGTCCGGGCATTCCTCGGTCATATAATGGTACAGATCATCGTTGCCCAGCAGGATTTCCTTCAGAAATTTAACAGCCTTCTTGTCGCGAAACGAGGGGTTGTGTTCGGAACCGGAAATGGAAATTTCCTTGCGGGCAATCTTTTTGTTAAGCACCTGCCAGGTATACCCTTTCTCCTGCTCGCAGACGCGCTCACAGAGCTTATTGGTATCAAAGCCGGTCACCATTGGCCGTGGCCCGATGCGGTTGCCCCGGCAATCCATCCATAATGCAGATTTCGGGGGTATCAGACTGAGGCCATGGAGCGGCATACGGGGCTTGGGGTGGTGAATGCCTGCAGCGTAATTCCACTGCCACTCCAGATGGGTAATGTTGGCGCCCTGCTCGCTGATCCGGTCATGGAGCCAGCCGTCGGAATACTGGTGCGAACCATTCAGGATAACCTCGGGTGGCTCTTGCCAGCCCTCGGGCCAGTGCTCACGGATTTTCTCCAGGTTTCCATTGATGCCACCAGTGGCCACCACCACGGTACCGGCCCTGACTTCAAAGGCTTCGCCTGTGGCCTCGTTAATACCCTGGCAACCGGTAACAGCCCCATCCGTGGTGATAAAATCCTTCACGAAGTGCTGGAATTCCACTCTGGCTCTGCCGGCGTTGGCATGGGAGCGCAAGCGTGCGATCAGTACCTCTGCCAGCTCCCAGCCGGTGCCCCACACAATGTGGTAGCGGGGAACCGAGTTTCCCGGTACGTAATCTCCCCGCTCCACCCAGTTAACCGCCGGGAAAAATTTAACGCCCTGGCTGACCAGCCACTGATACACATCCGGGTTGTTGCGCTCGGCATACATTTCCGCCCACTGTCGGGGCCATATATCCTCTGCCCCGAAATCCGCAAAAGACAGCCAGTCCCGCAGCAGCAGCTCCGGGCTGTCAGGAATCCTGTTGAGTTTCTGCAGGGGGGTACCGCACAGGGCCATGCCGCCGAAAGCATCCCGGGCAAGCCCGCCAAAGCGATCAGCGGTGTCGCGGTCCAGAATCAGACAATCAATACCTTTATTGAGTAATTCCAGCGCGGTTGCAATACCGGCAATACCGCCCCCGACTATGGCAACCTCAGTCTCGTATAACTTGGACACGCTCAGTTCTCCCAAACACCTTGTTTTTGTTCTTACGTTATCCGCTTATTATAATAATGGTACCATAGTACCACACTATAAAACTGACGGGCATCAATAGTCCAGTGGAAAAAGTTCAACGGATACAGATGTTTTGCCCCAGCTTTCCCAATGTACGACGAAGCCCCGTAAAACCCAAGCCCTGGCGCGTGAACACATAGTCACGAACAACTGTTCACCGCCCTGACCCATTATGATTAAATCGGTAGATGACTAGGGTTCATTAACCTCCCTGACCAGAATAACTACCAGCATTCATAAAAGCACAACAAGCTCGGAGAGAATCAACTATGACGGCCTCGCAACCCATCTCGTCACCCGGCTTTACCGTTGCCCGAAACCCCTGCACGGGAGAAGAAATCGGGCAGGTAGCCAATACCGATATGAGCACCGTGCCGGCCATGTTCGGAACCGCCCGCCAGGCTCAGAAAATCTGGGCAGGCCGCACCTTTGCACAACGGGCAAAAGCCATTCGCCGCATGCGCGACTACATTGTCGACAATGCCGAGGAACTGGCCAGGGTCGTCAGTGAGAGCAACGGCAAAACCTTGACTGACGCGTTAGGTACCGAAGTGCTCCCCTGCACGTTGGCCTGTGACTGGTACGCAAAGCACGCCGCAAAAGTGCTCAGGGATAAAAAGATTCCTATCGACAGCGTGCTGTTCTTCAATAAAAGGAGTGTCCTGCAGCGCCGCCCCCTTGGCGTGGTGGGTATTATCAGCCCCTGGAACTACCCCCTGTCGATTCCCTTCGGCGAGGTGATCATGGGTCTGATGGCAGGCAACGCCATTATTCTGAAAGTGGCGGCTGCCACACCGCTGGTGGGACAAGCCATTAGCCGGATTGTTGAGGCAGGCAACCTTCCCAAAGGCCTTTTTCAGCAGATTGTTGGCTCCGGCAGCGACGTATCCACTGCCTTCTTTGAGAATGGTATCGACAAGATCTTCTTCACCGGATCCGTGGGCGTGGGCCAACAGTTAATGGAGCAGGCCGCAAAAACACTCACACCGCTGTCGCTGGAGCTGGGTGGTAACGACCCGATGATTGTGCTGGATGATGCCGACCTTGAGCGTGCCACCAATGGTGCCGCCTGGGCAGGCTTTCAGAATGCCGGCCAGTCCTGCGGTGGCGTTGAGCGGGTCTATGTCCATGAATCTGTCTATGACCGTTTTGTCGAAATGCTGGCGGCCAAAACCCGGAGCATGAGGCACGGTGCGGATATTCACCACGAAGTGGATATGGGAGCGCTGACCACCCGCGGCCAGCTGAATACCGTTGAACAACATGTAGAGGATGCGCTGAATAAAGGGGCAAGAATCGTTGCCCAGTCACGTCCGGTGGGTGAACAGAATGGCTTCTTTTATCCCGCCACTCTGATGGTGGACACCACCGATGACATGCTGCTGGTTCAGGATGAAACCTTTGGCCCCGTGATACCGGTAATGAAGTTCTCTCACGTGGAGGAAGCCATTGCGAAAGCCAATCAATCCCACTTGGCACTGACGTCTTCTGTATGGTCAAAAGACGTTACACGCGCCAGAGCCATTGCCGAAAAACTTGAGTCCGGCGTCACCACCATTAACGATCACCTGTACACACACGGCTTGTCAGAGATGCCCTGGGGTGGCTGGAAGCACTCCGGACTGGGCAGAACCCACGGCCCGGAAGGTTTGATGGAAATGACCCATGTGAAAGCCATTAACTGGGATATTCTGCCTGCCAAACGGAATCTGTGGTGGTACCCCTTTAACGAAAATTCCTACAAGGGCCTGCTGAACGCCCAGCGGTTTGCCTACCCAAGGTCCAAAACAGAATTTATCAAGAGCGCCGCAGCCCTTACCCCCTACCTGGTGGGTAAAATGTTTACCCGCTGGAAGCCTGATAAGTAAGTTTTATACCGGATCTGCCGCCGTCGTATTGTCCGGTTTTAAAATACGTTCACGGGTTTTTGATAAAAGCGGCTGCCTTAGGCGGCCGCTTTTTCGTGCCTGCCTTCGTCGGTTATCAGAGCTGGTATAATCCAGCGCAATATTTGTCTTAAGGTCATATGATGCGCGTTTCCAATGGCTCGCAATCAATCATTTAAGGCTTTGTTCCAGGCGGCGTTTTACCTGGCCGAAAGAGATAAACTTCGCATTAACTGAACCATCTTTTCCTGAGCGGTAGTCTTTTGCTCTCAAGTAAACGCCCATTTCCAGCTCCTGGCTATAGTCTCCATGGTGATCGGCACCAAAGAGATGAATCTCACCAGTGCCAGTAGCCTGCGCATCATAAAGCTCTGGCTGCGCTGCAAAGATGTATCCGCGACCGTCAACCCGAAGCCTGGCTTCATTCACGTGTAATCTTTCGGTGTTGATCAAACCTCCGGCACTGACATCCGCTTCCAGGCGATCCAGTCTGCCCAGGACCGCCACATAGCCTCCGTTGGAGATCGCCCTGAAAGACTCCCTGGTTACGCCACTCACGGAAATATCAGCAAATTCACCCGCTTTAACCTGTACCACATTCGGACAGTCGCTTGACACGCTGATCCATTGCGTGGGGATCACAGGGGTTGTGGTTGAAAGCTTCAGGGTTTGCGATTCCGACTCGATAGCCAGATATGGGATCAAATCCTGATTTACAAAAAGATGGAGACGTTCGCAGCTGCCGTGGCTCCCATGCTGTCTCAAGGTCAGTCTCATGGGGCCGGATACTTCAATGCGCGAGAAAGGTTCAACAATGACATCATGATTAACCCTGTCCATCGCTGCCCGAACTGCTTCAGCGCGCGCCTGAGCAGGCAGGGTCGCCATCGAACATATAACGAAACAGATCAGGTGTCGCTGACAGCACTCCTTTAGTGAACTCTTCGCATTATTGCGACTGTTGCACCAGTGTTTTCCCCTCAATAATGCTCTCATCCTTGCCTGCCCTTGTTGTTATTTTCTGTAGGCCCTAGGCAAACAGGCT
>JAWVYU010000280.1:0-6914 GCA_033722575.1 Ketobacteraceae bacterium | reverse complement strand
GCTCAGAACCATCGTCAGGGGTAATCACCAGCCGCACCTTGCCCTTGGTTTCCTTGCCGAAACCAACGGTACCTGTCATTTCTGCCAGAATGGACGACTCTTTCGGTTTGCGGGCCTCGAACAGGTCGGCCACCCGCGGAAGACCACCGGTGATATCCCGTGTCTTCGAGCTTTCCTGCGGGATACGTGCAACCACGTCACCGATACCCAGATGATCACCGTTGTTGATCTGCAGAATCGCACCCGGCGGCAGGAAGTACTGCACCGGTGTGTCACCTGCCCCTGCCGTGATCGGATTATCGTTTTCATCCAGCAGTCGAATCACCGGACGCTTGTCCTTACCGGAAGAAGGACGATCCTTGGGATCAATGACCTCATAGTTGCTCAGACCGGTCAACTCGTCAGTCTGCTGCTTGATGGTAATACCTTCCTCGAAGTCGCCGAAGCTGACCTTACCGGCCCGCTCCGTAATAATCGGGTGAGTATGAGGATCCCAGGTAGCGACTATCTGACCACCTTCCACTTTCTCACCTTCCTTGACCTCCAGCAGGGCGCCATAAGGGATCTTGTAGCGCTCACGCTCACGGCCTTTTTCGTCCGCCAGCGCCAGTTCCGCCGAGCGGGATACGGTGACCAGCTTGCCACTCTCCTGCTCCACCGACTTGGTATTGTGCAGACGGATCACACCACCGTTCTTGACCTGGACATTACTGACCGCGGAGCTTCGCGACGCAGCACCACCAATGTGGAAAGTCCGCATGGTGAGCTGGGTTCCCGGCTCACCGATGGACTGGGCCGCAATAACGCCCACAGACTCGCCGATGTTAACCAGGTGACCACGGGCCAGATCCCGGCCGTAGCACATGCGGCACACCCCGTAGCGGGTGTCACAGGTGATCGGCGAACGACAGATCACTTCGTCGACACCCTCGGATTCAAGAATTTCCACCCATTTCTCATCGATCAGCGTACCTTCAGGGGCAATCACATTGTCACCGCCGGGTTTGACCACGTCCTGAGCCACCACACGACCCAGAACCCGTTCACCCAGGGGCTCAACCACATCGCCGCCTTCAATCAGGGGCGCCAGCATCAGACCATTCTTGGTACCGCAATCGTCCTCGGTGACCACCAGATCCTGCGCCACGTCCACCAGACGGCGGGTGAGGTAACCGGAGTTGGCGGTTTTCAGTGCCGTATCCGCAAGACCTTTCCGCGCCCCGTGGGTGGAAATAAAGTACTGCAGTACGTTCAGACCCTCACGGAAATTTGCCACGATCGGTGTTTCGATAATGGAACCGTCCGGCTTGGCCATCAGGCCACGCATACCCGCCAGCTGACGGATCTGGGCCTGGGAGCCCCGGGCACCGGAATCGGCCATCATATAGACAGAGTTGAAGGACTTCTGTTCGACTTCATTGCCTTCCTTGTCAATCACTATCTGGGTGGAGATACCTTCCATCATGGCCTTGGCCACCATGTCGTTGGCACGGGACCAGATATCCACCACCTTGTTGTAGCGCTCGCCCTGGGTTACCAGACCGGAGGCAAACTGGTCCTCGATTTCACGGACCTCGTCTTCCGCTTCGGAAATAATGCGGGCCTTGTCTTCCGGAATCTCCATGTCCTCGATGCCCACCGAGGAACCGGACAAGGTCGCCTGATGGAAGCCCATGTACATGAGCTGGTCGGCAAAGATAACGGTGGCCTTCAGACCCAGACGGCGGTAGCAGGCGTTGATCAGCCCGGAAATCGCTTTCTTTGTCATGGCCTTGTTAATAATTTCAAAGGGCAGGCCCTTGGGAACAATATCCCACAACATGATTCGACCGGCTGTGGTATCCACCAGCGTGTATTTCTGAGGGATAGTACCGTCTTCCTGCACTTCACCATCCAGGATGCGCACTTTGATTCGAGTATGCACGGTGACCGCTTTATTGGCTAACGCACGCTGCACCTCTTTCGGGTCTGAAAACACCATGCCCTCGCCTTGCGCATTGATTTTCTCGCGAGTGATGTAATACAGGCCCAGTACCACGTCCTGGGTGGGCACGATAATGGGTTCACCATTAGCCGGAGACAGGATATTGTTGGTGGACATCATCAGCGCACGGGATTCCAGCTGCGCCTCCAGAGTCAGAGGCACGTGTACCGCCATCTGGTCCCCGTCAAAGTCTGCGTTGTAAGCGGAACAGACCAGCGGGTGCAACTGGATTGCCTTACCTTCGATCAGAACCGGTTCGAACGCCTGAATACCCAGGCGGTGAAGTGTGGGTGCACGGTTCAGGAGCACCGGGTGCTCGCGAATCACTTCTGCGAGAATATCCCAGACTTCTGCCGTTTCACGCTCCACCATTTTCTTGGCGGCCTTGATGGTGGTGGCCAGCCCGCGGGCTTCCAGTTTGGCAAAAATAAAGGGTTTGAACAGCTCCAGCGCCATCTTCTTCGGTAAACCACACTCATGGAGTTTTAGTGTGGGGCCCACCACGATAACCGAACGGCCGGAATAATCCACGCGCTTGCCCAGCAGGTTCTGACGGAAGCGGCCCTGCTTACCCTTGATCATGTCAGCCAGGGACTTCAGCGGGCGCTTGTTGGAACCGGTAATGGCACGGCCGCGACGACCGTTATCCAGCAGTGCGTCGACGGATTCCTGCAGCATGCGTTTTTCGTTGCGCACAATGATATCCGGGGCATTAAGATCCAGCAGGCGCTTCAGACGGTTGTTACGGTTGATTACGCGACGATACAGGTCGTTCAGGTCCGATGTCGCAAAGCGCCCACCATCCAGCGGCACCAGGGGGCGCAGATCCGGTGGCAGCACAGGCAGCACCTGAAGAATCATCCAGGTCGGATCGTTACCGGAATCAGCAAAGGCCTCCATCAGCTTGAGACGCTTGGTGATTTTCTTGATTTTGGTTTCTGAATTGACCGACTGCAGCTCTTCACGCAGGTCTTTGACTTCCTGCTTCAGATCCATATCTTCCAGCAGTTTCTGTACGGCTTCAGCACCCATGGAAGCTTCGAACTCGTCGCCGAACTCTTCCAGGGCTTCGTAGTACTGCTCGTCAGTCAGCATCTGACCCACTTCCAGAGTGGTTGTGCCGGGGTTGGTCACCACAAAGGATTCAAAATAGAGCACCCGCTCGATATCACGCAGTGTCATATCCAGCAGCAGACCAATACGGGACGGGAGTGATTTCAGGAACCAGATGTGAGCCACGGGGCTCGCCAGTTCGATGTGTCCCATCCGGTCCCGGCGCACTTTGGAGAGGGTGACTTCAACGCCGCACTTCTCACAGATAACGCCGCGGTGCTTGAGGCGCTTGTATTTGCCACACAGGCACTCATAGTCCTTGATAGGACCAAAAATACGCGCACAGAACAGACCGTCCCTTTCCGGTTTGAAGGTACGGTAGTTTATGGTTTCCGGCTTTTTGACTTCACCAAAAGACCAGGCGCGGATCATCTCGGGCGACGCCAGCCCGATGCGGATCCGTTCAAATTCTGCTTCTTGCCCTTGTGCTTTAAGTAGATTTAATAAATCTTTCACTGACAATCCTCCGATGGAGCAATTGGGCCCAGCCCTGCGGGCCCAGTTTTAATTTTATAACGTTGGTCTTCCTAGTCTTGTTCCAGCTCGATATCGATACCGAGCGAACGTATTTCCTTGACCAACACGTTAAAGGACTCAGGCATACCTGGTTCCATTCTGTGATCACCATCGACGATGTTCTTGTAAATGCGCGTTCGTCCATTCACATCGTCAGACTTGATAGTGAGCATTTCCTGCAAGGTATAAGCGGCACCATAGGCTTCCAGCGCCCACACCTCCATCTCACCAAAGCGTTGACCACCGAACTGCGCCTTACCACCCAGCGGCTGTTGGGTAACCAGGCTGTAGGAACCGGTTGAACGTGCATGCATTTTGTCATCCACCAGGTGGTTGAGCTTCAGCATGTACATGTATCCAACGGTTACCGGGCAATCAAACTTCTCACCGGTCCGGCCATCATAAAGATCCATCTGGCCGTCCTCGTTGTAACCGGACAGACGCAGCAGCTCCTTGATCTCCGGCTCTTTCGCGCCATCAAAAACCGGGGTTGCGATGGGCACACCGCCTTCCAGGTTCTTGGCCAGCTCCAGGATCTGCTCATCAGTAAAGCTGTCCAGGTCTTCTTTCTTCTCACCGATGTTGTTGTAGACCTTGCCGAGGAACTCACGCAGTTCTGCAACCTCACGCTTTTCTTTCAGCATCTGGTTGATCACTTCGCCAAGCCCACGGGCAGCCAGGCCCAGGTGAGTTTCCAGAATTTGCCCCACGTTCATACGGGAAGGTACACCCAGCGGGTTAAGCACCACGTCTACCGGCTCGCCCTTCTCGTTGTACGGCATATCCTCGACCGGCATGATCACCGAGATAACACCCTTGTTACCATGACGACCTGCCATCTTGTCACCAGGCTGGATACGACGCTTGATGGCCAGGTGGACTTTGACGATTTTCAGTACGCCGTGGGCCAGGTCGTCGCCGCTGGTGATCTTGCGTTTCTTGATATTGAGTTTTTCTTCCTGCTCCTCGCGGGCCTGCTCCAGGTAGTTGCTGGCCTGAGAAATCTGCTCTGCCAGGGCATCATCTTCCATGCGCAGCTCAAGGAGTTCGTTCAGTTCGAACTTCTCCAGCTGTTCCGCCGTCAGCACATCACCCTTGCTCAGGCCGGGACCACCGATGACTTTCTTGCCTTCCAGAATCCGGCGCAAGCGCAATGACGTGGCACTCTGAATGATACGGAATTCGTCATTCAGGTCCTTCCGGTACTTATCAATTTCGGAGTTTTCGATATCGATAGCGCGCTGGTCTTTCTCAACACCATCACGGGTGAACACCTGCACATCGATAACGGTACCTTTCGTAGAGGACGGAACTCGCAGTGAAGTGTCTTTAACGTCTGAGGCTTTCTCACCAAAGATAGCCCGCAGCAGTTTTTCTTCCGGAGTGAGCTGGGTTTCACCTTTGGGGGTCACCTTGCCCACCAGGATGTCGCCGGCACCCACTTCGGCACCGATATGAACGATACCGGACTCGTCCAGCTTGGACAGCGCCGCTTCACCTACATTGGGAATATCCGAGGTGATTTCCTCAGGCCCCAGCTTGGTGTCACGGGCCACACAGGTCAGCTCCTGAATGTGGATGGTGGTGAAACGGTCTTCCTTGACAACTTTTTCGGAAATCAGGATTGAATCCTCAAAGTTGTAACCGTTCCAGGGCATGAATGCCACCCGCATGTTCTGACCCAGCGCCAGCTCACCCAGATCGGTGGAAGGTCCGTCTGCCAGTACGTCACCGCGGGCAATTTCGTCCCCCACTTTCACCAGAGGCCGCTGATTGATACAGGTATTCTGGTTGGAACGGGTATATTTGATCAGGTTGTAGATATCAACGCCGGCATCATTGGTGACCTCTTCATCATGAACGCGCACCACGATACGGCCCGCATCAACGCGGTCTACGATGCCGCCGCGCTTGGCGGTGACACACACACCGGAATCACGGGCAACGGTTTTCTCCATGCCGGTTCCCACCAGCGGCTTGTCTGCCTGCAGTGTGGGCACCGCCTGACGTTGCATGTTGGAACCCATCAGAGCTCGGTTGGCATCGTCGTGCTCCAGGAAGGGAATCAGCGATGCCGCCACGGAGACCACCTGCCGTGGGGATACATCCATAAAGGTAACGTTGTCGGAAGTTGTCACAGTGAATTCATTCTTGTGACGCACGGGCACCAGATCTTCAATCAGGTTGCCATTTTCATCCACTTCCGCATTGGCCTGGGCAATCACATGATCACTTTCGTCGATGGCTGACAGGTAAACCACTTCATCGGTTACCTTGCCATCCACCACTTTCCGGTAGGGACTTTCCAGAAAGCCGTAATCATTGGCGCGGGCAAAGGTGGCCAGCGAGTTGATCAGACCGATGTTGGGACCTTCAGGGGTCTCGATGGGACATACCCGGCCATAGTGAGTGGGGTGTACGTCGCGCACCTCAAAGCCTGCGCGCTCACGGGTAAGGCCGCCCGGGCCCAACGCCGACACACGCCGCTTGTGGGTAATCTCGGACAACGGATTGTTCTGGTCCATAAACTGAGACAGCTGGCTGGAGCCAAAGAATTCCTTCACCGCTGCGGCAACAGGTTTGGCATTCACCAGATCCTGTGGCATGAGACCTTCGCTTTCCGCCAGACTAAGGCGCTCTTTAACTGCACGCTCTACCCGAACCAGACCGACCCGGAACTGGTTTTCTGCCATTTCACCCACGGAACGCACACGGCGGTTACCCAGGTGATCAATATCGTCCACAACACCTTTACCGTTACGGATATCAATCAGGCAGCGCAGCACGTCCACGATATCTTCCTTGGACAGCGTACCTTCTCCCAGGGGATCTTCCCGGCCGAGGCGGCGGTTAAACTTCATTCGCCCTACAGAAGACAGGTCATAACGTTCCGCTGTAAAGAACAGGTTCTTGAACAGTGTTTCCGCAGCTTCCTTGGTGGGCGGTTCACCGGGACGCATCATGCGATAGATCTCCACCAGCGCTTCCAGCTGGTTGGAGGTGGGATCAGCACGCAGTGTATCGGAAATGAAGGGTCCGCAATCCAGCTCGTTGGTGTAGATGGTTTCGAAGCTGGTGACACCCAGCTCAACAATCTTTTCGATCAGTTCAGGGGTCAGCTCCGCATTACAGCTGATCAGAACTTCACCAGTGGACTCATCAATGATGTTTTTGGCAATGGCCTTGCCCAGCAGGTACTCACGGGGAACGTCCAGGTATTCAATGTTGGCTTTTTCCAGCTGGCGGATATGGCGGGCTGTGATACGGCGCCCTTCCTCTACGACCACCTCGTCGCCGGCCT
>JAWVYU010000279.1:0-6940 GCA_033722575.1 Ketobacteraceae bacterium | reverse complement strand
GTAAGAGTGAATGATTTTAGGACATTTCAGCGGCAGCTTATGGCTCTGGACGTTATCCCCTATCACAAGAAGAAAGTGCTGATTGTTGAGGACCTTGCGGAAATGCGGTCGTCAATGAAGTCAATGCTCAGCAACATGGGCATTCAGGACATTGAAACCGTGAACAACGGTGAAGAAGCACTGCGAAAAATGGGCAAGGAGCCCTATGATATCGTGTTTTCCGATTATGAGCTTGGCCGCGGCAAGGATGGCCAGCAGATTCTTGAGGAAGTCCGTTACTCCAAACTGATCCCCGCCTCCTCCATTTTTATTCTGGTCACCGCCGCCCAGACGGTGGAAATGGTGATGGGTGCGCTGGAAGCGGAACCCGATGGGTATATCGTCAAGCCGGTCACCCTGGACCTTCTGCGTACCCGTCTGAACCGGATCGTACGCACCAAAGAGGTGTACAAGGAAATCAACAGAGCGCTGGATAAGCGCAACATCGACGCAGCCCTGGATGCCTGTAACCGGCTGGCCATTCAAAAGCCCAAGTTCGCCTTGCCCGCTTACCGCATTAAAGGCCGGATTTTGCTGGAAGAAAAGCGCTGGGAGGAAGCCAAGGATCTGTACGATACCGTGCTGGGTATCAAGCGTGTGGCCTGGGCCATTCTGGGCATGGGAAAAGTGCATTACCATCTGGGTGAATACGAGCCGGCCAAGGAGTTGCTGGAAAGCCTGGCCAACACCAACAGCAAATACGTGGAAGCCCAGGACTGGCTGGCAAAAGTGCTGGAAGCCCAGGGAAAATACAAAGCGGCCCAGAAAGTACTGCAGGCGGCCGTGGACGAATCCCCCAAATCCTGTTTGCGCCAGCAGGAACTGGGACGGGTGGCTGAACTTAACGGTGATCCCCTGGTAATGCGAAAAGCCTGCCGCAAAGCCATCGGTCTGGGAAAGAATTCCGTGTTCGCCAAAGCCGATCCTTACATCGGCCTGGCAAAAGCCCTGCAGATCAGTATAAAAAGCGGCAGCATGCGGGAAAGTAAAATGGCCACCCAGGAAGCCATGAAGCTGATTGAAACCGCACGGGTTGAATATGAACTGACCCCCCTGCAAAACCTGAAAGCTGTGCTGGCGGAAGCAGAGACCTTGTTCAATTCCGGTAACGAAGAAGAGGGCAAACTTGCCTATGCCATGGCAAAAAACCTGATGGAAAACTCCGATCAGTTGTCGCTGGATGATCAGCTGGACGTGTTCAGTTCTCGGCTGTTATTTGAAACACCGGAAGAAATCGAAAAAGCCAAACAAAGCCTGTTGCAGGAAATTGGTGACAACAGCCGGCTACAGACCAAATTCTACCGGGTTATTGAAAACTCCCTGTCCAATAAGCCCGAAGAGCGGCTGAAGCTGATGAAAACCCGGGGCCAGGAATTGCTGGACCGGGATGATATCGAGGACGCCATCGAACTGCTTTCCCGGGCAACACTGCTCCCCAATGCCGATGATGAAACCCGTATGATGGCGTTTAAAGCCATCATCAGCCGGTTTGAAAAAGGCCGCTCCAGCCGCGAGCTGCTGGAAAAAGGTGACGAGCTTGATGAAGCACTGAAAAAAGTTACCCAGGACAACCCCCTGTACCCCACTATTGAAAAGCTCAAGCAACGCTGGGACAAGGTCACCAATGAGCGAAAAGAAAACGGATAGCGAGTTATTCGGCGCCCTGCTCGCCGCGTCCATCCATGAAATCAAGAACCGTTTCGGACTGCTTTACAGTGAACTGGATGGCCTGCTGAACCAGCTGCCACAGGATGAGTCCCGACAGCAGCAGGTGGAAGGCATCAAGAGCGAAGCCCAGTTTATCGGCAGCGAACTGATGCGTGTACTCAGCAGCTACAAAAGCCTGGCCGGTGATTTTGCGGTGAATGTGGACCAGCAGTTTGCCGTTGAATTCCTGGAGGAAGTCCTGGTTCGTCACGGCTATACCTTTAGCGCCAACAAGGTAACCGCCGAACTGGAATGCGACGAGGAAACCAGTGGCTTTTTTGATATCAGCATTGCCACCATTGTCATGGATACCCTGATCTACAACGCCATCAAGGCCGGTGCCCGGCAACTGCTGTTCACTGCCCATGAAGATGATCTGTATCTGTATCTGCAACTGCACGACGACGGGCCCGGTTTTCCCGAATCCATGCTGGAAGGTGATATCAGCCAGTCAACAATATCCGTGGACCACAGCTCCACGGGCCTGGGCCTCTATTTTGCCCAGTCCCTGCTGAGTGCTCACCGGGAAGGTGACCGGGTGGGGCACCTGTCACTGGGCCGCTCCGACCGCCTTGAAGGGGCCCGGGTTACCCTGGCTTTCCCCCATTAATGTAAGCACTCACTTACCGTAAAATGTAAGAAATTCAAACAACTTTGCTAGCTGACTGTGTTCATTGCAATTCAAGGCGATATAATAGCTCGCTTTGTCGTTTGCACGACTGTGTTACTCCAATTTGGTGTGAGACACCCGGTTTCAAGGTCAATCAATGAGTGAGCAATCCTACGATATTCAAACCTTTCAGGGGCTGATCCTGGCCCTGCAATCCTACTGGGCCAATCAGGGCTGCGTGGTGGTTCAGCCCTTTGATATGGAAATGGGCGCCGGCACCTTTCATCCGGCCACTTTTCTGAAGGCTATTGGCCCGGAGACCTGGCGCTCCGCCTATGTTCAGCCCAGCCGCCGGCCAACCGACGGCCGTTACGGCGAAAACCCCAATCGGCTGCAACACTACTACCAATTCCAGGTGGTATTGAAACCGTCACCAAAAGATATCCAGGATCTGTACCTGGGCTCCCTCAAAGCCATGGGACTGGACCCGCTCACCCATGATATCCGCTTTGTGGAAGATAACTGGGAATCGCCCACCCTGGGAGCCTGGGGCCTGGGCTGGGAAGTGTGGCTGAACGGCATGGAAGTCACCCAGTTCACCTACTTCCAGCAGGTTGGCGGGATCGATTGTTACCCTGTGACCGGGGAAATTACCTATGGGCTGGAACGTATTGCCATGTACCTGCAGGGCGTGGAATCCATTTATGATCTGGTATGGACCAACAGCGAAACCGGCGTCGTTACCTACGGCGATGTGTTCCACCAGAACGAAGTGGAAATGTCCACATTCAACTTTGAGCATGCCAACACTGAAATGCTGTTCAGAGCCTTTGATGATTACGAAAGCGAAAGCCAGAAACTGATAGAAGCCGGACTGCCGCTGCCGGCCTATGAATACGTGTTAAAAGCTTCCCATACCTTTAACCTGCTCGATGCCCGTCACGCCATCTCGGTAACGGAAAGGCAGCGCTTTATTCTGCGTGTGCGCTCACTGGCGCGGGCCGTTGCCAAAGCCTATTTCGATGCGCGACTGGCGCTGGGATTTCCTCTGGCTCCAGAAGCATTGCGAAACGAGGTGATTGCCCGGCATCAGGAGAATGATCAGGAAGGGAGCAAGTAAGATGACAAATACCGCCGATTTACTGATTGAGCTGGGCAGCGAAGAGCTTCCACCCAAAGCTCTGAAAAAACTCAGCGATGCCTTCACCCTGCTCCTGGAAGAGGGACTGGCAAAACACGATCTCAGTTTTGCCAGCGTGCAATCCTTTGCTACACCCCGGCGGTTGGCGATCAGGGTGGATCAGCTTGCCGTGCAACAGCAGGACAAATCTGTGGAGCGCCGGGGGCCCGCCGTTCAGGCCGCCTATGACCAGGCCGGCAATCCCACCAAAGCCGCGGAAGGTTTTGCCCGCTCCTGCGGCACCACCGTTGACCAGCTGGAAACCCTGGAAACCGATAAAGGCAGCTGGCTGGTGTTTCGCAGCGTACAGCAAGGGCAGCAGGCCAGCGCCATCATTCCGGAGCTGATCGAGCAGGCCCTGAACAAACTTCCCATTCCCAAACGCATGACCTGGGGCGCGGAAAAAGTTGCCTTCGTCAGACCGGTACACTGGCTGGTGGTTATGCTGGGCAACGAAGTCATTCCCTGTGAGATTCTTGGCTTGTCTTCTGGCAACACCAGTTTCGGCCACCGTTTTCATCATCCCGACCCTGTGGCTATCGATTCCCCCGGCAGCTACCAGGAGCAGATGCGAAGTGCCTATGTGGTGGCCGACTTTGCCGAGAGGCAGCAAACCATTAAAGAACGGGTGGCCGAACTGGCAAAAAATCAGTCCAGCGGCGAAGCCAGTATTGATGATGGCCTGCTGGAAGAAGTGACCGGCCTGGTGGAATGGCCCGTGCCCCTGATGGGCAACTTCGATGATGAATTCCTGCAGGTACCACAGGAAGCCCTGATCAGCGCCATGCAGGAGCACCAGAAATATTTCCCGGTACTGGATGCTGACGGGAAAATCCTCCCGCACTTTATTACAGTATCCAATATTGAAAGCCAGGATCCGAAAAAAGTCATCAGCGGCAATGAACGCGTGATTCGTCCGCGCCTGTCCGATGCACGATTCTTCTTTGAAACCGACAAAAAGAAAACCCTGGAACAACATAACGAGCCCCTGGAAAAAGTGGTGTTCGAAGCCCAGCTGGGCACCGTTTATGAAAAGGCGGAGCGGGTTGCCGGACTGGCCGGCTTTATTGCCGGGCAGATTGGCAGTAACACAGACTGGGCACAACGGGCCGGCCTGTTAAGCAAAGCCGACCTTGCCACAGAGATGGTAGGGGAGTTTCCGGATCTGCAGGGTATTATGGGTTATTACTACGCTCTGCATCAGAACGAACCGGAGGAAGTGGCCCGGGCGCTGAACGAACAGTACCTGCCCCGGTTTGCCGGGGACGCCTTGCCCGAAACCGACACTGGCGCTGCAGTGGCCATTGCAGAGAAACTGGACACGCTGGTGGGCATACTGGGCATTGGCAAACATCCCACCGGTGACAAGGATCCCTATGGACTGCGCCGGCTGGCCCTGGGCCTGCTGCGGATCATTGTGGGCAAACAATACAACCTGGACCTGGTGCCACTGATTGAACAGGCAATCACAGCCTACGGCGACAAACTCAGTAACGGCAACGTTGCAGACGACGCCCTGAATTTCCTGCAGGGCCGTTACATGACCTGGTATCAGGAAGAGGGCGTGAGTACCGATATTATCAAGGCGGTGCTGGAAGTGAATCCAACCCGGCCGCTGGACTTTCAGCAGCGGGTGCGGGCTGTTCAGCACTTCAAAACCCTGCCGGAAGCCGAAGCACTGGCTGCGGCCAACAAGCGCGTTGGTAATATCCTGGCAAAAAGCGACCTGGACCTGTCTTCCGTTACAGTGGATGAAACCCTGTTCAGTGAGACCCGGGAATCACAACTGCATGCTGCCATTCAGCAACAGGCAGCAGGCGGTGACTATCACGACACCCTGGTATCCCTGGCCAGCCTGAAGGAACCGGTGGACGAATTCTTTGACCATGTCATGGTCAATGCCGATGATGAAGCCATCAAGGCGAACCGGCTTGCGCTTTTAAAACAGTTACATCAATTATTTATCAATATCGCTGATATTTCTCAGCTACAATAAAAACCACGGCCTGCATGGATTTATACCGGAGCAGGCCCGCACAAAACAAACGATGAGGTGACAGGGGAATCAAAACGGATGGCCTGATCCGCCATCGGGACAGTGTTTTTTAAAGACCAAGGAAACAGCAATGCCATTAGTCAGGGGCGTTATTTTCAATCTGGGTTACGCGGTCAGCGTCGTCATATTTGGCAGTTTCTCGGTTCTGATCCTGGGATTCCTTCCGTTTCGCAAACGTTATTTCTTTGCCACCCGCTGGGTGAATTTTCTGGAGTGGTGGCTGAAAGTCTGTTGCGGCATAACCCACCGCGTAATTGGTTACGAAAACCTGCCTGATAAACCCTGCGTGATTGTGAGCAATCATCAGAGCACCTGGGAAACGTTTTTTCTGCAGCGGTATTTTTCACCCCAGGCCACTGTACTGAAACGGGAGCTGATGTGGATACCCTTTTTTGGCTGGGTGATCCGTTTCATGAAACCCATTGTAATCAACCGCAGTCAGCGAACCAGTGCATTAAAGCAGATGTTGCGCCAGGGCCGTGAACGCCTGAAAGAAGGCCTGTGGGTGCTGATTTTTCCCGAAGGCACGCGGGTTCCTGTAGGTGAATCCCGGCCCCATTTTTCCGGTGGCGCCATGCTGGCCATCAGAAGCGGTGTACCCATTGTTCCGCTGGTACACAACGCAGGAAGAGTATGGCCCGCCCGGGACACCCGAAAGTATCCCGGCGTCATCACCATCAAGTTTGGTGAACCTATTGATACCACCAACCGCAAACCCAAGGAACTGACCGAAGAAATCCAGACCTGGATTGAACGGGAAAAAAACCTGCTGTAGGCCGCCAGCCACTCTGATTCAGGAGCGGCGCTTGTATTCAATCCGGCAGGGATCTGCGGGCCATTTGATACCGACCCCGGAATAGGGCCGGGGATCCTCTTCCAGCAATGTCATGTCATAATTCTGTATCAGCCTGGCCATCAGGATTTTGATTTCCAGTTTCGCAAAGTTAACTCCGGCACAGCGGTGTGCACCGCCACCAAAGCCAATCAGACTGAAGGTTTTGCTGCCCTCCATGCGCTTCGGTGAAAACCTCAGAGGATCGTACTGCTCAGGATTGGCAAACACCTCTGGCAAATTGTGGGCGGTTTCCGGCGCCACGAACACCATATCGCCTTTCCGGATTTTGAAGCCGTCGAATTCCATATCATCCCGCACGCCCCGCATAATGACATGGGCTACCGGATGCTTGCGTTCCGATTCCAGAATGGCCCAATCCAGATGTTTCAGCTGCTTGAGTTTTTCCGGGGAATAATCCTGTTCCTCACCCAGCACGTCATCCAGCTCCTGTTTTACTTTTGCAAGGTAATCGGGGTGGCGTAACAAATCGATCAGTGTCCAGCTGGCAGCACC
>JAWVYU010000278.1:0-6943 GCA_033722575.1 Ketobacteraceae bacterium | reverse complement strand
GGAATCGCCCGCTCCTCATACACAGAAAGATAATCATCAAGATTGAATTCATCCCGCAGCACCGTGGTTTTCATCTCTGCTCCCTGCGCCAGCAAACTCGCCAGCTTGGAATAACTGACGTTTTCACCAAATAGCGAACGCCCACGCATCAGTTCCGATGCCTGGTGTTTTTCGGGATTCTTTTTGGACACTGTTTTACGGAGCGTGTATGTGTTCTTGTTGCCAAACTCGGTCACGTAGCGTTGTGCCGAGAGCACGTTAAGATCGTCATTGGAGTGCAGGCCGAGCATATAGCCGTAGCCCACCAGATCCAGCCGCTGATCGGCGATCTGGGATACGGGATTACCATGAAACACCGGCAGGCCAGCCATGCGCGCCTCACTCACATGGGGCCAGTGACTGTCCACCAGCAACACATTAAAATCATTGGCTTTCAATTCCTTGCCAACGGCACGCGCCACGGGGTTGGCGCCCACAATCAGCAACCCGCGCGACTCTCCTTCGGAAACACCCAGCGCCTTTGCCAGCGGCTTCGCCGTCAGGCTCTGCAGTACGACGGTGCCAATGATGACCGCGAATGTCAGCGATACCAGGACAGAAGTATCTTCAAAGCCCAGCTGCTGCAAACGCAAGGCAAACAGCGCCGACACCGCAGCGGCAATAATGCCCCGGGGGCCGATCCAGGAAATCATCAGCTTTTCCCGCCAGTTCAGGTTGGATCCTATGGCGGAAAAAAATACCTTAGCCGGCTGGGCCACAAACTGAATCACCAGCAGAATCATCAGCGCCGGCCACCCCAGGGAAATCAGTTCATTCAGTTCCAGCCGTGCGCCCAGCAGAATGAACAGCCCGGAAATCAGTAACAGGCTCAGGCTTTCCTTGAAGTTAAGAATGCGATCAATAGGGACATCGCTGCGGTTTGCCATCCAGATGCCCATCAGAGTAACCGCCAGCAAGCCCGACTCTTCCGCCAGCGCGTTGGCGATCGCGAACGCGGCGAAAACCGCAATCAATACAAAGAAGTTATGCAGATATTTGGGCATTTTCGGGCTGCCCAGCAGCTTGCCAACGGCATAGCCGCCACCAAACCCGATGGATAATCCCACCAGCAGCATTTTGGTGAACACACCCACCACCACCAGCCATTCGTTTCCACCGGTACTGCTGGCCACGATAAAATCGAATACCAGTACTGCCAGCAACGCGCCAATGGGATCAATCAGTATGCCTTCCCAGCGGAGAATACTGGTGATCTGCGCGTTGGGGCGGATAGTACGCAGCATGGGCACAATTACGGTGGGCCCGGTCACCACCACCAGCGCACCGAACAAGGTCGCGTACTGCCAGCTGAAATCCAGCACAAAGTGAGTGAAGGCTGCCACGACCACCCAGCTGATAAGCACACCAAAGGTCACCAGCCGCCACACCACTTCCTGGGTGCCGCGTATTTCCTGAAGCTTGAGTGTCAGGCTCCCTTCGAAAAGAATCACCGCCACACCCAGCGACACCAGCGGGAACAGCAGGTCGCCAAACAGATCGTCCGGGCTCAGCACCCCGGTAACCGGCCCCAGCGTGATACCCGTAAGCAGCAGAAAGAGAATAGAAGGCAGACGCCAGCGCCAAGCCAGCCACTGGCACGCTAAACCACATACCCCGATCATTGCCAGTGTTAATACAACGTTTTCTGACACGGTCGCCCCTTCTCACTCAAACACTAAAGGTAGAGTATCGGCAAGTGGACGCCATCAGGCAAATGGAAAGTCCCGATTTACAGCATTCGTTAGTGATCAGAACTGTTTGTCATAACTGAAAGTTACCAGATACGCTGTGGTTTCCCCGGAAATCGGCAGAAATGCATAAGGGTTGTACACCACCTGACCTGGTGTGGTGTCATTGGCGTTTTTCGATTCACCCACGGCTCTCAGGTTGCCGTCGTCGTCCTCCACCCAGCGGATACCCGCTTCAAATTCCGAGTAAAGGTAAGCGATCCCGAAGTCCATCCGGCTGTCAGCATCAATGCGATGCCCGATGCCAAAGGAATACAGTGTGGCATCGCCAATGGGTACCAGAAAATCGTAACGATCATCGGGCACTGCACTGCCCCGGGGTTCGTAACCAAACCTGACCACCGTATTGTCGTTCCATTGGTATTCCACACCCAGCGCCCAGGATGTTACGGCCTGATAGCCCCGGGCCAAGCGCAACTCGTTGGGGTCTGCGTTATCACTGACATCAAACCCCGCTTTTCCGGCCACGTCGTTGATGATGCTGCCCAGATTCAGAAAATCCACGTTCTGATCAAACTTGATGACAAATTCATCCCAGGTAGTGTAATCCGTCCATTTCACATCCAGATTGATTTTCAGATCAGGAAACACACGCACCGAGGTGCCCAGCGCAATGTGCTGGGGCATGGTCATTTCGAAGGATGCCTTGCCCGACTCTTTGGGCATGGCATTAAAGGGCGCACCGTCAAACAAGGCGCCCAGTAATGGCGACAGCGGTTTCAGATCCGTGGTAGTACCCAGAAACGCCTCTGAGTATTCCATTTCAAATTCACGCTCCATATCCGCTACCGCCTCACTCTGGTAGGCAAGCCCGAACGACAGCCAGGAGGTGGGTTCCCACAGGATACCCAGATTAAAGCTGGGTGATAGCGTGTCTTCCATTTCGAGCGTGAGATCGCCGATATTATCGTAAGCCCCCAGCAGGGAAAGCCGGTCCTCTTCGTTGGCGATAATATCATTGAGCTGTTCTGTGGTGCCCTGCAGAAATACCAGGGTCTGCTCCGGCGATCGGAATTTGGTGCGGGTGGCAAAGCCATGCCAGGAAAGTCCGATGCTCATGCCGATTGCCAGTGTATCGGATACCTGCAACGCCACACTGGGCGCCAGGTAAGTGAGCCTGGTCAGCGCCACTTCATAGCCCTGATAGGAGCCGGGATCATTTTCACGGTCCCGCATGAAGCCGAAGGCTGCCGGTGTATAGATCGTGGTGGCGAAGGTCATTCCGGTTTGCGCCTCGAACCAGCCACCCCCGAAGGGCGCGATGATGGCGGGCACTTCTGTCAGGCCTTCAAAGGGAATGGTCAGCATGGGTGTGCTGGCGGTATCTTCCAGGTTGGCCTGGTCATCCACGGGAAACGGCTTGCCGTACAGATTTTCCCACTCCTCCACAACAGCGGGCACATTACGCTGCTCCCCTGTACGACTGGTGATCTCCATGTGAGCTCCGAGCAACTTGAACTGCTGGCCACGTCCGGTGAGCTTGACCAACCCGGCAGGATTAAAGTGGATGGAATCCAGTCCCGGCGGATCTGCCGTTACCGCGTGACCCAGGGCAAGAGCCTTGGGACTCCCCACGGTAATATTCTGAAGTATCTGCCCATAACAGGCCCCCGAAACGAGCAGCAGCCCCAGCAGGCTGACCCGAGTCATGCTGAATTTCCCCATAGTCCTATCTCGATTCTGTTTTTTTAATTCTTAGAGACTTGTCAAGGTATTCTTGGTACGATAGTCTCACAAGTACAAAAAAGCTCAGAATTGCGGCACAGGTCTCAGCATCAGGGTAAATTTTTACATTAGATTCAATCAGTTATCCTAAAAAAATACAGACAAAATGGCTCACAAGGCTTCACGGATGTGGAGAAAGATCAACCAAAACCGGTTGGCCGCAGAGACAAAATAAAATAAGAATCAGACGCTTGACTGACACACAGAGAGACTCAGGGGATGAAAATTATAACACTTGATGACCCGATTATCGGGTTCCATAACCACCCGAAAGCCCTGCTGGACTACGCCGGCTCCCAGGGAGTTAACCCGGAAAAAATACTGCGCGACACCGACATACCCCACGGAGCGGTCACGGATATCCAGTCGCGGATCAGCTATGCCCAGTACAAACAACTGATTCAGAGTTGCATGGAAAAACTGGAAGATCCTGTGCTGGGCCTGCACTTTGGCGAGAAGCTGGGGTTCCATGGTCACGGTCTGATCGGATTCGCCGCCATGGCCTGCCAGAACATCGGCGAGGCCATTGAAACGGCCATCCGCTTCAAAAAAGCCATTTCGCCCATCACCAATATGGAGCTGAAACAGTTTCACAATCAGGTGAGCCTGGTGTGCATGCCCGCCTTTGAAGGCGGCCCTTCACAGCGGTTTTTTGTGGAGGTTTTGTTTGCCTCGCTGATGTACTCCTTCCGGTACAACATCAAGGACATGACGCTCAATTTCAGTTTCGACTTTAACTATGATGAGCCGGAAAATCTTCACGAGTACCATAGGGTGCTAGGTGAAAAATGCACCTTCAACGTACCCCAGAACCGGATTTGCTGCGAGAGCAAGATTCTGGATGCGCCGCTGCGATTTTCCAACCCTGCGATTGTCAACGACGCCAAACTCAGTACCAGCAGTGTGGTGCAGCAACTGAATCAGCAGGCGGGCTTTCTGGAGGCTGTGCGGACTTACGTCAAAGAACGGTTGCCCGAATACCCTGACATTGATGAACTGGCCAACCACTTCAACGTTTCCCGCAGTACCCTGAAACGCCGTTTGCAAGCCCATAACACCAGCTACAAAACCATTATGGATGAAATGAAAATGCTCACGGCCTGCGAGCTGCTGGAGTCCAGCCGACTGTCGGTGGACGAAATATCCTCCCATCTGTACTTCAGCGAGGGAGCGGCTTTTCGCCGGGCTTTCAAGCGGTGTTGCGGCATGAGCCCGTCCCAGTATCGCAAAAGGAGCAGTCTGCGACTGGTGGGTTAAGCCTTATCGGGATTTGCGCTGCTTGCGTTTCTTGTCCTGTTTTTTTACGTGGGACATCATGCGGCGCTTTTTATGCTGCTGCCGCGGAGTGAGTTTATTGCGGCGGCCGGCATAGGGATTGTCACCGGTTTTGAATTCAATACGAATGGGTGTGCCTTCCAGCTTCATGATATTTCGGAAGGTATTCTCGACGTAGCGGCGATAGGAGTGAGGTACGCTTTCAGTCTGGTTGCCGTGAATCACAATAGTGGGCGGATTGCTGCCGCCCATGTGGGCATAGCGTAATTTGATACGTCGTCCTTTCACCATGGGGGGCTGGTGATCGGCTACCATGTCCTCCAGATATTTGGTCAGCTGGTTCGAGGACAAACGTTTCTGCGCAGAAGCGTATGCTTTCTCAATGGACTCATAAAGCTCACCTACTCCGGTGCCATGCAGCGCCGAGATAAAATGGATTCTGGCAAAATTAACGAAACCCAGGCGCCGCTCAATATCGGTTTTGACCTGTTGTTTTGCATCCGGATCCATACCATCCCACTTGTTGATGGCAATGACCAGTGAGCGGCCGGTTTCAAGGGCAAACCCCAGCAAGTGCAGATCCTGATCAACAATGGACTCACGGGCGTCCAGCACCAGGATAACAACGTTGGAATCCTCAATGGCCTTGAGGGTTTTGATGACCGAAAACTTTTCAACAGTTTCAGACACCTTACCCCGCCGGCGTACACCCGCCGTGTCAATCAGGGTGTACTTTTTATCGCGGCGTTCAAAGGGAATATAAATACTGTCACGGGTGGTGCCGGGCAAATCATAAACCACCACCCGGTCTTCTCCCAGCATGCGATTAATGAGTGTGGACTTGCCCACATTAGGCCGGCCGATAGCGGCAATCTTGATGCCCGGGTTTTCAGGTTCTTCTTCACCGGAATCTCCGGCTGCCTGCATTTCACCCAGCAATTCACTGATCATCTGGGCAACACCGCGGCCGTGAGCCGCCGCAATGGCGAAGGGTTTTCCCAACCCCAGCGAATAAAAATCGGCAATCACCGTATCTTCATCCCGGCCATCAATTTTATTCACCACCAGATGCACGGGCTTGTTGGATGCCCGCAGCTCTTTTGCCAGCAGTTCATCACTGGCCGCCAGGCCCACCTGGGCATCCACCAGGAACAGCACGATATCCGCTTCGTGGACTGCCTGAAGGGACTGCCTGGCCATGTGGCTGTCGATACCCTGCTCATCACCGGAAATACCACCGGTATCAATAACAATGAACTTGTGATCGTCCAGCTGGCCCTCGCCATATTTCCGGTCCCGGGTCAGACCCGGCATATCGGCAACCAGCGCATCCCGGGTCCGGGTCAGGCGATTAAAAAGTGTGGACTTGCCTACATTGGGGCGTCCGACCAGTGCAATAACCGGTTTCATTCGTCGTCATCTTCCTCATCAGGTGTCTCGAGCACCTGATAGGCGGCAATTTCGCCGCTGTTGCCCTGCACGTAGACCACATTGTCTTTGACGATGGGTGGCGCCCATATGCCATCGCCATCCACCTTGACCCGGGCCAGAAAGGCGCCGTCCCGGTAATTCATCCAGTGAAGATAACCCTCGAAGTCACCGGCAACCACATATCGGTCATAGGCTGTTGGTGCCGTCAGGCGGCGACCTTTCAGCAGCTCCTGATGCCAGACTTCAGCGCCGTTCACGGCATCAAGGCCATAGATGTTACTGTCTTCATCCACCACATACAGCTGGTCGAGAAATTCCGACACTCCTGCGTAGGATGACATACTGCGGGTCCACAGGGGCTGCCCGGCGCGAATATCCATTGCCACCAGATTGCCCTGGTAATTTACTGCATACACCACCGTGCGGCTGATCCAGAAGCGGCCATCCAGATCATTGAGGCGTTCCAGTTCGGAGCGGCCCTTGGGTTCGGAGATCGTACGCTCCCAGCCCACAAAGCCGGTTTTGGTATCCAGTGCCACCAGCTTGCCATTGGCAAAGCCCGCCAGCACCACATTACCCACCTGCACCGGGCTGCTTTCTCCACGCAGCGACAGCGCCGGAACAAAGGTATCGTAAACCCATTCCACGGTTCCGCTCTCGCGGTCCAGCGCATGCAGTCGACCATCGTAGGTCTGGAATATCACCAGAGATGGCCCCACGGAGGG
>JAWVYU010000277.1:0-6945 GCA_033722575.1 Ketobacteraceae bacterium | reverse complement strand
GATAGGGTTCTGTTCAAAGGCCGGCTGAACGGAGCGATTAACATCGGCGGCAACAAGGTAATCCCGGAAGATGTTGAATCGCGGATACTTGAAGTCGCTGGTGTGTATCAGGTTGCAGTTCGTGCGAAGTCAAGCTCCATAGCCGGGGCTCTGGTAGAGGCATTAATTGTTCCTATGCCTGGACTCGAAGACACTTCCGGTCTGGTGAAGAGTGTTAAACAACATTGCAAGCAGGTTTTGCCCTCGTTCAAAGTCCCGGCTTTTGTAAGGTTAGTGGATGAGCTGCCCGTTGGCGCAGCCGGCAAGATTAAAAGATAAGGATCGCCATGGAAAACGCCAAGCAAAGAGTCGTCCTCGTCACCGGTGGCAACCGGGGTCTTGGCTTTGCAATAGTCCAGAGCCTTGTGGAAGCAGGCTACTCGGTCATTGCCGCCGCACGATCTTGTACTCCGGAACTCGAACAGTTCATGGCGGAGAACAGCCATGTAGACTACGAGCCGTTAGATCTTGCGGATAGAAGGGCGCTTCACCAGTGGTCAAAAAGCTTTGTGGAGAAGCATGGTGCGCCCTATGCGTTGATTAATAACGCTGCCATTGCCCATGACGGCGTGCTGGGTACCATGCACGAATCCCAGATTGAAGAAGTGATTGCCGTAAACGTTACCGCAACACTGTTGCTGACCAAATACATCTCCCGGTCAATGTTGCGTAACCGTATTGGCCGTATCGTCAATGTGTCGTCAATTATCGCCTCTACGGGATTCAACGGATTATCCGTATACGCAGCCAGTAAGGCCGCGTTGAACGGCTTTACTAAAAGCCTTTCCCGGGAGCTGGGAAAAATCAATATAACGGTGAATGCCGTTGCACCCGGATACATGGAAACGAACATGTCTGCCGGCATCAATGACACTCAGCTTGATCAGATAAGGCGGCGTTCAGCGTTGAAACGTCTTGCGAAAACGTCTGAAGTTGCGTCAACCGTAAAATACCTACTTTCCGATGAGGCCGGCGCGATTACCGGCACTATATTGACTATCGACGCAGGAAATACAGCCTGATGATACATCCCACCGCGCTGGTCTCCTCGTCCGCCAGAATTGATGAAGGGGTAGAAATCGGCCCTTATTCAATCATTCACCAGCACGTATGGTTAAAGAAAAACACCAAGGTGGGTGCCTACTGTGAACTGGGCCTGCCAACGCCGCTGGCTCATGAAGGGCAGCTTGAAATTGGCGAGAACTCCGTTATCCGCAGCCACTCGGTAATCTACACCGGCGCAAAAATAGGAGCGGCTTTACAGACTGGCCACCATGTTTGTGTCAGAGAAAACTCTGATATTGCTGAAGGTGTGCAGTTAGGCTCTAGGACAGACATACAGGGTGACTGCAGCATAGGCGCACACACTAAGTTGCACGCAGATGTGCACGTTGGCAAGCAATCAAAGATTGGTTCGTTCGTGTGGTTATTTCCTGAGGTGTTGCTCACCAACGATCCGATGCCCCCAAGTGAAACACTGATCGGGCCAGTGATTGAAGATTATTGTGTGGTGGCCTCAAAGGTTCTTGTTTTTCCAGGTGTGACAATATCCACGAATGCGGTGATAGGGGCAGGGTCCGTAGTGAAAGCGGACATTCCAGAATGGAAGCTGGCCACCGGCAACCCTGCTAAACCCGCCTGCGATGTTCGAATATTGCGCATGCCTGGTAACCCCAAAGAAAAGGCATATCCTTGGCGAAACCGCTTTCACCGAGGTTACCCGCTAGAAATTGTTCAGGCCTGGATCGAGCAGGCCCAAGCCCTGGGAAAAAGTAAGTGATCAGTTTTCTTGACCTGAAAGCCATCAGCGCCCAATACCGGCACGAACTCATAGCCGCCGCCGCCAGAGTAATCGACTCTGGCTGGTACATCCAAGGCACCGAAGTAAACGCCTTCGAAGAAGAGTTCGCGAACTACTGCGGCAGCAAACACTGCATCGGCGTAGCTAACGGTCTGGACGCGCTGACCCTCACCCTCAGAGCCTGGAAAGAAATGGGCAAGCTGAAAGAGGGCGACGAAGTCATCGTGCCAGCCAACACTTACATCGCAAGCATACTGGCCATCACCGAAAACCGCTTAAAGCCTGTGCTGGTCGAGCCGGACGAGGCCTCCTTCAACCTGTGCCCTGAAAAAACCGCTACCGCCATCACCGCTAAAACTAAAGCCATTGTTGCCGTCCACCTCTATGGCCAGATATCCCCGATGTCAGAGCTGATGCAATTGGCGGATAGACACGGCTTGTTGGTGCTGGAAGACGCCGCCCAAGCACATGGAGCCAGCATATACGGCCGCAAGGCTGGCAATTGGGGTCATGCAGCCGGGTTCAGCTTCTACCCCGGCAAGAACCTCGGCGCGCTGGGCGATGCGGGTGCTGTAACCACAGATGACGAGGAACTGGCCAAAACCATCCGGGCACTGGGAAACTACGGCAGCCACAAGAAATACGAGAATCGCTATCAGGGCGTAAACAGCAGGCTGGATGAGATTCAGGCTGCGATGCTTAGGGTAAAACTGCGGCACCTGGACGAAGAGATTCAGAGCCGAAGGGAAGTCGCGGAGTATTACCTTGCGCACATTGATAATTCGAACATTCAGTTACCTGCGGTAGGCAACCGTGAAAGCCATGTTTGGCACTTGTTTGTTGTGCGCTCGGCCCAGCGGGATGCGTTGCAGAGGCATCTGGCGGAGGAGGGTGTGCAGACGCTGATTCATTACCCGGTGCCACCACATAAACAAGAGGCATATCCAAACTGGCGTTCCGAGCACTACCCTTTGACAGAGAGCATTCATCAAACGGTGTTGAGTTTGCCAATGGGGCCAACGCTCAGTCGCGGCCAAACGGCCGACGTTGCGTCATCCTGCAATGTTTTTAACGCGAAGGTTGTCTGAAACCTTGAGCAACGGCCCCCGCCCTCAGTCTGAAAGTGACGAGAGTTACGAGAACGATATGCCAAAACGGGTCTACGTCCACATAGGTTTACCAAAAACAGCAACCACCACTCTCCAGCTGGATTATTTTCCCCACGTCAACAACGATGAATACTTCTATCTTGGTGTCTTTCAACCAAGAGCGCAGAAAGTACAGGATCCGCTATTTCTCCAGATTATTTCTGCTGCCAGATCAGGAGATGGCCTCGAAGAAGTGAGTCAGGCTCTTACCGAGCGGTTAGAAGTCGAGCAACGGTCCCTGATTATTTCCGAGGAAATGCTTACTGTCGGTAGCGCAGAGGTGACTTGGCAAGAGCAGCTCTCGAACCTGAGTAAAATTCTTTCTGGCATTGATCATAAGGTGCTTGTAACTGTTCGAGAGCCGGTCTCTGCCATGTTTTCTTTTTATGTGGAACTATATGACCGATTTCAGAAAAAGGGGCTACCTTTCTCAGAGTTAGCCCTTCATGACAATGACTTTGGCATCTACCACTACGATGGATTGTTAGAGGTGTTGTCTGAATCGTTCGACCCTGCCTGCGTCCATCTGCAGAGCTTTGAGAGCTTGGTTAAAGCTAACTTTAGCGCTACTTTCGATTTTCTGGACAATCCAACTATGGAGGCTGCGTTCTCCTCTTTGAAGAATCATAACAAAAAGAAGAAAACGAAAAGCGCCGTGATGATTCCGAAAAGGCTCAAACTCCAGTGGGTAACCCGCCTATACCATCGCCTGGGCGGTGAACAGAATAGATTTGCGGTGGCGTTAAAGTGGATCGCTAAAAAGCCCTTACAGAAGTTGAGAAGTATTAGCTTTAAAAGCGTCCCTGTGCCAATTCTCGCTGATAACGAGAGGCAGGAATTAGCGAAGGAGATGGCAGGCACCATGGATGTGATGGCGGAGCGGTTTGGTGTCAGATACTGAAGAACCGGAAGAAAGCTCTCATAAACAGATTCTTCGGTCATCTGCCATTATTGGGGGCGCTTCGGTCCTGAATATATTGATTGGCCTGTTGCGGATGAAAGTCGTGGCAGTGCTTCTGGGGCCAGCGGGTGTTGGTCTCATCGGGATTCTGAACAACCTCATGAGTGCCGGGTCGACCATAGCAGCCCTGGGTTTTGGCAACGTAGGCACGCGGCAAATTGCCGAAGCACGGGGGCAGGAAGACCAAGCTGGGGTTGATGCAGCACGCAGGGCTTTATTTTGGGGAACCATAGTGCTTGCGCTAATTGGTGCCCTCGCATTCTGGGCGGCTAGAAGCGTTATAGCACAGCATGTACTTGGAGACGTAACCTTGGCCCCCCATGTGGGCTGGGTCTCTTTAGGTATAGCCCTGACTGTTGCAACCGGGTCCCAAAGAGCGTTGTTAACCGGGATGCGCCGAATAGGAGACATCGCTCGCATAACGGTTGTATCCTCGCTAGCGAGCGCTCTGGCTGGTATTGCAGCTGTATATGTCTTCGGTGAAGCTGGTGTAATCGTATTGGTGCTTTCCGCCCCGCTGGCAGGCTTGATCATCAGCCACATTTTTGTGGCTAAACTACCGGCGATAAAAACAGGTCGTACCCCCCTTAATGAGCTCTCTGAGCAGTGGATGACGTTAGCCCGGTTGGGCTCGGCTTTTATGGTGGCTGGTTTGTCGGTTACCCTCGGCCAGCTCGTTGTTCGCTCGATGGTTCAGCAGCAACTGGGTACCGACAGTCTGGGTTATTTTCAGGCTGCTTGGGCAATCTCAATGACCTATATCGGATTTGTGTTGTCTGCAATGGGTACGGATTATTACCCGAGATTGACCGCAGCCATTCATGATCAGGAAAACGCGCGGCGGCTGGTAAATGAGCAGGCACACGTAGCCATTCTGCTTGCTGGGCCGGTGTTAGTGGCAATGCTGGCCTTGGCTCCGTGGATTATTCGTTTGTTATATACAGAAGAGTTTATACCTGCCGTAACAATTCTTCGGTGGCAGATATTGGGCGATGTTTTGAAGATCCTTTCCTGGCCTATGGGTTTTATTATTCTTGCTTGTGGCAAAGGCAAGATCTTTATGGTCAAGGAAGCGGCCATAATGGGGGTTTTCGTGGTTGCAACCTGGGTAATGTTGCCATTTATTGGTCTGGAAGCTACCGGTATAGCCTTTTTCGTTATGTATGCTGTGAACGTGCCTGTTCTGTTCTTTATTGCGCGTTCACTCATAGGATTTTCTTGGTCCAGTGCCGTAAAGTTTGATGGCATTTTGCTTGTTGTGACGGCAGCTTTGATCGCGGTTATGGGCCACTTTAGTGATTTACTCGCCTTATTGCTGGGGATGGTTGCGGCAACTGTGATTGGACTGCGCTCTTTGGTTAACCTGGCTCATATGGCGGAATTGGGTGGGCCAATAGGGAAGTTACTTTCTAAGATTCGGCGCACCGACTAGCTGTATAAGCTGTACTTGGATTGTCAGGTGCGAGGGGCGAAAGTGAATGGGCGACGTTCTGAAAGAAGTTGGATGACGGCAAGTTGTGTGATGTGGCTGAGAGCTTGCCGGTTGTTCGTGAATTTTTGGAGTGGTTTGTAAGTGCGCCATAACGATAGGCTTCTTTCGCTGAAAGATTTCGTAAGTTTTGCCAGTGTTGCTGGCTTATCAGGATGCTTTAAATGACGCAGGATAGTATGAAAGAGCGGCCGTTAGTGACGTTTGCTTTGTTTGCCTATAATCAGGAAAAGTATATTCGTGAGGCGATTGAGGGGGCGTTTGCTCAGACTTATGAGCCGTTGGAAATTATTCTGTCGGATGACTGCTCCTCTGATAGAACATTCGAAATCATGACAGAGATGGCAAATAATTATCATGGCCCTCATAAGGTTGTTGTTAATCAAAACTCAGAAAACCTTAATATTGGTGAACATATAAATGTAATTGGGCGTAAAGCTTTGGGAGACTTGATCGTTATGGCGGCTGGTGATGATATTTCAGATCCATCTAGAGCGGAAAGGTTGACTTTGGCGTGGCTTTCATCTGGAGGAAGCACGGCCGTTTTGTTTTCTGATTTTTTGCCAGTCGATAGAGAGTCTAGAGTTGTTCCTGATTTTTCTGAGCAGGTTTTCCGGGGTGAGCTTACCATATCCGGTGGACTTCAAGGGGACATCCCAGTTTTAGGTGCAACGACTGCATATACAAGAGATGCTTTTGATACATTCCCCCCCATCGGAAAATCTGTAGTTCATGAAGATCGAGTTCTGCCATTTAGAGTTATGTTACTTGGAGGAAGTGGAATTTTAGTTGATGAAAAACTCATCAAGTACAGGGTCGATGGCGGGGTTTCTAGAGACAAGCCTAAAGATGGATTTGATTATGTTTTTAGGTACATGGAAGATCGGTTGAGCCGCTCGATTCCTGATTCCTTGCAGCGTTTGAATGATGTTATTTTTGTTTTTCCAAATAATAAGGATATTATAGGGAGGGCCAAAAGGCATGTTTACTCGAAGATGCTGATGCTTGAAATTAGTAAAAATAAAGGGCTGAGAGTTGAGACGTCCCTATTTAAATCACTGCGCGCCGGGAAAGCGTTCTTTAGCGTCTTGTTTTTTTACCTTAAAAGACGGTTTGTTTATTTGTTTGAAATTTACTATTTTCTTAGGTTTGGCGGTGCTCGATAATTATGTATTGTTGTTTTTAAGAGTCGAGGATCTGTTTATAAAAATAGGGGGGCGATGATAAGTGTCTACTTTGATATGGTGCAGAGGTTTTGGTCTCGATCCAATGTGCTAAGTCAATCTTGCGAAAAAAGGTTCTTGGATGGTGTGTGAAGTGTGAAAATAGCATTCTTTTTACCAGACTTAAGAGGCGGTGGTGCTGAAAGGGTAAGTCTAAGCCTCGCGAAGGAGTTTTCTGACCGTGGACATGAAGTAGGCTTCGTTCTCATGCGTTATCAGGGAGATTTGCTTGCTGAAGCCGTACAGAATTTCAGTGTTTTTGACCTGAAGTCACCTCGAGCCCG
>JAWVYU010000276.1:0-6959 GCA_033722575.1 Ketobacteraceae bacterium | reverse complement strand
TGAAGAGCTTCAGGCCATGGGCGTAGAGGTGTATTCCGTGTCCACCGACACTCACTTTGTACACAAGGCGTGGCACGACGCCAGCGAAGCCATTGGAAAAATCAAATATCCGATGCTGGGTGACCCCACCGGTCGCATTGCACGGGGCTTTGACGTGATGATCGAGGAAGAAGGCGTTGCCCTGCGTGGAACCTTCCTGGCTGACCCTGAAGGCATTATCAAAGTGGCTGAAATCCACGACCTGGGTATTGGCCGGTCCGCCAAGGATATGGTGCGCAAGGCCAAAGCAGCCCAGTATGTGGCCACTCACGATGGTGAAGTGTGCCCCGCGGCCTGGGAAGAAGGTGAGAAAACCCTGACGCCAAGCCTGGATCTGGTCGGAAAAATCTGATCGCTGCAAAGTGTAGTACGGCGACTACGGTCGCAACCACGGGCAGCCTCCGGGCTGCCCTTTTCCACCACGGACCCTGTCCCGTTACGGAAACATCCCTGACATCTGACCCTTAGGTAGGCAGCAACATGCTAACGAAAGATATTCTGAGTGCGCTCAAAGGCTACACAGCCAACATGAAAAACGATGTGACCCTGGTGCTTCAGTCCGGCACTCACGAGAAGCGTGCGGAGCTGACTGAGTTCCTCAGCCAGGTGTCTTCCGTTTCCGACAGGTTGCATCTTGAAGAGCGGGACACCCAGGGTGTGCTGCGCAGCCCGGTAAGTTTTATGCTGGAAGTGGACGGCAAGCCGAATGGCATCCGCTTTTCCGGTATCCCTGGTGGGCACGAATTCAACTCACTGGTGCTGGCAATTCTTCATTCCTCTGGCACCACCATGAAACTGGACGACAGCATTGTCAGCATTATCAAGCGGATCAACGAGCCCCTGAGCTTCGAAGTGTTTGTGAGCCTGAGCTGTCACAACTGCCCGGATGTGGTTCAGGCGTTGAATCAGTTTGCCCTGCTTAACCAGAACATCACCACCGAGATGATCGATGGCGGGGTGTTCCCGGAGCTGGTTCAGGAACGGGACATCCAGGGCGTTCCTTCCGTATTCCTTAACGGGGAAAGCTTTGCCAACGGCAAGGTAGACACTGCCCAGTTGCTGGGCAAACTGATGGAGCAGTACCCCGATGCGGTGAGAGCAGATGCTGGCGACAGCCAGTTACCCGAGCAGGACGTGACTGTCGTGGGCGGTGGGCCTGCAGGTGTCGGTGCTGCCATTTACAGTGCCAGGAAAGGGCTGAAGGTAACCCTGATCGCAGATCGTATCGGAGGGCAGGTGAAGGACACCATGGATATCGAGAACCTGATCGGCACGCCGAAAACCACGGGTCCGAAACTGTCAGGGTCGCTGATGGACCACCTCAAGGCCTACGATATTACCGTCAAGGAACACCTGAAAGTTGACCGTATCGAGAAAGGGCAGACAAAGAAAGTCACGCTCTCATCCGGTGAAACCATTGACACCAAAACCCTGATAATTGCCACCGGTGCCCGCTGGCGCGAGCTTGGCGTGCCCGGTGAAAAAGAAAACATTGGTAATGGCGTAGCCTACTGCCCCCACTGCGACGGCCCGTTCTTCAAGGGCAAAGACGTAGCAGTTATTGGTGGCGGAAACTCTGGCATTGAGGCTGCACTGGACCTGGCAGGTATTGTCAGATCGGTGACTGTTTTTGAGTTCCTTCCGGAACTGAAAGCCGACAAGGTGCTGGTGGATGCCGCTAACACCAGGAGCAACATTACCATCCTGAAAAATGTGGCTACCCAACGCATCATTGCCGACAACGGGAAGGTGGTGGCGATCGAATACCAGAACCGGGAAACGGGCGATATCAGGCGTCAGGATCTGGCCGGCGTATTCGTGCAGATAGGGCTGGTTCCCAACACTGCCTTCTTGGGCGACACCGTTGAGCTGACCCGGTTCGGTGAGGTGGTTATCAATGAGCGCTGCGAAACCAGCGAGCCCGGCATCTTCGCCTGCGGTGACGTGACCACGGTTCCCTACAAGCAGATTGTGATTGCCATGGGCGAAGGCTCCAAGGCAGCACTGACGGCTTTTGATTACCTGCTGAAAAACTTTTAGTGGTCAGAATGCTTATTGCCGATCGGTCTAATCAGGCCGATCGATGGCTGTCTATACTCAAACTTATTACCTGACACGTCCCGGCCGCACTCCTGTGGTGGCCGGCTCAGCAAAGGGTTTGAGTACCACCATGGAACTACTTGATTACCTGAAAGTTTTGGCCGACAAAGACGGCTCTGATCTGTATCTGGCAACCGGCGCTCCACCCAGCGCCAAGTTTTACGGCAAACTGACCCCAATCGGCGATGAACCCATGCCCCCCGGGCGGGTGGAGGCCATGGCAAATGCCATCATGGACGAAGAACAGCGAGAAATGTTCGAAGAAAGGCCCGAGATGAATCTGGCCATCTCCGAGCCCGGTGTTGGCCGGTTCCGGGTGAACATTTTCAAACAGCGTAACCAGGTTTCCATGGTAATCCGCTCCATCAAAACCGATATACCCCGCTTTCAGGACCTTGGCCTGCCGGACATTCTGCCCAAGCTGGTTATGCAGAAACGCGGACTGATTCTGTTTGTGGGCGGGACCGGATCCGGTAAATCCACCTCTCTGGCATCGTTGATTGACTATCGCAATACCAACAGTGCCGGGCACATCATTACCATTGAAGATCCGGTGGAATTTGTACACCGCCACAAAAAATCTATCGTCAATCAACGGGAAGTGGGCGTAGATACCAACAGTTACGATGACGCACTGGAAAATACCCTGCGCCAGGCGCCGGATGTGATTCTGATCGGGGAAATACGTACCGCGAAGCAAATGGAACAAGCCATTGCCTTTGCGGAAACCGGCCATCTGTGTATTTCCACCCTGCACGCCAACAATGCCAACCAGGCACTGGACCGGATCGTTAACTTTTTCCCGGAAGAGCGCCACAAACAGCTGTTTCTGGATCTGTCACTGAACATGAGGGGCATCGTATCGCAGCGCCTGCTGCCAACCGTTGATGGCAAACGTTGCGCCGCCATCGAGATCCTGCTGGGTACCCCGCGGGTCTGTGACCTGATCAAACAGGGCAAGGTGGACGAAATCAAAGAGGTCATGGAGAAATCCGAGGCCCAGGGCATGCAGACCTTCGATACTGCCCTGTTCAAACTCTATATTGATAAGCAGATTTCCCTGGAAGAAGCCCTGAAAAATGCGGACTCCAAAAATAACCTGCGCCTGCGGATCAATTTGCAGGAGAAAGGCCAGGGAAAGAAACCCGATGAAGCCAAACCTGCCGAACCCGCCGACTCCACTCCGGAAGCCAAACCAAAACCCGCGCCTGCTCCGGAAAAATCCGGCGGTCTTGGCGGCTTGTCACTGGAGCCCATGGCCCAGGAAGAGGAAGAAGATGACAAGCCCACCAGTTTTTTTCTGAAAAAATAGGTTCTGTATCGCAATCCCCGATACCTTCTGTCGGGGATTGCTTGGAATATTTTTTTATAGATATTCGTTTATCTAAGGGAACGGTTTCACAGTTTTCGATCCAGTCACCGCGTGCCCTGTCTCCTTTCCACCCGCCAACGTGCTAACTCATTGAAAAATAAAAATTCCTGAATTCGCAATTCATATAAGAAAGTAGTTTGAAAGAGGCGGAATTCATAACCAACCCCTGAGCGGTATTTTTACAGCGCTTTATCGTCGGATATGCGCTGGATTATCGACGGTTTGGATATACATTTAATGAAACACTAGTTGTATCCCGGGGGTATTATGTTGGGAGTTAGTCATCGGACACGGCGCGCCGTATTTTTCATTATCAGCATTATGTTCAGCAGCATCAGTGCACTCTGTTACGCCAGTGGTGACCTGCTTGTCAATGAACAGTGGGGGCTGGAATCCACACCCTTTTCCGGCGATGACAGCGCCTTACCCAGCAGCGAATCCCCGACAACAGGCACTTGCGCCACTGACCTGGTGATTACCGATGGCACCTATACCTGCGGAACCTTTACAGCTCCCGCTGACGGTGATGTGGATATCAATGTCCGGGATGCCTGGCATCTGGTACCGGATTCCGACACCGAAGTTGTTATCGGCCTTATCGACACCGGCATAGATTACCTGCACCCAGACCTTGTCAGCAAAGTCTGGCGCAATCCGGGAGAACTGTTGCACATTGACGGCAATGACAATGGTGTCGATGACGGCTGTGAAGACGGCGTGGATCTTGATAACAACGGTTACGCGGACGACTGCCACGGGATCAATACCATGGTATCCAGAATACTGGACAATGGCGCCCTGAATCCCGCAGCCGGAGACCCCATGGATTCAGTGACTGGCCATGGCACCAACATGGCAGGAGTTATGGGTGCCGTGGGCAACAATGGCAGTAACGACTTTCACGGTGGCATCGTCGGCGTTACCGGGTTCCACAATAACATCCGCATCCTTACCTGTGCCGCCGCGGACCTGCAAACAGACGCCTATGCCACCCTGCCCGGTCTGCCCGGCGCCTATGGCACCCACGATGATATTCTGGCGTGCTTTCAGTATTTTATTGATATGAAACGGCGCGGTGTGAACATTGTCGTGGTGAACGGGTCCGGCGGCGCATCCAGGCTGAACAATCTGAACAATATCATCATACCGGTGGGGCAGATCAGGGATAAGTACCTGCTGAACACCCTTGCCATGCAGGACGCCATCGACCAGCTCGCGCAGATGGATGTGAATGTGGTGGTGGCGGCCGGCAATAACCGCTGGGACATCGACAGCCACCCTGACCGGGCCTACTACCCGGCAGCATTTCAGGAGGAAAATATTATTGCGGTGGGCGCCATCAACAATCAGGGCAACCCCTGGAAATATTCCAGCTACGGCCGCTGGTCGGTGGATGTATTCGCCCCGGGCGAACGGATTCTCAGTACCAACCCACGGGCGGAAATCAGCGGCATTGAAGCTTCGGAGTATGTGGTCAGCGACGGATCTTCTCAGGCAACCGCCTTTGTCAGCGGAATGATTGCCCTGGCCCGCACATACCCGGAGACTGCCGGATTGAGTGCACAGGCCATGCGGCGTCTGCTGATCAGTTCCGGTAAAGCCCTGAATGCCATTGCCGCGAAAAGCGTGTCGGGAAAATTGGCCCGACTGGTGGATAACAACCAGAGCGGCATGCTGAACTGCAACAATCAGCTGTTTGAGCGGCGCCACTTTCCCCGCCAGTCGTCGGTGCAGGTATTGCCCGGTGACTGGTTCCAGCTGGAAGTGGCGAGCTACCGGTGTCACGAAACCAGTAACCGCCCCTATATCATTGCCGAGGTGATCCCGGTGCAGGATAGCTTTCTGCTGATGGACGACGGCGTATATCCGGATCGCGTGGCCGGTGACGGCATCTATACAGGCCAGTGGCTGGCAAGGGGCGACCTGGACCTTTACCACATCCGCTGGGGCGTTGATACGGTCACCCGGGAAACCGACAGTATTGATCTGCACACCACCATTATTGTGGATAACCAGAGTACCGACACCCGCCGGAGCGGCTCCTGGTGGCCAACCATTTTCCGTCCCGGGTTCTACGGTGGGAACTATCGCATTGCCTATGAGTCCGGCGAAAGAACCTTCACCTGGCTGCCATCAGTTTCCAGGGCCGGATACTACGAAGTACTGGCCCACTGGCCCGATTACTCAGGCTTTACCCGCCATGCCGAGTACACTGTGCACCATGGCGACAGCCTGAACCCGCAGGCCTCGCCTGTAATCGCGGACCAAAGCCGCCGGGGCGGCCAATGGAATTCCCTGGGAATATTCTGGTTCGACGCAGGTGAGTTTCCGGTGGAACTCAGTAACCGGAACATAGATGCTCCCGTGGCAGCTGATGCCATCAAGCTCAGACCGGTAATGCCCTGAGTCAGAGAGAACACTGGGCGGGCCTTCATGTCCTTTGCAGGAAAAAGGGGATCTGTTTTTATCAGTTCCCTTGTTTCTTTGCCTGTTCCTGAATTAACAGATCAATGACTTTTCGCGCCACCAGTTTTTCAAAAGCGCACCCCAGTAACAAGGCAGACAACAGCAGGATAACCGCTGGTGCAACAGCGTCTTCCAGAAAATAAAACCCGGTAACTAGGCCAATAAGAGCGACACCAATATAAACCGCGGGTAACCAGCGGGGAGCCTTCAGATAATCACTCAATAGTTTTTCGTTATGCTTTTCCGATATCGCATTCATCTCGGTTTTTTGTCCGGTTGATACATCTCTTAGTCCAGCCACTTACTGCTGCACTTCAAAATAAAATATCGCAAACCAGTCTTTGGGATCGCACCAGTAGTCCACCAGCCCGAAGCCGGCATCTGCGGCCATTCCGGTAAAAGAGTCCACAGAATATTTATGAGAGTTTTCCGTGTGAATGCTCTCATTGGTATCGAAATGAAACGCTTGACCATCAATGGCAACCGTTTGCTCTGTCAGGCTGACCAGATGCATTTCTATACGGTCATGATCTTCGTTATAAAGCGACCGGTGATTGAATGCCCGAAGGTCAAAGTTTCCCTGCAGCTCATTATTGATACGCTGTAACAGATTTTTATTGAACGCTGCGGTAATACCGCGGGAATCATTGTAGGCATCCAGCAATACCGATCTGTCCTTGATCAGGTCCACACCAATCAGTAACCCCCCGCCTTTGCGTGCGGTTCTCGCGAGCTTTTTCAGAAATTCACGCGCCGATACGGGGTCAAAGTTACCAATGGTGGAACCGGGAAAAAATACCACACGCTTTCTGGAACTGACTCCGGAAAAATAGTCCGGCCGCGAGAAAACCAGATCAAAATCCCCGGCAATAGGCTGCATATCAATATCAGGGAACGCCGAACTCAGTGCGGCTACCGACTGCAGTAATGCTTCTTTGGATATTTCCACCGGTGTGTAACTCTGGGGCGACTCCAGGGAATC
>JAWVYU010000275.1:0-6989 GCA_033722575.1 Ketobacteraceae bacterium | reverse complement strand
GGTGATGATACTGACCGGCAGGATCGGCTGCAGTTTCTTGTGCAGGATACCGGTATTGGTATTCCCGCCGACAAACAGTCCCAGGTTTTTGAAAGTTTTACCCAGGCTGATGGTTCTACTACCCGTCAGTATGGCGGTACCGGGCTGGGGCTTACCATCAGTCGCAAACTGATTGACAAAATGGGCGGTGAGCTCCGCCTGGAGTCTGAAGCGGGTCTGGGATCGACGTTTTATTTTGATATACCGCTGGTTGAAGGTCAGAGTATCGAAGCGGTGGCACAAGCCAGGGCTGAAGTAGAGGAGGCTGATCTTACCGGGCGGCGCATTTTGCTGGTGGAAGACAACGTGGTGAATCAGAAAGTGGCCGTGGGTATGCTCAAGAAGCTTGGTATTACCGATGTGGATGTGTGTGAGAATGGCGCAGACGCGGTGATTGCCGTGGCCAGACAGCAATATGATGTGATACTGATGGACGTCCAGATGCCGGTAATGGATGGCTACGAAGCCTCTCGCGTTATCAGGGAGGAAGAGCGCAAATACTCCCGGCAGCGAAATCTGATTATTGCCATGACCGCTCATTCCATGGAGGGCGACAAGGAACTCTGCCTGAAAGCGGGAATGGATGATTACCTTGCCAAGCCCATCCAGAAGGACCGTCTGCAATCGGTTCTGACCCGCTACCTGGACGACAGGAACGCTGATCAGGGAGCGGCAAAACGCGCCTGATGCCCGTGGCCTGTCTCCCCAAAGCACCAACCACAAGAAAGGGTTGAGCCCCGTCAGCACCACCGACAGCCAAGTGGTACCTCTTACGTATAATTGCGAATCACGCCCATCATCCCCAGAATAAACGGGTTGATCACTGTAAATGGGTAGTACGATGTCTCATGCCAGCCAGAATTTTATTCCCCTGAATATGGCGGTACTAACCGTCAGCGACACCAGAAACTTTACCAATGATACTTCGGGCGATCTGCTGACCGAGAGCCTGACTGCCGCACAGCATGTGCTTTACGACAGGGCGCTGGTCAAGGATTCGGTGTATCTGATCCGCGCGATTGTTTCCCAGTGGATAGCGGATGACAAGGTCAATGCGATTCTGGTGACCGGTGGGACCGGCTTTTCGGGGCGGGACAGCACCCCGGAGGCCTTGCTGCCGCTGTTTGACAAGACTATTGAGGGTTATGGTGAATTGTTTCGCCGGATATCTTATGATGAAATCGCAAGTTCAACCGTGCAATCGCGCGCCGTTGCGGGCCTGGCAAACAATACTGTGATTTTTGCCATGCCGGGTTCCACAAATGCCTGCAGAACTGCCTGGAACAGCGTGATTGCCGATCAGCTGGATGCCCGGCACAAGCCCTGTAATTTTGTGGCCCAGCTGCAGCAGAAACACCCGCAGGGTACTATTCAATATTGTGGAAGTCGCTCATGAGTTGCTGTTCAGAATCAGGGTTGTTACCTGTACCCGTCGCCATACAGACATTGATTGATGCCGTCAGGGCCGAGCAGGTGCCGTCCGCTGAAACCCTGCCTCTTACCGAGGCCTGCGGGATGACCCTGGCTGCACCGGTGTGTTCTCCGGTCAGCGTGCCGCCCCATGACAACAGTGCCATGGATGGTTATGCCATCCGCTACCAGGACCGGGAGACACAGCCAGCCCTGCCGGTGTCACAGCGGATTCCCGCTGGCGTCGCACCGGAAGCCCTCATGCCGGCAACCGCTGCCCGGATCTTTACCGGCGCGCCGGTGCCCGAAGGCGCGGATACTGTGGTGATGCAGGAAGACTGTATCCTCAATGATGACGGTTCTGTCAGTATTACGGAAAACATCCGGCAGGGCGCTCATATTCGTCGTGCCGGTGAGGACATCCGGGAGGGGCAGGAAATTCTGGCGGCCGGGCACCGCTTGCAGGCCTGCGATATCGGCCTGATTGCCTCGGTAGGCGTGGACCAGGTATCGGTTTACAGAAAGCTGCGGGTTGCTGTGCTGGTGAGTGGCGATGAATTGCTGGAGCCGGGGCAGCCTCCCGAGCCCGGTAAAATCTATAATTCCAACCAGTATATGCTGGTGCCTCTGCTGCAACAGCTGGGGTTTGAGGTAAGCTGGCAGGCTAACGTGCAGGATACCTTTGATGCCACGCTGGAAGCGCTAAAGAGTGCTGCAGAAAAGGCCGATGTGATTGTTACCACCGGTGGCGTGTCGGTGGGGGAAGAGGACCACCTGAAACCAGCTGTCGAGGCCATGGGTCAGCTGAATCTGTGGAAGGTCAATATCAAACCCGGAAAACCCTTTGCTTTCGGGCACGTTGACCATGCCGGAAAGCAGGTGCCGTTTATTGGTCTGCCGGGCAACCCTGTTTCAGTATTTGCAACACTGCTGGTGCTGGGGGTGCCCTATCTGCGCACCCTTCAGGGTCAGTGCTGGAAGCCCCCTGTTCCAGTGAAGGTTCCCGCTGCCTTTACCGTCAGCAAGCCGGGCAAACGCGACGAATACCTGCGCGTAAGAGTCATTGAAAACAAGGGCGTTGCCTGCCTGGAAAAATACCCCAATCAAAGCTCCGGGGTATTGTCATCCGTTGCCTGGGCAGACGGCTTTGCTGTGGTGAAAGCCGGTGAGCAGTATGAAACCGGCGACCTGGTGCCTTTTTTGCGGATGGATCAACTGATGCATGGCTAGCATCAGTTCTCCCCGTTATCCAAAGCACCCAGGTATTTGAGAATGTTGCTGGTGGAAATCACGCCGGCCATCATTTGATTTTTGGTCACGAAAATCCGACGGATTTTTCGTTCATACATGAGTCTGGCAATGGCGGTCAGCGGAGTGTCCTGTTCCACGCTGATCACTTCGGGGGTCATGATGGAATTGACGGTGCAGTTTTCGTCAGCATGGTTGGTGAGCTGGCTGAATATCTCCGGGTCCACATGCTGGCCAAGATATTCCGGATATACCTGTTCCAGAATCAGGCCGGCTTTTTCTTCCTGCTCCAGGCTGTCGAATCTGACAATGTCGGTAACGGATACCACGCCAACCAGCTGATGGTCGCTGGCGATGACAGGCGCACCTGAAATGCCGTGTTTGACAAAAAAGTCCGACAGGCGCTTGATGGACCAGCCTTCGTAAACGCTCAGCACGTTGGTGGTCATGATATCCTGTGCCATAACCTTTGGTGGGGTGGAAAGCTTTGCTGGGGCAACGGTGCTCATGGGTGAAACTCCTGTTATATCCCTGGACAGCCAGCATCCGGGGCGGTTCGGGTGATTCATATTTGTGTACATTTTGCCGGCTGCACAGGCTGCGCAACCTTGGTAAACTGCTCCCTTTTCGGGCGCCATCACCATTGTACTGTCTATTTTAGATGCCTGATAACTTAACTTATTGACTTCGAGCAACTGGATTCACGTAAATGTCGAATATTGAAGACCTTATCAAAAAAAACCGGGCCTGGTCCGAGCGCATTCGAAAAAATGACCCGGAGTTTTTCCCTACACTGGCAAAACAGCAGAATCCCAATTTTCTCTGGATCGGTTGCTCCGACAGCCGGGTACCTGCCAATGAGGTGGTTGATATGCTGCCGGGTGAACTCTTTGTGCACCGCAATGTAGCCAATATGGTGGTGCATACGGACCTTAACCTGCTGTCTGTACTGCAGTTTGCCGTAGATGTGCTGAAAGTGGAACATGTGATTGTGTGTGGCCACTACGGCTGTGGTGGCGTCCGGGCTGCGTTTGGTAATGAAAAGCTTGGCATCATTGATAACTGGCTTCTGGAAATCAAGGATCTGGCTTATCAGAAGCGCGCCGTACTGGAAGAGGTTGAGGGCGATGATGCCAGGGTGAACCGGTTGTGCGAACTCAATGTGCAGCGACAGGTAAAAAACCTTGCCCACACAACCATTGTGCAGAATTGCTGGGACAGAGGCCAGCCTCTGTCAGTGCATGGCTGGATTTATGGCCTGGATAATGGCTTGGTAAATGATTTGAAAGTCACTATGAGCAGTAAGGAGCAGCTGGCGGAAATCTATCAGTATCAGCTTTGATCTGCGTGCCCGCGGGTCAGCTAACCGGCTGGCTCAGTTCATCAGTGAGCTGCGCCACCAGGTTATCTGCGATTTGCCGGTCGAATGACTCGTGATGCTTTTTACGTAAGCCCAGAGTACTTAAAGTGAAATGCCTGTCGGGTGATATTCCATGATTTTTCAGGCAATTTTTTACGCAGTGAAGCTGGCAACCATCCAGCGCGATGATAAAACCGGCGGACTTGGCTTTTTTGACCAGAGCCGGCACGTTGCCGCCCACGCCAGCGATACAGGACATTTCTGCCACTCCCCGCCGGGTCAGTTCCAGAGCCATATAATTTGTCATCTGTGCCAGGTTTGAACAACCGGAACAGGAATAAACCAGCCTGTCTGAATAGAATACATCGCTCATCGCACTTCACCTGACGCTTGGGTGGGTATGATCTGCAAGCCAGTGTAACCCTGCCGGTCGTCAATGAGCATTGATTGACATCAATGGGATAACAAGCGAGTGCTATTTGATTTTGCCTTCCGCCACCCACACGGCGGCTTCAACCCGCGAGCGCATACCCAGCTTGTTCAGTACACGCTTAACGTGCACCTTTACGGTGCCTTCGGCAATGTCCAGTTTGCGGGCGATCATTTTATTGCTTAACCCGTTGGCCACCAGCTTAAGCACCTGCTTTTCCCGGTCGGTGAGCGAGTTGGTATTAACCTTTTCACTGGTTTCCCGGGAGCGGATGGCGGTGGCCAGGGCTTCGGTAAGCTCCGGACTGATGGCGGTTTTGCCGTGGATGGCTTTCATGATGTTCTGAACCAGATCTTCCGGTTCCATGTCCTTCAACAGGTAGCCGTCAGCGCCTTCTTTAAGGGCATCCACTACGTTGTGGTGATCATCGGAAACGGTAAAGATCAGAATACGGGCATCGACACCTGCGGCGCGCATGGCTTTGACGGTTTCGATGCCGTTCATGCCCGGCATGTTCAAATCCAGAAGAATCAGGTCAGGTTCCAGTGACAGGGCCTTATCAAGAGCCTCTTTGCCGTTGGTTGCCTCACCCACCGGATTGATTTCATCTTCCATATCCAGCAATTCCATCACCCCACGCCGCATCATGGGGTGGTCATCTACTACTAAAACGTCGTAACTGATTGTGTCGTTCATCGTGTCGCTCAGGAAGCCTGGGAGCTGTTAATACTACTGCTCGGATTCATAAAACCGGGTCTGAAGGTCAGGGATACCAGAGTCCCGCCTTCCGGACGTCGCTCGATTCTGAGGCCGCCTTTCAGGCTTTCGGTGCGTTCTGAAAGGATCGATAAGCCGTAATGGTTGGTTTTGTGGGGCAGGTCCGGAATACCTATGCCATTGTCGGCGATGCGTATATTAACATTGCCATCCGCCGTGCGTACAAGGGTAATATCGGCCTGGCTGGCCTGGGAATGCTTGACCACATTGGATACCGCTTCCCGCACGATCTGCAGGCAGTGGATTTCTTCATTGGGTGACAGTGGGCAATCATGGAGCTGATAGTCCAGGTTGATCTGGATGTCACAGCGTTCCTGGTATTCCGCCACTGTTCCTATCAGCGCAGGCTCCAGCCCGGGGGCATCTATCTTGATCCGGAAAGTTGCCAGCAGTTCGCGGAGCTGGCGATAGGAGGCATTGAGGCCATCCTGGATCTGCCGGATGGTGCTGTACAATTGATCCTTTTCCGCGTCTTTCTCAACCAGCCGCTTCAGTTTGGCCGCCTGCAGTTTCTGATAGGACAGCGATTGTGCCAGTGAATCATGCAGTTCTCTGGCGATAACGGCGCGCTCTTCCATCAGGGCAAGCCTTGACTCTTGCTCTGCCAGGTTGTTCAGGCTAAGGGTGGTGTAAATGATATCCGCAAAGGCGTTCAGCAGATTGCGTTGCCATTCCTCCAGTTGTTTGCCCGCGGGAATTTCCAGAGTCAGTTCGCCGGAGTAATGTTCATGGCTGCCAATGGGAAAAGAAACCACTTCTTGCAGGCTGTCAATGAATTCAGCCTTGTTGGGGCTGAGTCTGCAGTCATTGCAGTTCGGCGCCTGACAGAATTCCGGTTTATCCTTGCCGTTGGAGGTGAGGATCTGATAGGCGGAGCCTGTTTCACTGGTGCTGAGGCACAGGGAAAGATTTCCCAGCCCCAGTAACTCCGTCAGCTCAGACAAAAAGCTCCGGGATTCACCGATAATATCACTGGGAGCACCGTAGAGTCGCCGCGACGCATTGTAGAGGATCCTCAGGGAATCGTTGGACTGCTGTAACTGCCGCGTTTTTTCCTTGACGCGCTGCTCCAGATCCCAGTACAGGGCCTCCAGTTCGGCGGACATTTCATTGAAAGAGGTGGCCAGGAGGCCCAGCTCGTCGGCGCCGTTATAATGGGATACCACCCTGAAATTGCCCTGGCGGATCTGTTCTGCCTGTGCCACCAGGTCCCGCAGGGGAATCGCCATATTCTGGTTAATGTTATAAAGCACAAAGAATGACACGAGAATCACGATAAATACCGTAATGCCCTGAAGGGCCCGGAGTAACCGGATCTTGGATTCGGAGCTGTGCTCCAGGGCAAAAACGAACTGGTCGATATGATGAACAAAGTCGTCTATTTGCTCCATCAGGCCGGCTTGCCCCTCCGTATCTGCCCTTAACAGCGGCTTTAGAAAACGCCATTGTTCATGAAGGTCGGCAAGGCGTTTTTCCAGTTCCGCATTACCGTTGATCTGGGTGGCATGGGTGAGCAGGGGGGAATCGATCTTTTCCTGGAACTCTGCAATATGATTGTCCAGGTTCTGATGCTGGGAGGGTAGCAAGGCCGCGTTGGCCATGCGGTAGGACTGCATCCGCATGGAGCCTGACAGGTTAATCGCCTGGGCGTCTCCTTCCAGGGTTTCAGCCACCATCATGGAGGCAAACATGCTCAGCAGTGCTGTAACGGCAATGCCCACGAGT
>JAWVYU010000274.1:0-6996 GCA_033722575.1 Ketobacteraceae bacterium | reverse complement strand
TTTCCACCAGCTGTTCGTAGGGCACCTCAGCTTCGGCCAGCAATACATTCATGTGACCTGGCATACGACCCGCCACCGGATGAATTGCGTATTTCACCTCCACATTGAAGTCGTTTTCCAGCATGGTTGCCAGTTCACGTGTTGCGTGCTGCGCCTGGGCAACCGCCAGGCCATAACCGGGCACTATCACCACTTTCTTGGCAGATTCAAGAATCATGGCAACTTCATCAGCTGAAGCCGACTTCACCTTCCCTTCATAGAAGGCATCATTTTCATCACGGCTCATTCCGCTCTGCTCAGACATGGAGCCACCAAAGAGTACGTTGGTGAGCGAGCGGTTCATGGCTTTACACATGATAGTGGTAAGAATGAAACCGGATGCACCCACCAGAGAGCCGGTAATAATCAGGCCGTTGTTCATCAGAACAAAACCGGTGGCCGCACCGGCAATACCGGAGTAGGAGTTCAGCAGGGCAATCACCACCGGCATATCCGCGCCACCAATGGGCATAACCAGCATCACGCCCAGCAACAGACAGGTTACCACCAGCAGGATCAGAAGGTTATCTGAGTCCATGGGGCTGTATATAAACATCGCCGCACCGATGGCTAGAATCACAAAACAGATTTTAACGATACGCTTGAACAGCAGCACCTGGGAAGTATCCCCCAGCTTGCCCATCAGTTTGCCCACCGCAACAAAGCTGCCTGTCAGGGTAATTGCACCAATGAGAATACTGGCAATCAATGCCACCCGCCATTCATAGGAAGGCGCATAACCAGCGATACTGGCGGCAACGCCTGCCGGATGGGTGGTTTCCAGGTAGTTGGCCGTGGCCACCAGCAACGAGGCACCACCACCAAAACCGTTCAGCGCCGCCACCATTTCCGGCATGGAAGTCATCTGGACACGACGCGCCAGGAAGGTACCGATACCGCTACCGATCAATAACCCGATCAGAATGTACCAGAAAGTCACCACCTGCTGTTCGAACAGTGCAGCCACCACCGCGATGAGCATCGCCACCGATGACATGCGGTTACCGCGCACCGCAGTTTTGGGCGATGTCATGCCCTTGATGCCCATAATAAAGAGCACCGCTGCTACCAGGTAGCAGATATTGATAAAGTTTTCCATTGTGCTCTACTCCTTACTTCTTCTTGAACATCTGCAGCATGCGTTCGGTTACGAGGTAACCGCCGAAGATGTTGACAGTGGCGAACACGATGGCCAGCACCCCCAGAAAGGTAGACAGACCTGTGGTCTGCTCACCGCCACCGGCACTCATAATAGCGCCCACAACCACGATACCGGATATCGCGTTGGTGCCACTCATGAGAGGCGTGTGGAGCGTGGGAGGAACTTTGGTGATAACTTCGTAGCCGACAAAAATGGCCAGCACGAAGATAGTGAGTGAAACTATTAACGCTTCCATGATTAGGCGCCCCCTTCATTCATTGCATCAAGCAAGCCCTGGTGAACCACTTCGCCACCATCGGTGACCAGCGTGGCAGATACGATTTCGTCTTCCATATCCAGGTTGATCTCGCCGTCTTTTGCCATGTTCATCAGGAACGTGACAATATTTTTGGTGAACAGCTGCGAGGCATGAACCGGCACACGGGAAGGATGATCCACGTAACCAATAATGGTGACGCCGTTTTTCCATACCTTCTTGTTTTTCTCGGTGCCTTCAACATTGCCACCACGCTCGGCAGCCAGATCCACCACCACAGAGCCTTTCTTCATCAGTTTCAGCATGTCAGCACTCACCAGCCGCGGCGAGGGCTTGCCGGGAATCGCAGCCGTGGTAATCACCAGGTCAGACTGGGCCACCTTCTGTGCCATCTGTTCCTGCTGACGCTTGTAGAAGTCATCTGACTGGGCCTTGGCATAGCCGCCTGAGTCCTCGGAACTCTCGGTTTCCAGATCAAACTCGACGAACTTGGCCCCGAGGCTTTCCACCTGCTCCTTGACCACCGGGCGCATATCATAGGCTTCCACCACAGCACCCAGGCGGCGCGCTGTGGAAATGGCCATCAGGCCTGCCACACCGGCACCGATGATAAACACCTTGGCCGGATGGATAGTGCCCGCCGCTGTCATCAGCATGGGAAAATACTGAGGCAGCGACATAGCGCCCGCCAGCACACCCCGATAGCCCGAAATAGCCGCCATGGAACTCAGCACGTCCATACTCTGGGCACGGGTGATCCGGGGAATAAACTCGAGGGCAAAGGAACGGATCTTCTTCTCTGCCAGGGCTTTCACCTCATCATGGTGAAAGTAGGCATCCAGCATGCAGATCAGGCTGGCGCCTTCCTTGATGAGTTCGATTTCGTTGGTGTTGTCATCCACCACCGGCTGTCGTACCTTGAGCACAAGATCAGCCTGCTCATAGAGGGATTTAGCGTCCGCAGCGATACTGGCGCCAGCATTCCGGTAGTCTTCATCTTCGTAGTGCGCGGCCTCACCAGCGCCACTCTGAACTACCACGTCAAAACCCGCATCGGTCAGCTGTGAAATTCCCGGCGGAATGACAGCGACACGATTCTCTCCTGGGTAAATCTCTTTAGGTATTCCCACTAACATTGGTTAAAACTCCACTTCAAAACGTAAGCTCCAGTTGGGATAAATTGCATTGGACAAATCTCGTACTTTTTGTAGTTTTGGAGCAGGGTGTAAACCTACCTGCACGAATGCAACAAAACAACCTTTTTATCTGGAATCACACACTTAGAGTGCATTTTTTGTACTCCGGCGTGGCTTTATACGGGAAAGAACAGAAAATTCAATTGGCATTCCCGCCAATTACCAAAAAATCTCTTGTGCCCCCTCTGCGGGGCCGGTTTAAACTGAGGTCCGCTGATGGTACAAAAACCACAACAAAATCAGACTTAAGGAGAGATTATGATCACCTATATTTACTGGATTTTCGTTATCGGCATCAGCCTTGGCGCCCTATATCTTTTAGGCTTTCAACTGAAACAATGGACCGCCGGTCTGGTGGTAGGGGGCGTCATTGCCCTGGCAGGACTGCTTTTTTACTACTTTTACCTGGAGCAGATGTTTGTGAAACGCTGGGGCGGCACCATGACCGTCAAAGTACCTGACGGACAGCAGCACGTGACCGCCACCTGGAAGGACGACAACCTGTGGATTGAAAACTACGATCCGGTGAAAAATGTCTGTATTTTTCAGGAGTATTCCCGCGGCAACGTGCTGGAAGGCAAGGTTCTCATCAAGGATTGTAACCCGGTGCACTACCAACCGTAACAAACCGTATACCTAATGAGGCTCCTTGTATCGAAAAGTATATTGACACCATAGAACCTAAAAACCGATCATATAGCCTCATTATTTTCGATAACAAAAACAATCGAACGTGTATTCCCACGGATATGCGCAGTTTTGAACAGGCGTCCACTGGCTTGGCCTGAGAATTGTGTGCGGGAGAAAGATTAAAAATTAAACGAACCAATAGGGACTTTTCGGGTATTTATTATGTTGAAACGGCTGCTAGTTGGCAGTGCTGCCGCGCTGTTATTTTCGGGTACTTCCCATGCCCAGATGGGGCAAAACCTCTTCATCGGTAACGCCAAGGCCCTCGGCCTCGGCAACGCAGTAACCGCAGATCCGCCGGGGATAGATGCAATCCACTTCAACCCTGCGGGCCTGGTGAAAATGAAGGGCCGGAAAAAGCACCTCAAGTTTATCCTTGGAAATGCCGATATCAGCGCTGATTTTTCCGACGGCATGATTAACGGAAAAACTTATGGGGAGCTGATCGAACCAACAGGTTCAGATGATCCGACCCGTAATTCAACCAGTGAAATAGAAAGTTTCGCTGTTTATCTTCCCGGGCTCGGTATTACCGAAGTTCCGGTCATCGCTGCACCTGTCGGTGGCATGTCCTACAACCCGCCCGGCAGTGATGTTACTTTTGCCACCGCCGCTTATGCCCCCCTGATTCTGGGCTATACCCGCTCCGATGATGACCCCGGCGTATTCTACGGCAGGGAGCTGGGTTTGGCCCGGATAACCTACCTGTCACCCACCATCGGCTGGCAATTGAGTGAATCTCTTTCTGTAGGCGCAGGTATCGGTTTCTCTTATATGGGTGTCGGCCTGAACCTGGACTACCGGGCGACAAACTATTTTATCGGAGCCGCGGAATCACTGGTGAATGGTTACTGCAGTGGCATCGAGGGTCAGGACTCCCTTTTAAGCGGAATTTGTGAGGAAGATGCGTCCATCAGCCCCTTCGAAAGAGTGTTTACGCTGGAAGTAGAGCTTGAGGAAACTTTCTCCCCCACCTTCAACTTCGGCGTTCTCTGGGAACCCACATCCTGGTTCTCCTGGGGCCTGGTATATCAGAGCGAGGCCGCCGATACACTGGAAGGTGATCTGACCGTGGCCATCAACCCTGAGTTGGTAAATTTCATCGAAGGCATCGCAGGTCCCGGCGCCCCGTTCAACCCTGTGATCCGGCTTTTGTTTCCCGGCATCAACCAGGAACTGTTTATTGATGGCGGAAACATACAAAGAACAGGTTCCATCGACATATACATGCCACAGCACATCGCCACGGGCATCAGTTTGCGGGTTTTCCCCTCTCTGAAAATCAACCTTGATTACAAGTGGACTGAAACCAGCAAGTGGGAAGAGCTGGATTTCCGATTTGATACCCCCATTCAGACCCTGGCGCTGCTGAATTTTATTGATGGCGTCAGTGGTGACGCGCTGACGGTCCCGCGAGAATACGAGGACGCCAGCAACTGGGCCCTTGGTATTGAGTATCAATACAATGATCAGGTAGCGCTGCGGCTTGGTTATGAACCCCGCAAGTCCGGTATACCAGACGACAAACGGGATTTTCTGTTGCCACTGGGAGACTTTGATCTGTGGGGCGCGGGCTTTGAATATCGCATTTCGCCGGATCAGATATTTGATTTTGCCGTCGGATACGGAAAAATCGATGAAACAGTTCGTACCGGAGAAAGCACCAACGGTAACGACGTACGCCCCGACAACTTCGTTTACAACCCTTCAGCGGGTCAGGACGTGCACTACACCACTGAATTTTTGCTGTTTGAATTCAGTTATATTTCAGAGTTCTGATTTTTTACGGCTGATTCGCTGTAACGCTCGTTAATCATGTCAATTCCGGGCTCACCTGTAAGGTGAGCCCGGATCATATTTAAAGACCTGTAACCAAGTCACAGTTGTTGTCGTACTTGTGGCCCAGCGTGATATAAACGGTCACTTTTTTCGGGTCGGGGTTATCAAGTATTTCCACTCCTATACCTGTGCGCTTGTAATCGATAAATGACGTTGCCCTTGATGCGATCAGCCGCGTCCCGGTACCGGTTAACAGATGCAGGGCAACTTCCTTACCTCCCTTTTTACTGTGGGCAAAAGACACAAAAGCCGCCGGCCCCTGGCCTGGGTTGACTTCGTTCCACAACGCTGAAGAAATAATAACGGTGGCCAGCCCGTCTCCTTTAAAATCACTGATACGTTTCAGCTCAAACACTTCCTGTGAACCATCGAACAGCACATATTCATCTTTCGGCAACCAGCCTTTGAGATAGTATTGCGGAGCAACCAGATAAGGCGCGCCCTGTGCCCGGCCGTTCATGACGGTGGAATAGTCCTGAGCCAGCCTGCCTTTGAAACGCCCTTTCTTTTGCCGGTAGATTTTCTTGGAGTGGCCAAGGCCCAGCTTGTGACCCAGCTCGTGAATGGCAACATCGATCTGATAAGAGCTGAGTCCACCCACGTTATTGCGGCCCCGGCTGGTATCTACTTTAAAAACGTAATTACCCCGCCCTTTGCCGGTATACACCACCTGCAACTGGCCCCTGGAGTGCTTGTTGTAAAACCTTGCGGCGGCCCTGGCCATGCGGTCGCCTCTGCGTTTATTGTCTCCCCTGAAGCCCAGGGTAAACCGGCCTCTGCGAACCTTCTGTCCGGGCAGCTTGTTCTCGACCTGCAAATTATTTATATCGACCCCGCAAGCGGACGGTGTCAGCTCTTCATCCCACAAAGAATCGGATTCCGGTGGATTATCCACATCAATGTCAATATCTCCCGAAGCGTCCATCACAGATGGTTCATCAGGGGTTTCAAAGTCAGCACTGGCAACGCCGGCGGAACTCAGCATTACAAACAGTGCAGCGGTAGCGGCAAAAAGTAATTTATTCATTGGAGTTAATTCCTAAATAGCAGTCTTGTATTTCTTATATTTTTAGTAAGTTGCCGGTATTGCAGCGCGATCCGACAGGTTCAGCATATCAGAGCCGACATTTTCCGAGGCAATCAATAGCGGTCAATCCGCCAATCAGATCAGGCCAGCAGAGCACTTAAAACTACATTTCATTACTTGGTTTGCCCTCAGATAAGTGATAGTTATTCATAAACAAAAACAAGAAAACCAATCGCTAATCCAAGGATTAACAGCGTTATGCAATTAGGTGGTACTCCATGAACGCTACAGCTTCCATGTGCTCGGCCGAATATAACCGAATCTTTCTTAATGTCCTTCAGGACAAGGGTGTTGATGTGATTGACTGGCTGCGGGCGGCGTCACTGGATTTTGAGGTGGTCAACAAGTCCGGTGGTTTTATGCAGTACCAGGATATCGAGGCATTCTTTCGCTCCCATGTGGAACCCCTGAAGATTGACGGGCTGGGCCTGGCGGTTGGCGAACGTACCGACATCTCCAGCCATGGCTCAGTGTCACTTGCGGTGTTAACCAGCGCCAGCTTCAGCGAGGGCCTGAAGCTGTTTGAACGCTTTATGAAATTGAGGGTTAACTTTATAAAACTGAAGGTGGATATACAGGATGACGATGTGGCGCTGCGCTTTTCGGTAACGGAAAACATGCACCCTTTTGTCAAGCGATTCTATCTGGAATGCGCCATCAGCGGGTCCCACACTTTTCTGAAACAGTTCCTCAAAACGGATCAGTTCCAGCCGGTTTATCGTCTGGA
>JAWVYU010000273.1:0-7020 GCA_033722575.1 Ketobacteraceae bacterium | reverse complement strand
GGCCGACCAGCAGGCGATCGTAATGCTTGCCAAACACGGTGACGCCGAACTGAAGCGTTTTTTGTGGATTGCGGGGTGCCGGAATTTCTACTGACTTGTTGAATTCACCCCGATTGAAAAAGTGTACAAAACGCGGATCCCGGATAAGGTTGGTCAGGGTGTTGTTGATATCGGTAGCGGGTCTCAGGCCCACCATGCGCTGGGCGCTCTTATTAAACCACTGGATTCTGCCTGACTGGTTGGTAAAAACCACCGCCTCTTCCATGGCGTCCAGGGATTCCCGGGTATACTTCAGAATACCTTCGATCTCTGCTTTCGCCTGACGGGCCTGTTTTTTCTGCGTGGTCAGGGTGTCGAAGAGTTTGCCCCATACGCCAGTGCCTTCCGGTGCTTCGGAGTCATCGTTGGCATCAACCCAGCGGACCAGATCCTTGAGGCGCTGCAGCAGCCAGAGACTATAAACAATAACAACAATGGCAATGGTCCAGCCAGCCAAGTCGATCGCCCAACCTAAAGCACCGGCAACCAGAATCAGTAGCAGAAATTGATTCAGCTCGGCTTTCCATTGCTTGCTCATTGGCTGTAACCCTTGTTCGCGTGCACCCGCCAACTATAGATGATCACCGGACACAACAAAAGCCTCGGCAGTGACTGCTGTGTAAAGCGTTCAGATCTTGCTGGAAAAACGGTATCCCATGCCGCGCACAGTCTGTACCAGGTGGTCATACTGATGCGGTGCCAGTGCTTTTCTCAGGCGCCGGATATGAACATCCACGGTTCGGTCTTCCACATACACGTTACCGCCCCACACCTGATCCAGTAACTGTGCCCGGGAATAGGCGCGGTCCTGGTGGGTCATGAAGAACTCCAGCAAGCGGTATTCCGTTGGGCCCATTTCCACGGGTGTGTCATTGGCGGTAATGCGATGGCTTACGGGATCAAGAACCAGTTTGTCCACCTCGATTGTTTTGTTTTTCTCCCCCTGGGTGCGACGCAGCACGGCATTGATCCGCGATATCAGCTCCCGGGTGGAGAAAGGCTTGGTGACGTAATCATCTGCACCGGCATCCAGTCCCTGGATCTTGTTATCCTCCTCGGTTTTCGCGGTGAGCATGATAATGGGGATTTCGCGGGTGGTTTCGTCCCGCTTCAGGCGGCGTGCCAGTTCGATACCGCTGGTGCCGGGCAGCATCCAGTCCAGCAGCACCAGGCCGGGCCGTTCATCAACGATCAGGGCATGGGCGTCCTGGGCGTTATCGGCTTCGAGCCACGAAAATCCCGCCAGTTCCAGCGCCACCGAAATCATTTCACGAATGGCATCTTCGTCGTCAACGATGAGAATCTTAATGTCTGACATAAGCGCAGCTGTCTCTTTATTGTCATCTAACAGTCACCATTAAACTGGTTAAATGTTACAGTAAAATGACGATTTCGGGACAGGCTGCGGACGCAGATTGCGTTATCAGCCCTGAGGAATCGGGGGTGCCTCAGGTAAGGTTATAGTGCAGGAATATCCCCGCAAAAATGGCGGCGCCCACCCAATGATTATGGAGAAAGCATTTGAAACAGGTCATGGGGTCGCGGGTTCGTGCCTGCCATAACTGCCACGCCCAAAGGCCTACCGCAACCATCAGGCCCAGATAGTACCAGAAACTGAAATCCAGCTTGCCCCCCAGGAATATCAGCGCCAGCAGGGCACAACCTTCGAGCAGGCCGATCATCAGGAGGTCCGCTTCCCCGAAAAGCACTGCGGTGGATTTGATCCCCACCTTGAGGTCATCTTCCCGGTCGGCCATGGCATATAACGTATCGTAGGCCATGGTCCAGAGTAGTGTGGCCAGATAGATCAGCCAGGCATAGACGGGTATGGATTCATTGGCGGCCCCGAAAGCCATGGGAATAGCCCAGGCAAAGGCGGCCCCCAGAAAGACCTGGGGAAAATAGGTGTAACGCTTCATAAACGGGTAGCAAAACGCCAGCACCAGCCCGCCGAAGGACAGCAGGATGGTGAACAGGTTGGTCATCAGCACCAGGCCAAAGGCCATCATGGCAATGATGGCTGCCAGGATCAGGGCTTCGCGGCTACTGACACGCCCGGTGGCCAGCGGGCGATTGGCGGTACGGGATACGTGGCCGTCAAAATGGCGGTCGGCAAAATCGTTGATGACGCAACCGCCGGAGCGCATCAGCACCACACCGGCCATGAATATCAGGATCAGTTTCAGGGAAGGCAGGCCGTCGCTGGCGATCCAGACCGCCCAGAGGGTGGGCCAGAGCAGCAGATAAATGCCGATGGGGCGATCCAGGCGCATCAGCCGAATAAAATCCGGCAGGCGGCGCCAGGGCGAATTGCTCAGGCTCAGTTCTTCCAGTTTTGAATGCTTTGCCACAGAAGCCTCCCTTCAGGTGTCAGGCATTATAGCGTTCACCTCTCCGGGAGCAACCTTGTGATACATCGGGCAGCCAGGGAGGAAGTACTCACTTATCAGCAGAGGCTCACCGTAAAGATAAAACAGGGAATGACGCCCCCAGATAGGCTGTGTGATCGGGGTGCCCCAATCCAGTGCGTCGGCCGGCAGTTGTTTTACATGAATCTCACCCCGACGGATGTTCGGGTCGTTGAAGAGCGCCACCCCCAGCGGTTTATTGCCCAGCCGGGTCAGGTAGCGGCCGGGACCCTCCTGCGTGCTGCGGGGGATCACGGTACGTGCGTAAACCCAGGGCTCGCCATGGCACATCAGATTGACCTCACGGATAAACGGCAGGGTTCGGTGGCCAACGCCAAGGGCTGTCTGTTCGTCCATCATTGGTGGCCCGTGGTATTGGCGCAGGACTTGCACCCTGAAATCGCCGTTGGTGGCCTGTACCAGGCGCCGGGTAAGGGATCCGGCATCGAACAGCCAGTCGCGATAGGCCCGTGGCACCTGAAAACGGGGCACCCCCCGGAACGCCAGGGACTTCAGTAAACCGGATAACTGTGACTGGGGGGCAAAACTGCTCACGTTAGGGTTAATGCTCCGGGTGAATGGGCGGCCTAGTGTACCCAAATCCCCGGCCCGTTGCAGAGTTCGCTGGTGAATGTCGGAGGTAAATTTGGTAGATTTGCGCGCTGAACTTGATTTTTACCGGACAGGCTCGTAATTTGAGCGCCGCTTCGGTCCTCAGGGCTTGCTGTGAGGTCGGTAGAATGCTCGAAGCGTTTTCAGCGAACCATGCAATTAAGGTATCAGTATGAAAAAGATGGAATGTATCGTTTGTGGCTGGGTATACGATGAGGCCGAAGGTTATCCCGATGATGGTATCGCGCCGGGAACCAAATTTGAAGATATAGACGAAGACTGGGTTTGCCCTGACTGTGGCGTGGGCAAGGAAGACTTCGAAGAGCTGGAAGACTGACTGATCAGAAGGGTTATTCCATGATCAAGACGGAAGTAGAGAAGCGCCTGGCCGATGCGCTGTCCCTGAAGAATGATGAGGCAAGGGATCTGCTGAACGTCATCCTGGATGAAATCACCCTGGCCCTCAGCCGCCGGCAGAAAGTGGCTTTGATCGGGTTCGGTACCTTCGAGGTCCGGGAGCACAAGGCCCGCCAGGGCCGCAATCCGCAGACCGGAGAAGCCATGACCATTCCGGCCTCTTACGGGGTTCACTTTAAGCCGGGGAAGGCCCTGAAAGACAGGGTTCCCCAGCCATAACCCGGTCAGGGCTTTTTTGCCTGTTTTCTTTTAGGGAATGACGTATGAAGTTTTGGTTTTTATTATGGATTCTGGGCCTGCGTATGTGGTGGCTGGCGCGTAACAGCGAGGATTTTCAGCGCAAGCTGGAAAACCAGGATATTGTCCTCCAGTTCCAGACTCACGATGGCAGGATCGCCCGCCACTATATAATCCGGGCTGAGCGTGTTCACCCCATGCGCGGTCAGCATGACAGGCCCTCACTGACCCTGTCTTTCAAGGATGCCGATTTTGCCTACCAAACCATCATGAAGGCCGGCAAGGATCCCATGGTCTTCATGAAAGGCATGCAGACCCAGGATATCAAAGCCCTGGGAGATGTGGGGCTGATGATGTGGTTTATGGGGCTGGTGAAGTTCCTGAAGCCGAAGAAGAAACGGAAGAAACCTGTCCGTTGACCCCTGTTGTTGGGTCCCCGGCAGGGATCAGAACTGTTAAAAGGCGGTCAATCCGCCTTTTTTTGCACCTGATAACCGGCCTAAAACCACCCAAAGGGTAATTTTCGGTGGTCTTTGTAACCGGCGGGGTTAACACTGTGTCTATGCGTTCACCTTTGTACGGGTTATTTTACGTCTTATAGCGTCCGCCCCGGGGGCTTGGTATGCTTCATTCACGGATGGTCTAAACTGACAGGAAAACCATGAGGTTACAGTGCAGGAAGCCGACAATAATAATCTGACACTCAGGATTGGTATCGGCCTGCTGGCCGGTTTCGTAGTGGGCTGCGGCTTTTACTACCTGATTCAGCACTCTCCCGGCAGTGCCCTGGGCAGTTTTTCCCGGGAATATCTGGTGGATGGCGTCTTTTTTGTGGGCGGCAAGATTTTCGTCAATCTGCTGAAAATGATGATTGTGCCGCTGGTATTCGTGTCCCTGATTTGCGGCGTGGCCTCCACAGAGGAGGTGAAAAGCCTCGGGCGCCTTGGTATCAAGACCTTTGTGCTGTATCTGATCACCACCTGTATCGCGATTACGCTGGCGCTGGTGCTGAGTTCCGTGATTGATCCCGGCGCGGGTATTCACATCGACCAGGACGTTACCTTTCAGGCTCAGCAGCCGCCGCCTTTCACTCAGGTGCTGATCAACATATTTCCCGCTAACCCCATTCAGGCCATGTCTGAAGGGGCCATGCTGCAGGTGATTGTGTTCGCGATTCTGGTGGGGGTGGCCCTGACCCATACTGGCGAGTCCGGCGAGCGGATTACCCGGCTGTTTATGGATCTGAATGTGGTGGTCATGAAGCTGGTGCAGCTGATCATGGCGTTGGCGCCCTACGGCGTGTTTTTTCTGGTGGCCAAAGTGTTTGCTGATCAGGGGCCGAATATACTGCTGGGGCTGGGCAAGTACGTTATGACAGTGATCGTTGCCCTGTTCCTCCATGTGATATTCACCTATGGCGCCATCGTGCAGTTTGTTGCCCGCCTGAACCCGCTGGTGTTTATCCGCAAAATGTGGTCCGCCATCATGTTTGCGTTCAGTACCGCCAGCAGTGCAGCCACCATGCCGATTACCCTGGGGGTGGTGGAGAAGCGTATCGGCGTTAAAAACAGCGTGGCGTCATTCACTATTCCCCTCGGCACCACGGTTAATATGGATGGCACCGCCATCATGCAGGGTGTGGCCACGGTTTTTATTGCCAGCGCCTATGGAATTGACCTCAGTATGGGTGACTTTCTGGCGGTGATTGCCACTGCAACCCTGGCATCTATTGGTACCGCCGCTGTGCCCAGTGCCGGGATGATTACGCTGGCCATGGTGCTGGGGCAGGTAGGCCTGCCCGCCGAAGCTATTGGTCTGATTCTGGGGGTGGATCGTATTCTTGATATGATTCGTACGGCCGTGAATGTTACCGGTGATGCGGCGGTAACCGCCGCCGTTGCCCGCAGTGAAAATGCGCTGGATACGGACACCTTTTATGGTGATGATGCGGTGGTGCAGCAGCGGGCATGAAAGGCATGACACATAAAACAACAAGCAGTCACAGAAGGGTCTGGCTATGAGCAGGTTATTGGCACAATCCGGGGTTGTCCCCAGCAGGGGTACCGACAGAATGGCACCGTTCTGGCTAATGGCCGCATTGCTGGTGGTCGCCTGCTGGGTACCCCGGGCGGACGCGGGAGATCTTGAAACCCAGGCAGAATACCTGATGATCCAGAACATCATGAAGAATGCCGGCGTGCTGGAAATTATCTATCAGGTGCCCGACTGGATTGAACAGGAAATGAAGAACCTGGAAGCCACTCCGGTGCCTTTTGATCATTCCGAACTGACATCGGTGCGCTCGGAGCTGGAGTCCGCCTTTTCGCTGGCCGCCCTCAAGGAGCGGCTGAAACTGCGGCTGGCAGAACAGTTTACCTTTGATGAACTCACTGCTCTCAATGAAATCTTCAAGCAGCCCGGCGTTAAAGAATTTCACAGCCTGCAGGAAGGTACCCGCAACGAATACATCAAGGCGGATATCCGCAGTTACAAGGCAAAGCTGAAAAACATGACGCCACGCGGTTCGCGGGTTGAAATGGTAAAAAGCCTGGATGAGAACCTGAAGCAGTCCCGTCTGGAAACCGAACTCAAGGTGGAGCTGCGTAAAAGCCTGCTGACATCGGTGTCATGGGTCAAGTCCAACGAGTTGCTGAAAGAAGGGGTGCTGGAAAAGGAACTGAGCGGGTATCGGGAAAGGGTAGGAGAGGAAATCAATCGCAACGCCCTGATTTTCTACCTTTACCTGTTCAAACGCACCCCTAGTCCGGAACTGAATGAACTGGTGAGTGCCTTCCAGCAGCCTGACTACAAGCGTTTTATGGCCATTTGCCATGAGGAAATGCTCGCCAGCATCAAGGAAGCGCGGCGACAGATACCGGAAGATATCAACCTGGCGGGCAACTGATAGCCGTTAAGGCGTTATCAGCCACCCAGATTCCGCGCCATACCGATCAGGTCGTCCCTGTTGTCGACAACTCTCTGCAGAACCGCTTCAGCATCCACCGGGTCCAGATTCAGTGATGCATACAACTGGTCAGGAATGGGCTCAGGGTCTCCCTGACAGAGGCCGGCACCTTTCAGCAGATTTACCGCAATAAAAAGCACGTTGGCATACTCATGGTGCTCCCCCCGGTAATCCGCCAGATGATGCCAGCGGGTGGCTTTCACCACTTCTTCCGGCATGGCCCAGGAATCCATCAGCAGCGCACCGATCTGTTCACGACAAACCCCGATCAGGTGCCGTTCCAGATAGGAGTGATTCACATGGGGATTGGCCTCGATATAGCGGTTCACCAGCTGATAGTGG
>JAWVYU010000272.1:0-7039 GCA_033722575.1 Ketobacteraceae bacterium | reverse complement strand
GTGCGGGTATTCAACCCGAAATTTGAGGATCATGGCTGGCAGGGCAGCCATACGATTGTGGAAATCGTGGCGCCGGACAGGGCCTTTATCGTCGATTCCATGATGATGGAATTTACCCGGCGCGGGGTGTCGATCCACTCTGTGATGAATGCGGTGTTTAATATCGCCCGCGATAGTAAAGGTGATCTGGTGGAAGCGGATTTCAGTTCACGCACCGAAGTGGGTATGCCTGAATCCGTTGTGCACATTGAAATCGACAAGGAAAGCGACGAAGAAGAAATCCGCGATATCATTGCCCACCTGGAAAGTATTCTGGAGGAGTTGGAGTATGCGGTAAGCGACTTCGGAGCAATGCTGGAGTGGACCCGTTCCATTGCGGATAACCTGGAGCGTGGCGGCGAGAGTAAATCAGTCAGCCTTGAAGAAACCAAGGGTTTCCTGCACTGGCTCGGGGAAAACCACTTTACCTTTCTGGGAATGCAGGAATACAAAGTGGTGGACAAGGGCGGTGAGCGCATGCTGGAGCTGGTGCCCGATACCCCATTGGGCATTGTCCGTCACAACACGTCCATTGATTTGATGGAGGAGTCCGGCGGCCCCCTTACAATGGAAACCAAGTTATTGGTGTTCGGCAAGTCGGGCACCAAATCACGGATACACCGCCCTGCCTACATGGACTTTGTGGCCATTCGCCGCTTTGATGAGAACGGGCAGGTGACCGGTGAATATCGTCTGCTGGGACTTTATACTTCAAGGGTATTCAATAACAGCCCCCAGGACTTTCCCATTATCGGCCGCAAGATTGACGATGTGATCCGGGGGTCTCAGCTGGACCCTCAGGGCCATGACGGCAAGCGCCTGGTACAGATTCTGGAAACCTTTCCCCGGGAAGAGCTGTTCCAGACACCCACCAAACAGCTGTTGCAGACGGCCGTTGGTATACTGCAGATCCAGGAGCGGCGCCGGTTGCGCCTGTTTGTCCGCAAGGGGCAGTTCGGCCGCTTTGTTACCTGTCTTATCTATACCCCACGGGAGGGGTATTCCACCAACCTGCGAAAACAGTTTCAGCAGGTATTGTGTGAATACGTGGATGCGCAGGATCTGGAGTTCAACACGTTCTTTACCGAATCCACCCTGGCGCGGTTATACATCGTTATTCGTGTCAAGGATGACGGCAACTACAAGTTTGATGTGAAAGAAGCGGAGTCCCGCCTGATTGCCCTTGCGCGTTCCTGGCATGACCGTTTTCAGGAAACCCTGGTGGAAGCTGTGGGTGAGGGGCGTGCCGGCAGTCTTTTCAAAAAATATGCTGATGCATTTTCGGTGAGCTATCGGGAAGATGTGTCCACGCGGACGGCGGTGTCTGATGTGGAGCACATGGAAAAGCTGGAGGATGACGAGGACTCAATTTCCGTTTCCTTTTATCGTGCGATTGAGGAGGATGCGGAGGCGTTGCGGTTCAAGCTGTTCCGCCGCTACAAGGAAATACCCCTGTCCGATGTATTGCCCATGCTGGAAAACCTTGGCCTGCGAGTGCTGGGTGGAAGGCCCTATCATATCCGTTGCAAGGACGGCGAAATCTGGATTTATGAATTCAGCGTTCGTTATGGCGGTACACCTATTACCGAACTGGAGAGCGTCAAGGAAAAACTGCAGGTAGGCTTTGATCAGATCTGGCATGGACACGCCGAGAATGACAGCTTTAACCGCCTGGTACTGGCAGTGGGCCTCGACTGGCGCGAGGTGGCTGTGCTGCGTGCCTACGCAAAGTATTTCAAACAGACAGGGTTTGCGTTCAGTCAGACCTATATCAAGGAAGCGCTCATCAACAATCCCGGCATTACCCGCTTGCTGGTGGATCTGTTTTACGCCCGCTTTGCCACCGATGGCCGTTGCGATAAAGAGCAGGAGCAACTGATTACCCGCAATATCATTGATGGGCTGGAGCATGTGGAAAGCCTGGATGAAGACCGGATCCTGCGGCGTTACCTGGATATGCTGGGTGCCACCCTGCGTACCAACTTCTTCCAGACCGGCATCAACGGCCAGTACCGCGACTACATTTCCCTGAAGCTGGCACCGGAAAAGATTCCCGATCTTCCCAGGCCGTTACCCCGGTATGAAATCTTTGTTTACTCCCCCAGAATGGAAGGTGTTCACTTGCGTGGCGGCAAAGTGGCCCGGGGCGGGCTGCGCTGGTCTGACCGGAAAGAAGATTTCCGTACCGAAGTGCTGGGCCTGGTAAAAGCCCAGCAAGTGAAAAATGCGGTGATCGTCCCGGTGGGGGCCAAAGGTGGATTTGTGGCAAAGCGCCTGCCCAAGAGCGGCAGTCGTGACCGGGTTATGAATGAAGTGGTCAGCTGTTACCAGACCTTTATCCGGGGGTTACTGGACATTACCGATAATCTGGTGGAAGGGGAGGTGGTGCCGCCATCGCAGGTGGTGCGCATTGATGACGACGATCCCTATTTAGTGGTGGCCGCGGATAAAGGAACGGCCACTTTTTCGGATATCGCCAACGAAATCGCCAGAGAATACAACTTCTGGCTGGGCGATGCCTTTGCCTCTGGCGGCAGTGTGGGGTACGACCACAAGAAAATGGGCATTACAGCCCGTGGCGCCTGGGTGTCTGTGCAGCGACATTTCCGGGAAATGGGTATTGATGTGCAGCGAACCCCGGTGACTGTACTGGGTATCGGAGATATGTCCGGCGATGTGTTCGGCAACGGCATGCTGCGCAGCAAGCAGTTGCAACTGGTGGCCGCCTTCAATCACATGCACATCTTTATTGATCCCAACCCAGAGCCGGAAATTTCCTTTGCAGAGCGCAAGCGTCTCTTCGAGTTGCCCCGTTCTTCCTGGGCGGACTACAACAAGGAACTGATATCCAAGGGCGGCGGTGTGTTTTTGCGGGCCGCCAAGTCCATCAAGATCACGCCGCAAATGAAAGACCGCTTCAAGATCGAGGCCGACCGGCTGACGCCCAACGAGCTGCTGGTGGCGCTGCTCAAATCACCAATGGATCTGATCTGGAACGGTGGCATTGGGACCTATATCAAGGCTTCCGGTGAATTAAATTCGGAAGTGGGTGATAAAAGCAACGATGCTATCCGTGTGAACGGAAACGAAGTCAAAGCCAAAGTGTTGGGTGAGGGCGGCAATCTGGGGGTAACCCAGCTGGGACGTATTGAATATTGTCTGTGTGGCGGACGGTCCAACACAGACTTTATCGACAATGCCGGCGGTGTGGATTGCTCGGACCATGAGGTCAACATCAAGATTCTGCTGAACGATATTGTGGATAACGGAGATATGACCATCAAGCAACGAAACCAGTTGCTGGTGGATATGACCAACGAAGTGGCGGATCTGGTGCTGAAAAACAACTATCGGCAGGTGCAGGCCATCAGCGTGGCGCAGACCGAGTCGGTTTACCGGATGGGTGAATACAAGCGCTATATTCATGCCCTGACCAGCGAAGGAAAACTTGATCGTGAGCTGGAATTTATTCCCGGGGATGAGGAGCTTCATGAGCGGCTGGTGAATGGCAAGGGCCTGGTGCGACCGGAATTGTCCACGCTCCTGTCTTACACCAAGGCGTTGCTGAAAGACGAGCTGTCTGTGGAGGCTCTGACAGGTGACGAGTACATCAGTAATGAAATTGAACGGCCGTTTCCCAAGGTGCTGGTGGAGCGGTACGCAGAAACCCTGGATAACCACAAGCTGTCGAAGCAGATTATTGGCACCCAGGTTGCCAATGATCTGGTGAATTACATGGGCATTACCTTTGTTCACCGGATGAAGGATGCCGCGGGCTCTGGTGTGGTGGATATTGCCAAGGCTTTCCTGGCGGCGCGGGATATTTTTTCGCTGGAAGCCTGGTGGCAGCAGATTGAGGCGCTGGACTACCGGGTGGATGCCACCACCCAGCTGGAAATGATGCGGGTGCTGATCCGTATGATCCGGCGCGCCACCCGCTGGTTATTGCGGAACAACCGCTGTGGTGTGAACGTTGAGGAAATGGTGAAACGCTACCAGCCCGGTATCAAGGCCGTCACCGATAGCCTGCCCAGTGTTCTGCGAGGCCCACGTCGTGAGGTCTGGGAAAAACGACATAATGATTACGTGGAGAAAGGCGTGCCCTCTACGCTGGCCACCTTTGTGTCCGGTGCCGACAGCATGCAGTCCGCTCTGGGTATCATTCAGGCTGCCGAGATTACTGCCAAATCTGTTCAGGAGGTGGCCACCACCTATTTCGAGGTGGGCAACCGCCTGGATCTGTACTGGTTCACCGAGGAAATCAACAATCTGATGATAGACAATCACTGGCAGGCCCTGGCACGGGAAGCCTACCGGGATGACCTGGAGTGGCAGCAGCGCACGCTGTCGGTGGGGGTTATGCAGTTTCAGACCGATGCCTCAACCCTGGAAGAGCGCATTGAAAACTGGGCCGCCCGCCACGAGGATCTGATCCGTCGCTGGCGGGCCATGGTGGCGGAATTCCGGGCCACGGACACCAAGGAGTTCTCCATGTACGGCGTGGCCCTGCGGGAATTAATGGATATTGCGCAGACCACACTGCATTCGGACTCGGAGGGGTTCTGACCCGCGGCCCGACAGGGCCTCCGGGGTGCAGTGAAGGTAAGCCGGCAAGCTAACAGACCATGCGAAAAAGTATACAGGTTTCCCTGTCAATCAGCCGGGATGAGTATATCAAGTGGTATCAGGGGGCGGCGAGTACCGTGCTGGCCACCACAACCACCGGGCAGAAGGTGCGCTTTCCGGCCAATATTCTGCGTCCTTTCGTCACTCACGACGGTATCCGGGGAACCTTCGTGATTTATTTCGATGACAACAATAAGTTCAGCGATATCAAGCGAATCCGGTAAAAAATCGGTTATAATGCGCGCCAGTTTACGGTGCCACCCATGGAGAGGCGTAACATGTTGTATCCGCTGCTGCGCAACTGTCTGTTTGCGCTTTCACCCGAAACCAGCCACCACGTATCTCTTGACCTGATTGGCGCAGCGGAGCGCCTCAAGCTCACCCCCTATCTGTTCAGGCAGGTCCATGACCCGGTGGAGCTGATGGGGCTGCAGTTCAAGAATCCGGTGGGTCTGGCGGCAGGCCTGGACAAGAACGGGGATTATATCGCCGGACTGGGGGCGCTGGGATTCGGCTTTATTGAGGTAGGAACGGTGACGCCCCGACCGCAGCCCGGCAATCCCAGTCCCAGGCTGTTCCGGATTACAGAACGTGAAGCCATCATTAACCGGATGGGCTTCAACAACAAAGGGGTGGATCATCTGGTAAAACGCATCCGCACCAGTCGCTATGATGGCATCCTGGGCGTCAATATCGGCAAGAACTTTGATACGCCGGTGGAGAACGCCATCGATGATTACCGGATCTGTTTTCAGAAAGTATACGAATACGCTGATTACGTGGTTATCAATATCTCCTCCCCCAATACACCGGGGTTGCGCTCGCTGCAGTTCGGGGAGGCACTGGATAAACTGCTGCAAGCCCTGAAGCAGGAGCAGCAGGTGCTGGATAAAAAGCACCTGAAATACGTTCCCCTGGTGTTGAAAATTGCCCCGGACATGACCGATGAGGAGGTTTCCATTGTGGCGGAGAAACTCATCACGTTTGATATGGATGGCGTCATCGCCACCAATACCACCATCGAGCGACCGGGTGTGGAACGTTATCCTGTCAGTCAGGAGGCCGGAGGACTCAGTGGTGCGCCGGTGTTTCAGAAGTCCACGGAGGTCTTGCGCAGGCTGTCTGAGGCGCTGGATGGGAAATGTCCCATTATCGGCGTGGGAGGCATCAGCGAGGCCGCGGACGCAGTGGAGAAGATCCGGGCCGGATCGTCTCTGGTGCAGATATACACCGGTTTTATCTACCATGGCCCGTCACTGGTTTCGTCCTGCGCGCAGGCGATCAAAGCTTATCGTAACGGCAATGAGGGCTGAGCAGACATTAAAAAGGGGCTTCCTGAGAAGCCCCTGTGCTGATGGGTTATACCCATGAGATGGCGGGAGACCATCTATTAAAAAATTGTGCGTTGCTGAGTTGTTAGCTGAGTTTGAAAATAGCTGAGAAGTTTTTCGTTCAGTTGATTACCATTCTATGGATACCAGACACCCCTGTATAACCAGCCCAATTGTCTTCACGTCCATCACGCCAACCATTGAGCCAATATTGACGAGTCGTTATATCAGAGTACGGACAAAGCGTTTTAGTGCGGCCTTCCAAACCGGCCTTGTAACCTCTTGAATAAGCCCTGTTAGCTTTATCGCGCTTTTGTCTTCTCATAGAGTATGCCTCTTTGTCTGTATTTGACGAGTTATCTCGTTTCTTGAGCTTGTCACTCCTGTATGCATGTCAGTCAACATGCCGGAGCTGGAACGGTTCGCTGCATCATTGAACGTAGGAACAGATAATAATACAGGTGACTCTGATTTGAATGGGCTCCCTTACAGTACGGTGACAAGGACTTTATTGATAACGAATTTGCAGAAGACTGTGAATGAATTAAATTGCATAAAGAGCCTGTGTTTTTATTGTAAAAAAGTATAGCCAATTGGCATTGTGATAACTGTCTGATTAAAAAGCCTTAGCGGTACAGGCCAGAAATGGACTTGTCGCGAAGGTGATTAAAAAGTGACAATTCAAAAAAGAATTTTATATGGCTATTAGCAAAGAACCGGTAGTTATTTAGAAAGTGAGTGTTTTGTGAGCGAATTTGGAAAAAACAGACCTAATTCCGTTGTGGTGACCTGTGCCACCGGCACCGAAGCGTTATTACTTGATGAGATTCAGTCACTTGGTGGCGAATCCTGGATAAAAAGCTCAGGTGCCGTCACCGGCCAGTGTGATCTGGCCACGGCTTACCGTATCTGTCTGTGGAGCCGCGTAGGCTCACGGGTATTGTGGCAGGTGGCGGAGGTGCCGGCCACGGACCCTGATGCGCTTTACCGGGCCGCTGCGGAAATCCCCTGGGATGATTACTTTTCATCAGACAAGCGTATCC
>JAWVYU010000271.1:0-7052 GCA_033722575.1 Ketobacteraceae bacterium | reverse complement strand
GTTGATCGCGCGTTGTGTCAAGGCCATCTGCCAAGTTATTCAAAAAAGCGCTTAGGAATCAGCACCTTTCTCCGGTGGCACGTAGCCCTCGGGCTTCTCGTAGTCATCCCCGTCCATGAATTTCTCCATCTCCGTCTCCAGATAGCTCTGAGTGCCCGGGTCCAGCACGTTCAGGTGCTTTTCGTTGATCATCATGGTCTGGTGCTTCAGCCACTCCATCCAGGCCTTTTTGGAAATGGTTTCCTGGATTTTCTGGCCCTTGGGGCCGGGAAACGGCGGGGCCGCCAGGGCTTCCAGCTCGGTTTTGTATTTGCGGCAGAATACCGTCTTAGCCATGGTTGGCTCCTTTTTGCTGATTGAATTGTGCCAGTAGTTTCTTCACCGGGGCTGCCAGGCCGAAGTCGGCGGATTCCCGTGGGTTATACCAGATCTGCCGGTGGCTCTCCATCACCTGTCGGGGTTGGTTTTTCAGCCGTACGTGGAGGGGGGTGATCAGCAGGTGGTAGTGGGAAAACGTGTGCTTCAGGGTGTCCCATCTGGCCAGGGAATCCACCTCCAGCCGGTGGTTTGTGGCCAGATCGTCCCGGCTTGGCACCTCAGGCTGCTCGATAAAACTCCACAGGCCGCCCCAGATACCGGATGGCGGCCGTTTTTCCATTAACAGCTCGCCCTGGGGGCTTTCGATCAGCAGCATACAGGTGGTTTTGGTGGGAATCTGTTTTTTCGGTTTGCGGCCGGGGTATTCCAGGGCATCCCCCTCAGCCAGCCCCTGGCAGGTGCGGTTCAGGGGGCAGGCCTGGCAGCTGGGCCTGCTGCGGGTGCATACGGTGGCTCCCAGATCCATCATAGCCTGGGTATAGTCCGCCACCCGCTCATGGGGGGTGTAGTGGTCGGCGGCAGACCAGAGCTGGCTCAGGGTGCCGGCCTGGCCGGGCCAGCCGGCAATACGGTGGTAACGTGCCAGTACCCGCTTGACGTTACCGTCCAGTATCGGTGCCCGGATACCCATGCTGATGGCGGCAATGGCCCCGGCGGTGGACTGACCCACCCCCGGCAATTCGGTGAGTTCTTCTACAGACTGCGGGAATGTTCCCTGATTGTTGTCACAGATCTGCTTTGCTGCCTTGTGAAGGTTACGGGCGCGGGCGTAGTAGCCCAGCCCGGTCCAGTGTTGCAGCACCGTGTCTTCGTCTGCTTCCGCCAGGGCCCGCACGGTGGGGAAACTGTCCATGAAGCGCTCAAAATAAGGGATCACGGTGCTCACCTGGGTTTGTTGCAGCATGATTTCTGAAACCCACACCCGGTAAGGGGTAATGTTTTTCTGCCAGGGCAGGTCTTTGCGGCCGTGCCGGTCGAACCATTGGAGCACGGCCTTTTGGAAGGGTTTGGCGGCTGGCCAGTTCATGGGAGATTTATCCACAGAGAGGTTAGGAATTTTTTATGAGTTTCAGTAACATTGGGCGGCTATTGTAGCGTGCCGGGATCCTGGGGGAAAACCGGCAAAAATCGGGGATATTGGTACTGGAATGCCAGTAATTGTCTACACTCTGTGTATGCCGTGATTTTTCTTTATTCATGCAATCCTTGATTTGCATGATTTTTGCACTATTTTTTTGCCGTTTTATTACGTGCTTGTTGGTATGACGTTGGGATGTCCGGGGTTTGCCCCGCCACTCCCAGAGCCGGTGTTGTTAGCAGATTTTTGACAGATCGAGTGGCGGATGAATCTTAAAGCGATTGTTGGCAGGGTGGTGCCGACGATTCACAGCAAACTGTTGCTGGCCATGATGGTAGTGTCGCTGGTGCCGATTTTTATATTCGGTGCTGTCGTTTACTATCAGGCCCGCGACTCTCTTATCAATCAGGTGGGTGAGCGGCTGCAGGCGGCTTCACACCTGGCTATTTCCCAGCTGGAACGCAGCTTCAGTTTTTCTGCTGAGAACGTGCAGTCCTGGGCGCAGCTGGAGATCATGCAGCAGATTGCAGAGGGCGACCCCAACGGTACCGTCAGTGACATGCTGGGGGATTACCAGCGTTCCTGGGGTTACTACAGCAATCTGGTGGTGGCGGATATTCACGGCAGGATAGTGGCAGCCGGCGACCGGGATCTGCTGGGGGTTGATGTGGCGGATGCGGAATGGTTCCGGAACACGCTGCAGAAGCGCGAGAAAAACCTGGGGCGGCTGCGCCTGGACCCGGCAGTGGGTGGCTATGGCGTGGCGATTTCCGTGCCGATTTTCCGGCGCAATACCAGCGACATGATCGGTGTGCTCAGTGCGGGTTTCAGCTGGACCGAGCTGCTGTCCATGGTGAATTCCATCGAGGTGGTTAGCGGCGGCCAGAATGAAAGCGGGTATGCGTTACTGATCGACCGCGACGGCTACATTATCGCCGCTCCCAATTTTATTTTGCTGCAGGATGCGGGCTCTTCTGACAGCGGCGATATCCTGCGGGTATATGGCCGTCGCTGGTGGCCGATGGAAGACCCCGAGCTGCTGAAGCAAATGCTGAACGTGTCCGGTCACCGCTACGTGGAGCGTGGCGACGAGCACCTGCTGGTGGTGAACCAGCCATCAAAAAAATACGACACCCTCTCTGAGCTGGGCTGGTCTTTATTGCTGGTGCGGGATGCCGACGATGCCCTGTCGGACCTCGCGGTAGTCCGCGAGCGGGCACTGGTGATCGCACTGCTGAGCTGCCTGGTGATCTTTGTGGCCAGCTCGCTGATTGCGCGGCGGGTGGCGCAGCCGGTGCTGGCACTGCGGGAGTGGGCCAAGCAGGTGGCCCGGGGCGATCTGAACCGTAAGGTGGATATTGAAGCCCATGATGAGGTGGGCGATCTGGCGGCGTCCCTGGATGATATGCGTCTGGATATCAAAGGCTATCTGGATGAGCTCTACGATGCCAAGGAGCGGTTTCAGTCCTTGATCAACTCCATTGACTGTATTGTCTGGGAGGCGGACGTTAATCCGATTCGCATCAAAATGGTGAACGGCCAGACCGAGCATGTGCTGGGCCGCTCCAATAACGACCTTCTGGATGAAATGCAGGTGTGGCGTAACTGGGTGCATGAGGACCATGTGGACAGGGTTGCCCGGATCTTCCGCAACGCGGTGGAAACAGCCCGGGACAACTACGTGGAGTTCAAGGCGCGTCACTCCGACGGACATTATGTTTGGCTGAAGGCGCTCCTTTCAGTGGAAATAGAGGACGGGAACGTAGTGGGCTTGCGGGGCGTGATGGTGGATATCAACGACATTGTGCGGGCCGCGGAGGAGATGAAGGAAGCCCACGACATCGCCGTAAAGACCGCAGAAAGCAAAAGCCGGTTTCTGGCCATTGTCAGCCATGAAATCCGTACCCCCATGAACGGCCTGCTGGGCATGCTGGAGATGTTGCGGGACACTCCCCTGGATGATGAGCAGCACCAGCAACTGGATCTGGCCTGGAAATCGGGCAGAAACCTGCTGGCGCTGGTGAACGATGTTATGGATTTTTCCCGGCTGGAATCCGGCGAAGTGGAGTTTCACCCAGAAGAAATCACCGTGCAAACGCTGCTGAACGAACAGGTGGCCCTGGTGGCACCAGAGGCCTACCAGAAAGGTCTGGATGTGGGGGTGGTGGTGGAAGCCAACCTTCCGGAAAAAGTGACCCTGGATGCGGTAAAGGTGCGCCAGGTGCTGGCGGCGCTGCTGTCCAACGCCGTGAAATTTACCTCTCACGGCTCCGTATTGCTGTGGGCCGAAATGCTGTCGGCTGATCGCCTGTATGTAGAGGTGAAGGACACGGGCGTGGGCATTGCCAATGAGCAGCAGGAAGGTATTTTCCAGCCATTCGTGCAGGAGGACCTGTCCTCAACCCGCCGTTTTGACGGGTCGGGCCTGGGGCTGGCACTGTGCCGGCGTATCATTGAGGCCATGGGCGGAAGCGTTGGGGTCAAATCCATCAAGGGAGTGGGTTCGTCTTTTTATTTTGAGCTGCCGGTGATCAGCGAAACCGTTCATGGCACCAGCCTTCTGGAAGAGCGCAAGCAGCTGAAAAAGGCCCGGGGCAATGCGCGCACTCCTGGTGCCGTGTTGCTGATCGGTGATTTGCCCGCCACCAAGACGGTGCTCCAGATTGCCTGTCAGCAGTGGGGCCTCGGTTTCGATTGGCATGCCAAGGAAACCCGCGTGATCCGCGACCTGGATGCGATCATGTCCCGAAAGGATTATCAGTGGCTCTTCATTGCCCAGGAAATGAGTGAGCGTTTCTGGTCCCGCATGAATCCTTACCTGGCACACCATGGCGGTGTACGAGTGGTTCAGCTGCGCCAGCCCAATGAAAAATATGGCCAGCGTCCGCTGCCCCACCTGTACGTCCCCTGCAGCAGGGAAGATCTGCTGAAAAGCATGCTGGGTGCCGAGCCCATGGCGGAGAAGGATGCCAGCAGGGAACGTCTGACGCCGGCCAACCTGCCGCGGGTGCTGGTTGTGGATGATAATCCGGTGAACCGCAAGGTGGCGGCGGGTTTTCTGAAAAAGCTGGGGTTTGAAACGGATGTTGCAGAGGATGGCCTGCAGGCGGTCAGAGCGGTGGAAAACAGTCATTACGGGCTGGTGCTGATGGACTGCCAGATGCCGGTGATGGATGGCTACGAGGCCACCCGACAGATCCGGAGCCACCTGAGAGGGCGTTTTTTGCCCATTATTGCGGTGACTGCCAACGCCATGGAAGGGGATCGCGACAAGTGCCTGGCAGCCGGTATGGATGATTACATGGCCAAGCCGCTGCGCAAGGATGCCCTTAACCAGATGGTGTTCAGCTGGCTGGAGAAGGCGCGGGAACAGTCTTCCTGAAGGGCCGTGGGCGGCTTCAGGGCCCGGACGCCGGGGCGATGGAGGGTGGCCGATGATGAAATCGGGAATTGAACCACTCAGAATTACACCTGACACCCCATTCTGCAGTATAATTGCGCCCGCTGCGGCGGTTTTCGCCGTTCCGCAGCGGAGCACAGCCAATCAAACTGGAGACACTATGGCGACTGAAGTCGAGCAACGTACTGCCTCTGTGGAGCGCAATACGCTGGAAACCCAAATCAAGATCGACATCAATCTCGATGGCACCGGTAAAAGCCATTTTGAGACCGGTGTGCCTTTCCTTGAACACATGCTCGACCAGGTGGCGCGACATGGCATGATGGATATCACCATCGTTGCCAGGGGTGATCTCCATATTGACGCCCACCACACCACCGAGGATATCGGTATTACCCTGGGGCAGGCATTAAAGCAGGCACTGGGTGACAAGAAAGGTATTCGCCGCTACGGCCACGCTTACGTGCCGCTGGACGAGGCCCTGTCCCGGGTGGCGCTGGATCTGTCCGGCCGCCCCGGGCTGTTTATGGATGTGGAGTTTACCCGCGGCTCTATTGGGGCGTTCGACACCCAGCTCTTCTGGGAATTCTTTCAGGGGTTTGTAAACCATGGCCTGGTAACGCTGCATATCGATAACCTGAAAGGTTTCAATGCCCATCACCAGGCAGAAACCATCTTCAAAGCCTTTGGCCGCGCGTTGCGTATGGCCGTGGAGCGGGATGAGCGCATGGCGGGGGTAATGCCCTCCACCAAGGGATCGCTCTGATTCAGGGCAGTAACATTTTTATCAGATTCAAAGCCGGAAACTCATGACTAATACGGTTGCAGTTATTGATTACGGAATGGGAAATCTCCATTCCGCTCAGAAAGCATTGGAGCATGTGTCTCCTCGCAGCAAAGTACGGGTGACATCCGATGCTGACACCATTCTGTCCGCTGACCGCGTGGTATTCCCCGGCGTGGGGGCCATTCGTGATTGCATGGGCGAAATTCGCCGTCTGGGACTGGACCGGGTGGTAAATGAGGTCATAAAGGACAAGCCGTTCCTGGCAATCTGTGTGGGCATGCAGTGCATGATGGCCCACAGTGAGGAAAACCAGGGCGTCGACTGTCTGGATATTTTCCCCGGTGAAGTCAGGTTCTTCGGCGACGACCTGCGCGATACCGCCGGAACACACCTGAAAGTACCCCATATGGGCTGGAACCAGGTGCGTCATACTCAGCAGCATCCCCTGTGGAATGATATTGAAGATAACGCCCGGTTTTATTTTGTGCACAGCTATTACGTGGACACACCGGATGCCGAGCTGATCGCCGGACAATGTGACTACGGTAAAACCTTTACCGCCGCCATGGCGAGAGACAACATTTTTGCCGTGCAGTTTCACCCCGAGAAAAGTCAGAAAGCCGGACTACAATTACTGCAGAATTTTATGAGCTGGGACGGCCAGAGCTGAATCCTTACCTGACCGCCTGAAACGAAACGGAAAACCATTGAGAGCAAGCTGATGTTAATCATCCCCGCCATCGACCTGAAAGAAGGAAAATGTGTTCGTCTGCGTCAGGGGCGCATGGACGATGAAACCGTGTTTTCAGACAATCCCGTGGAAATGGCGGGTCAGTGGGTAGAAAAGGGCGCCCGCCGTCTGCATCTGGTGGATCTGGACGGGGCCTTTGATGGTGAGCCGGTGAATGGAGAGATTGTACGCTCAATCGCCCGGACCTTTCCCGATCTGCCGGTGCAGATTGGCGGTGGTATCCGCAGTATCGATACCATCGAGCGTTACATTGCCGCTGGCGTTGATTACGTGATTATCGGCACCAAGGCAGTGAAGGACCCGGACTTTGTGTTCGAGGCCTGTGAGCAGTTCCCCGGCCATATCATTGTGGGCATTGATGCCAAAGATGGCATGGTGGCTACCGATGGCTGGGCAGAAGTCTCCGCCCTCAGCGCGGTGGACTGTGCCAGACAGTTTGAATCCGATGGTGTGGATGCCATCGTCTACACCGACATCAGCCGTGACGGCATGATGCAGGGAGTGAATGTGGAAGCCACGGTGAACCTGGCCAAGGCCATTAATATTCCTGTGATTGCTTCCGGTGGTGTCACCAATATGGAAGACATCAAACGCCTTGTGCCTGCCGCCAGATTCGGTGTGCTGGGTGCCATCACCGGGCGTGCCATTTACGAAGGTT
>JAWVYU010000270.1:0-7057 GCA_033722575.1 Ketobacteraceae bacterium | reverse complement strand
TCCCTGTGCTTCCTGACGTGCGGGAAACGTTTATTGCACCAGACGCACCTTGATCTTGTTGTCGACACTCTTTACTCCCTGGACATTTTTGACCAGATAATAGGCAAGATCCCGCAGGGAATCCTCCGGAATATTGCCGCTCAGCTCCACCACTCCGTCCTGGGTGTGGACGTCGATTGCTGCGGTACGCAGGTATTTGTTGGAAAGTAGCTTCTGGTTCACCCTGGCGGTGAGCAGGGTATCCTGGTAATTGGGTTTGAGAGCGGTGCTGGACGCGGGTTTACTGTAGGGACTGGTTTTTACCACAATCTGGTTGGCGACCGTCTGGATACCCTCGACACTGCGTGCGATTTCGGCAGCCAGGCTGCGCTTAACGGGCGAATCCACCGTGCCACGAAGGATGGCTGTGGTCTCTTTTACCGTTACCTCAATGCTGCCGCTTTCCAGGTTTTTGTTCAGCAGGAATGCCGCGTCGATAGTTCCCTTTCGCCAGCTCTCCTCCACAAGTTGCATAAGCCGGTTATCTGGGGGCTCGCTGTCATGCACGCCTCGTTGCTCCACGGCATCTGAAACAGGGGGCGTCATTAACGCGAAGGATAAGAGCAGACCCTTTATACAGTGACGAGGAAGGTGCTTGGACATATTCACTCCTGACTTGCTGTGGTTAACGGATTACGGCGTTATAATTCCGCCAGTGGTCGTTTCCTGGGGTGGTGGGACAGCACGGTTCGAAACCGGGGTGCTATCGGCCAGACAGCCCCACTTACCTTGTGTAGTGGGGATATACAATAAGCGTGCCAACGTAGAAATAATTAATTATTTCAGTAGTTTATTTAATGTGTGATGGTTTTTTGAACGGTTGTAGCAGGGTGTTGGGAGAAATAGTGTTGCAAAAAAGCGACACTATTAGATGGATTTTAAAAAAATGCAATTAATTCAGTAGCTTAAGATGTTTCTTTTTGGCAACACACAATGGCTTCCATCGCTCAAGGCCCAGTGGGTAATAGGAGCGCTGGTGGCTATGCTGCCCCTGATGGCGGCAATGATATATGGCTTTAATGTTATGGATCACCATAACAGAGCACAGCGTCAGCTGGTGATTATTTCCGCCAGTGTGGCCGAGCTTGGCGCTTCCATTTCAGACCAGGCAAAGGATATGGAGCGTGTGGCAAAGCAGTTCCAGGTGCTCAAGGATAGCCGTCTGAGACAGGCCTTTGAGCAAAAACAGGGTGACTTTGCCGGGTTGATGGCGCGCATGAAGGATGTTTCCGGCCACAGGGACATCATGAATCAGTATCAGCGTATCCAGCAGCTGTCTGAGCAAATTGAACAACTTTTATTCGTTGACGCAGCGGAAGCGCAAGCCGTGGCGGAACGCTTCAAGCAGCTGCATGAAACCATCCAGAAAATGAATCATCAGGCGACCACCTGGGTTCAGGCAGAGCTTGATGCGCTTGAAGCCAGTTACGTGGAATCCCAGTGGCATCTGCTGGTGATGGGGTTTTGCGCATTACCGGCTGCGCTGCTGCTGGTGTGGTTGGTATCCTTTATGGTGCTGCGCCCCATTTATCAGCTGTCGGCGGCGATAAAGCGCATGGGCAGGGGGGAATGGCGAACCGACATCCACATCAGTGGTTCCAACGAAATGGTATCTCTGGGCGATAGCCTCAAGTGGATGCAGCAGCAGTTGCTGATGCTGGAAGCGCAAAAGCATACGTTTCTGCAGCAGATTACGCACGAACTGAAAACACCTCTGGCAGCCATTATGGAGGCAGGCTCTCTGCTGGACGACGAAGTGCCGGGCAAGCTGAATCAGTCACAGCGCCAGGTGCTGGGTATTCTGCAGCGGAATGCCGGCCAGTTACAGGGGCTGATTCAGCAATTGCTGGATTATAACTCCGTGGTAAAGGATCATAGTCAGCAGATAAAGCCTGTGGATTTGCGCAGTTTTTGTTCGGAAAAATTGCTGGACTTGCAGGGGCTGGCGGAAACCCGCAATGTAAAACTGGTTTTGCTGTCCAGGTCAGCCTCCCTGGTGATTGATGTCGTACGGGTTGGCATGATACTCCGAAATCTGGTATCCAACGCAGTTCAGCTCACGCCTCCGGACAAACGGGTTGTTGTGACCTGGGGGGTGGACCAGACCACTGAGAGCTGGTGGTTACAGGTGGAGGATGAGGGGCCGGGTATTCAGGACAAGGACATGGGGCGCTTGTTCGAGCCTTTCTATCAGGGGGGAGCCCAGCGCCAGGGATCGCTGAAGGGGAGCGGCATCGGGCTTGCCATTGTCAAGGAATGCGTGGATTTTCTTCAGGGGGCAATTGAAGTAGAGAATCTTCCGGGAGAGGGCGGTGCCTGCTTTACGGTCAGCTTTCCTCTGATAACCCCGCAGGCCCCGGAAGAGCTGGATACCCCCGCACGGGTTGTCGTGCCCGCGGGTTCCTGACGTGGAGAAACCTTTTGGACTGGATTTTTCGTTAGCGGCTCCGTGACCCGTATCGGAAACCGTTTTTTGGACTTTGGAGTGATCGTTTGAACACTTTGTTGAAAATTCTGGGGGCAGGCAGCTGTCTGATGGTGATGTCAGCCTGCGCATTGCTGGACGGGTGGTCTCAACCCCTGGATCAATCTAACCTTCAGAAACGCCTGACCTATTCCCAGTCGGATGTGGTGGCAACAGGCCTGATCAAGCAGCTCGTGGATAATCAGGAATCATTGCTGATCGGTGAGCAGGCGGATCCCGACGGCTGGCCCTTGCCGCCGGTCAGCGTTGTGATCATGTATGAAAAGCAATTGTGTGGGCTGGAAAAGCCGGTACGCCAGGACTTGATGAACAGGCTCAAGACCAGCGAGACGCTGCCTGACCGTTTTCAGACCCTGCTGCTTGCCAGTTGCGCTCCGGACTTTACTCCAGCCGTATTGGCCAGATCCCTGAAGCAGGTACGCGGCGCACGAGAATGGCCCATATCCTACGAGGCCTATTATGATCTGCTGGACCGGCATCAACAGGCCCTGGTGCGTCTGGAGAACCTGTATGGCAATCTCAAGGAACAGATGGACACCACTATAGAAAAACTCACCGAAATTGAAGTTGAGTCACAACCCTGAGGGGTGAGGGAGTTTTTACATGACCACCGCAAAGATCCTGTTGGTAGACGATGATCCGGGCCTTTTGCAGTTGCTGGCTATGCGGATTACGGCACTGAATTATGATGTGGAAAGTGTTTCCAGTGGCGAAGCCGCCCTGCAGAGCCTGGAACGGAGTTCCCCCGCCGTGGTGGTGACCGATCTGAGAATGGATGGTATCAGCGGGCTGGGCCTGTTCGAAATCATTCAGCAGCGCTGGCCGGCGATACCGGTGATTATTCTCACTGCCCACGGTTCAATTCAGCAGGCGGTTCAGGCCACCCAGAAAGGTGTGTTTTCATTTCTCACCAAACCCGTTGATAAAGAGGAGCTGGCGACCACCCTGCAGCAGGCAGTAGCACTGAATTCACCCCTCAGCGAGAGCGAAGAAACCGCGCTGGAAAAGGATATCATCACCCGCAGCCCGAAAATGTACCGGGTGCTGGATCAGGCGCGGCTGGTGGCAAAAAGTGATGTGAGCGTGCTCATCAGTGGCGAGAGCGGCACTGGCAAGGAGTTGCTGGCCAAAACCATTCACCAGGTCAGCGAACGCAGTGGGGGCCCTTTTGTTCCCATCAACTGCGGCGCCATGCCGGAGGAGCTGCTGGAATCAGAATTGTTCGGTCATAAAAAGGGTGCGTTTACCGGTGCCACGGCGGATCACAAAGGTCTGTTTATGGCGGCAGAAAAGGGCACCCTGTTTCTGGATGAGGTGGGCGATATGCCCATGAGCCTGCAGGTAAAGCTGCTGCGGGTTTTACAGGAGCGTCAGATCCGGCCGGTGGGCAGTACCCAGTACCATGAAGTGAATGTGCGGCTACTGGCAGCCACCCACAAAGACCTGCTGGAAGAAGTGGAGCGGGGCAATTTCCGGGAGGATCTGTATTATCGCCTGAATGTGGTCAACCTGAGTCTGCCATCGCTGAGTGAGCGCAAGGAAGACATTCCGTTACTGATAAATCATTACCTGAACGCCATTGCCGGGCGTACCGGGCAGCCGGTGAAACGCTTTGCCAAAGACGCCCTTTCACTGATGATTCAGTACAACTGGCCGGGAAACGTGCGCCAGCTGACCAATGTGATTGAACAGGTGGTGGCCCTCAGCACATCCCGGGTGGTGTCGCTGCAGCTGGTGGAGGATGCGGTTCGCCACCAGGGCAATACTATTCTACCTTTAACGGAAGCCAAGCGGCAGTTTGAAAAAGAATATGTGGAGCAGCTCCTGCGTACCACCAGCGGCAACATGACGCTGGCAGCCAAACTGGCGCAACGTAATCGTTCGGACTTTTACAAAATATTGAAACGTCACGGTATTGACCCCGATCTTTTCAAGCATGACAACAGTGAAACAGAAAACGCCATTCACAATTCCTGAGTTAAAACAATATGCCATGGGCCTGCTGGCGGGCAGGGAATATGGTGCCCGTGAGCTGCTCCAGAAGCTGAATGCCAGAAGCGACAGCGAAAGCGCTGAAGAAGTACTGGTGTGGCTTCAGTCGCAACAGCTTCAGTCCGACGACCGCTATGCCCGCATGCTGCTCCAGTCAAAAGCCGGCCGCGGCCAGGGGCCCCTGCGTATTCGTCAGGATATGAAGCACCGGGGGCTGAGCGGGGATGCCATAGAAGCCGCCTTCGCGGAGTTCGGGGGCGACTGGTTTGCCCTGGCGTTATCCGCCTACGAAAAAAAATTCCGCCAGCCCGTCACCAGCGACCCCCGGGAGCGGGCCCGGCGGCAGCGGTTTCTGGCCTATCGTGGCTACACTGGCGACCAGATTGCCCATGCACTGGAGCAGGGGCATCAGGAATGTACAAACCACCCCTGAAATGATGCTAAAATCCCCCTCCGTTCGCTTATTCATCCTTATCAATCATCCAGGATATCTATGAAAACCTCTGACATTCGCCAAGCGTTTCTTGATTACTTTGCGTCAAAAGAGCACACCGTGGTGGCCAGCAGTTCGCTGATTCCGGCCAATGACCCCACGCTGCTGTTTACCAACGCCGGTATGGTGCAATTCAAGGACGTGTTTCTGGGCCGGGACCAGCGGGCCTATACCCGGGCCACCAGCAGTCAGCGTTGTGTCAGGGCGGGGGGCAAACATAACGACCTGGAAAACGTGGGTTATACAGCGCGTCACCATACCTTTTTTGAAATGCTGGGTAACTTCAGCTTTGGTGATTATTTCAAGCGCGAAGCGATTCAGTTTGCCTGGGAGTTTCTCACTGTCACCCTCAAACTGCCAAAGGAAAAACTCTGGGTAACCGTGTTTCACGAGGATCAGGAAGCCGAGGATATCTGGCTGAAGGAAATGGGTATTGATCCTGGTCGCTTTTCCCGTCTGGGTGAAAAGGACAATTTCTGGCAGATGGGGGATACCGGTCCCTGCGGTCCCTGTACCGAGATATTTTACGATCATGGCGAAGACGTCTGGGGTGGCCCTCCGGGATCACCGGAGGAAGACGGTGACCGTTATATCGAGATCTGGAACCTCGTGTTCATGCAGTACGACCGCCAGCCGGACGGTTCTCTGGAGCCCTTGCCAAAACCGTCGGTGGATACCGGCATGGGGCTGGAGCGTATTGCGGCGGTGATGCAGAACGTGCACAGCAACTACGAAATCGATTTGTTCAGAAACCTGCTGGCAGCGGTGCAGAATGTTACCAGGGCGGATGATCCTGAAAACAAATCCCTGCGAGTCATTGCCGACCACATCCGCTCCTGTGCGTTTTTGATCTGTGATGGAGTGATGCCGTCCAATGAAGGGCGTGGCTATGTGTTGCGTCGTATCGTGCGCCGTGCGGTTCGGCACGGCCATAAGCTGGGCGCCAAGGGCGCCTTCTTCCACCAGCTGGTCAGCGCCCTGGCCCATGAAATGGGAGAAGCCTATCCGGAACTGAAAGAGCAGCAAAGCACCATTGAAAAAGTACTGCTGCGTGAAGAAGAGCAATTCCTGAAAACCCTGGATGAGGGTATGAAAATCCTTGATCAGGGGCTGGCGTCTCTGGAGGGGGATACGTTGCCCGGTGATCTGGTTTTCCGGCTTTACGACACCCACGGTTTTCCCGCTGATCTTACGGCCGATATTGCCCGTGAAAAAAACCTTTCCATTGACCATGAAGGTTTCGATCGCCTGATGGCGGAGCAGAAAGCCCGCTCGCGACAGGGGGACCAGTTTGCCAGCGATTACCATGGCGGCCTGGATGTGGCATCAGTCACCGAGTTTACCGGCTATGAGCACATTGCCGGGAGGGCCACCATCACAGAGCTGTATGTCAAAGGCAACGCCGTTGACAGGGTGGAGCAGGGCCAGGAAGCCGTGATCGTTCTGGATGAATCACCTTTTTATGCAGAGTCTGGCGGCCAGGTGGGTGACACGGGCCTGATGAAAGCAGACTCCGGGCGATTTGAAGTCAGTGACACCACCAGGGAAAGAAAAGCGCACCTGCATCATGGCAAGGTCAGTCAGGGGCATCTTGCGGTAGGGCAAACGGTGTTGCTGGAAATCGACAACCGTCGCCGGGATGCCATACGCCTGAATCACTCGGCCACTCATCTGATGCACGCCGCGCTGCGTAACATTCTGGGGGATCACGTTACCCAGAAAGGCTCCCAGGTGGCACCTGACCGGCTCCGTTTCGACTTTTCCCACTTTGAAGCCATGACGGCAGAAGAAATCGCCGCAGTGGAAAAAACCGTAAACGAACAGATTATTGCCAATACCCCCGTGACCACAGAGCTGATGGCCATCGATGAAGCCAAAGCCAAAGGCGCCATGGCGCTATTTGGTGAGAAGTACGATGATGAAGTCCGTGTGCTCACCATGGGAACCGATAATTTTTCCATTGAGCTGTGCGGCGGCACCCATGTTTCCCGCACCGGGGATATCGGCCTCTTCAAGATTGTATCCGAAGGGGGGGTGGCAGCCGGGGT
>JAWVYU010000269.1:0-7088 GCA_033722575.1 Ketobacteraceae bacterium | reverse complement strand
TAATAATTCCCCACAACTATCTCGTGAGTGTGGCTGACATGATACACGTAGAAATCACCGACGCAGGCCTGTTTCACTTCGGCCGACCAAATTCCCTGGTGTGATTTCTCCAGCGCAAAGCGACCCCGGGGCTCACCACTGGCAGGATCCAGCACCGTCACCTGAACGGCGCGGGCAGAGGAAGAATAGAGGGAAAAGTGGACGCCTTGTGATTTGCCCCTGACCGGAACAGCACCCAGGTCCTTGACCGGATTCATATCGTTGCGCTTATCTATAAGGATTTATCCCATGATAAACCCTGATAACGCCAATGAACAATGTTTCCGTAGTTTCCGTATAGAAAGCGGTGGCACAAGCCACCGCTTATGGGTCAGGGTTTTTCGAATTCAAAGTCGCCCGTGAGTAATACGCCGTCGGGCGTCACACCACTGTAGTTACCCTTCAACCAGACATTGGAATCCTCGGTGATAGTGACCGTGCCATCCCGCAACGCCACTTCGGTCCGGTTATAGACATCAATCAATGCCTGCGAGCGAATCACCAGGCTGGCTTCTCTCGCCGCAGGTTCACGAACCAGGCTGTAAGTGGCAGCACCGATATTGGCCATAATACGCAGACGAAGTTCCAGCGTTTCGCCTTTGAAAAGGGTCGCCGCGGAATATTCTTCATAGGTGGTTTTACCCAGCACCTTGGCATCCGAAGAAATAATACATAAATCCGTAAAGGTGTTGTTACCCATACCTGAGCCATTGATGGATAAAGTGCCCATATCAAAAATCAGAGGTAAAGCAATTTTCGATCCGCGGGAATTACCAAAATCACCGGAACCGCGAACAGTATCGTTATCCACCACGGTGGTATCCCCAACCGGCAATCCTTTTATGGTGTTACCATCTCTTTCCAGTTCTATGCGTGTACGGTTAATACAGCTTGTCATAAACAGTCCCTGGGAAGATTCATCCAGCAGGTAGCTGATATTGGAGTCGGCATCCAGTCCTATCTGCGCGCTGGTCAGCGTGGTTCGCCACAAACCGGTCAGATCAGAACTGCCGGTTACGGAACGGCGTTCCTCACCGCCGCACCCCACCAGCAGCATTGAAGGAACAACTGTCAACAGCGCAACATGTCTAAGTTTCATGTGAAGGTACCCTTTATATTTTTGTTAACGTTAATTATTTAGTTGGTTGTTTTGACTGTGGTTAAACTCATCAGATCACAGTAATACCGGAAAGCAGAACCACGTACACCCTTCCAAAGTATGGGGTGGTGAAATTCAGTAAGTGGATGATCCAATTAGCGTTTTATTTATCACCACATAGCTCACGAACCTGCAAAGAATCCCTACTCCCCCCACCAAAGGCGGGGGCCGCTCTTAAACTTTTGTGGAAAGATTCCAGTAACGAGATTCAAGTAAACCTTCTCTCGTTTTTTTTAACCACAGGAATCGTTTGTTAAACACAGGAATAATTACAAAAGAGAGTGAGATCACTATGAGCGCATACATGAAGTGGTGGGTGTTTGGACCATTGATCGGTCTATTAACACTTGCCAATATTCGTTGCCAACTATTCGAAAACAACCTGTTTGATACTTATGCCGATGGCGACTGGCCCACGGTTGAGTGTACCGATGCAGACATGATATATCGCAGCGCCGATGGCCGCTGTAACGACCTTGAACTGCCGGCAATGGGGATGTCTGGCATGCGCATGGGTCGGAATATTCAGCCGGATGCATCCTTTATGGAGCCCGAAAAACTGCTGGAACCCAACCCCCGTGAAATCAGTAAGGAATTGCTGACCCGCACCGACGGGATCAGGGAAGTACCCTTCCTGAACTACCTGGCCGCCTCCTGGATCCAGTTCATGATTCATGACTGGTTCGAACACGGTCTGCGGGACCACGACAACCAGATCAAGGTTCCTGTTGACTCCACTGATACCCATAACAGTGGCGACGGCACCATGCCGGTGGGGCGCACGCCTGAAGACACCTCACCCCATGCCAGTGATTACGACGAAACCTACATTAACGAAAATACCGCCTGGTGGGACGGTTCACAGATCTATGGCAGCGATCAGGAAACCCAGAACCGCCTGCGCAGCTTCGTGGATGGCAAGATGATCGTGGTGAACGGCCGCCTGCCTGTGGACCCGGAAAAAGGCATTGTGGATACGGGCTTCAACCGCAACTGGTGGATTGGCCTGGAGCTGATGCATACCCTGTTCGTTCTGGAACATAACAAGATTGCGGACATGCTGAAGTCCAATTATCCGGACTGGACCGATGAACAATTGTTCCAGACCGCACGCCTTATCAACGCTGCGGAAATGGCAAAAATCCATACCGTGGACTGGACGCCCGCTATTCTCAAAAATGACATTCTGCGGGATGCCATGTTCACTAACTGGCGCGGCCTGTTACCCATGAATTTCCCCCGCTTGGGCAATCCCGCCACTGACGGCATTATTGCCGGCCCCACCCTGCTTGAAGGCGTGCCTTTCAGCCTCACTGAAGAGTTTACCGCCGTTTACCGTATGCACCCCCTGCTGCGCGACGAACTGGAAGTGCGGGACGCCGGCACCGATCAGGTTATCGGGGTAAGCGCCTTGCCTGAGCACAGTTTTGCCGGGTCCACCGCGGTAGCCGATTCCTACGGTATTTCCGACCTGCTGTATTCTTTCGGCCGCACTCACCCTGGTTTGCTGGAGCTGAACAACTATCCGGACTTCCTGATGAACTTCCCGTTTGAAGAGGGCGTGCCCATGACGGATCTGGGTGCTGTGGACATTATCCGTGACCGTGAGCGCGGTATTCCCCGCTACAACGAGTTCCGCCGTCAGATCGGTCTGAAACCGGTATCTGACTTCACCGACATCACTCCCGATGTGGAACTGGCGGAAAAGATGCGCGATCTCTACAACGATGATATCGAAGCCCTGGACGTGATGATTGGTTCGTTCGCCGAAGGTTATCGCCCCCCCGGCTACGGCTTTGGCGAAACTTCCTTCCAGATCTTTATCGCTATGGCGTCACGCCGTCTGATGGCGGACCGTTTCTTTACGGTGGACTATCGCCCTGAAATCTACACCCCCGAGGGCCTTGACTGGATTGACGACGTCACCTTTACACGCGTGCTTATTCGCAACTTCCCGGAGCTGGCCAGCCAGCTGGAGAACGTCGAGAACGGTTTCTTCCCCTGGGATGAGGAAAACGAGTGGTTTGAGTTAAAAGTGCGTCGATAATTTAATCAAATCGTGACACAAAGCCATGAATTCGCCTCCGGATTCATGGCTTTTTTGGTTTATCCGATTGATCTTAAAGCATTTATCGGAGAACCCAATTTACAGATGGTAACGGAATCAACCCCACAAACTGAGTGGCTTACTATACCAAATGGCATACCTTTTCATGTCTTTTTGTGAATATCGTCCCATTTTGTCGCTAAACACTTGTCCAGTGTTTCAGAACGTAATAATGTTCTGCGAAACAATAACGATAAATAAAACGACTTATGAATTCACACCACCGCGAATGGAACGGCAAAGTTTCCAGTCCTGTTTTCACGCATTATCTGGAAGGAAATCGTGCCGTAAGATCAGATACCGTGAACACAGCAAGCCATTTTGTGACACTCCACCTGTCCCGTGGTGAGTCCGAAAAAGCCTTGAGGGTGCTGGAATCTCTTCCTGAAAATGACCTGATTCATGATCCCGAACTGTACATGGATTACATCTGGGCGCTGCTTTGCGAACGCAAGTTTGAGCAGGCGCGCATTGCCCGTGAGTTCTTCGAGGCCAACAGCTATCGCCTGCTGGCTGACCGCGACAGCGACGATATAAAGCGCTTTGCCACCAACGCCCAGGTGCTCAGCCTGCTGCAATTCATTTTTGAAAATGATCTGAACGCCATATCGGCCGAGGCGATGGAGCGGGTGAAGGATTACCTGGATACCCCCAGCGACTATCGCTTTATGATCACCAACATTTATGCATTTCTGCTGTTCATGAATGGCCGCTATGAAAAATCCCGGTTTTTCGCGGTCAAGGCCAAAATGGCCAACGCCAGGCGCACTGATCTGTATAACTACACCACCTCCACGGTCCTGATTGCCCTCTCAGATCGGGCGTTAGGCCGCTACGACCTTTCCATCAAAGGGATTGATAACGAAATCAGTGAATGTGCCGAGCTGGATGACTCGCCTGCCTTTTCCATATTGCTCACCGTCAAGGCCATGCTGCTTTATGACCGCAATGACCTGGAGGAAGCCCGGCTGTTGATTTCCAATGCCTTGCCCCGGCTGGGCCTGCCCGCGATTACCGAATTCATGGTGCACGGTTACCTGGTGTTAGCCAGAATCGAAATCTGGGAACAACGCTACGCCAATGCCAGCCGCCTGCTGGAAGAGCTGGTCAGCAAGCTGGATGCCGCCAGTTATCAACGCTGGTACAGCGCCATCCATCATGAGCAGATGCGTAACCACCTGTACCGGTCGGGCGATGCCGGCGACAACGCCGTACAGGACATGGATCTGGAACTGAATTTTTACAACAGCCGCTATTGTCCTGCCGTGGGCCATATTCCCCTGCGCACCAAGCTCATGGTGGCACTGCATCACAACGAACTGGACATGGCGGGCAACCTGCTGGGACAACTCAGCCAGGTCTGTCTGCTACAACGGGACAGCATGTTGCGCATTGTGCTGCTGTCCAGCACTGCGGTGCTGGAATTTGGCCGGGAAAATCACGAAGAAGCCTGTGAGTATCTGAATCAGGCCCTGCGCACCAGCCAGGGTACGGGGATCATCCGCGCACTGTTCGATGAAGTCACCGGCTTTGGTGAGCTTTTTCACTACGCTCTGGAAGCCGGCCTGGTGGACCATGATGTTGATCAGGACCTGGTTGAAAGTCTGCGCAATGTCGATTTCAGAATGGCGGTGATCAAGCGGGGCAAAAGAAATCCGCCTGTCCGGGACAAGACACTGGAATTCGAGTCCCTTACCCAGACAGAGCAGAAAATTCTGCTTTTGCTTTGCCAGGGGCTGCCCAACAAAACCATTGCCTCACAGTGTGAAATCAATATTTCCACGGTGAAATGGCACCTGAAAAATATTTATAGCAAACTCTACGTGCGCAACCGCACCGAGGCCGTACTCAAGGCACAGCAACACAATTTACTGGCTGATAGCACCGCTTGATATCACTGCCTAAAGGTTGAACCTGATACCCTGTGCCAGCGGCATGTCGCTGCCATAATTGATGGTATTGGTGGCCCGTCGCATGTAGCTTTTCCAGGCGTCAGACCCCGACTCCCTGCCACCACCGGTGTCTTTTTCCCCGCCAAACGCACCGCCGATTTCGGCACCGGATGTACCGATATTGACATTGGCAATGCCGCAGTCAGAACCCGCCGCAGACAAAAACAGCTCAGCTTCCTGGAGGCTGTCGGTAAAGATTGCAGAGGACAAGCCCTGAGGTACTGCGTTATGCCACTGAATGGCTTCCTGCAGGTCATGGTACCGGATCACATAGAGCAGAGGCGCGAAGGTTTCCTCAAACACAATACCCATTTCCGCATCCGCTTCCACGATGGCCGGCGTGACATAGACACCCCCCGGAACGCCTTCAGTCAATCGCTCACCACCATAAACCACCTTGCCACCCTGGTTTTTTGCCTGTTGCAGGGCATCCTGAAATGCTTTTGCGGCAGCTTCACTGACGAGAGGCCCCAGGAGATTATTTTCGTCCCTGGGGTCACCGATACGAATGGTTTCGTAGGCGGCAACCATTTTTGCCAGAAAATCATCGTACACGGCATCATGAAGAAACAGGCGTCGCAATGAGGTACAGCGCTGGCCAGAGGTACCAACCGCAGAAAATACCGTGGCTTTCAGCGCCAGCTCCTGATTAGCCTGATCGCTGATGATCATGCCATTATTGCCCCCCAGCTCCAGCAGGCAGCGCCCCAGCCGCTCTGCCACTTTCTTTGCCACAGAGCGGCCCATAGGCACCGACCCGGTGGCCGATACGAGTGGCACCCGCCGGTGCTCAGCCAGTGCCTGACCCAGGGTTTTATCACCCACCACCACACTGCTCAGGCCCGGATACTTCGCCTCCCAGCCCAACCGCTCCAGTGCCTGCTGGATCAGATGATGACAGGCATACGCACACAGTGGCGTCTGTTCTGATGGCTTCCACACCAGGGTGTTACCACACACCAGCGCCAGCGCTGCGTTCCAGGACCACACCGCCATGGGAAAGTTGAAAGCGGTGATAATGCCCACCACACCCAGCGGGTGCCACTGTTCCATCATGCGGTGATCCGGTCGCTCCGTGGCAATGGTCAAGCCATACAACTGCCGGGACAGGCCACAGGCAAAGTCGCAGATATCTATCATTTCCTGCACTTCGCCCAGCGCCTCCTGCCAGGTTTTCCCCGCTTCCAGGGTAATAAACCGGGCCAGAGACTCTTTCTGCTCCCGGGCAAGCTCGCCCATGGTGCGCACCAGGTCTCCGCGCTTGGGTGCCGGCGTCTGGCGCCACCCAAGATAACATTCATGCGCCATACTGACCGCTTCGGCCAGATGCTCCTGTTCCGCCACACCAACATCGGCCAGCGTTCCGCCATCAACCGGCGAGCGCACAGCGTTGTGGGTTTTACCGTAGAAAGCCATACCGCCAACCACTGCGGCAGGGAATTGGCCCTGTGAGTTTCTGTAGGTTGCCAGTGGTTCCAGTGAGGTTTCCCAGTTCATGAGCAAGTCTCCCTATAGCCTTTGTCTGAACAGCATCTTACATGAAAATTTAATGGTCAGTTCGCACAGCGCTGGGCGTGATTAAACTGGAATCCAAAGCGGTTGCCCAGAAACAGCGCCAGATCCACCTGTTCCTGTTTAACGAAGCCTTTTTCGGGCAACGCACCCTCAAAAAACAGATCCACCACAGCGCAAACACCGGAAGCAGTGGCCATCTGAATCGCCGTCCAGTGCTCACCACGCCACTCGCCGTTATGCACTTTACGGGTCTCCGTTACTTTGACGAACTGCCCTTGCTGCATCCCGGTTACCGTAACGCAGATCACCACAATAT
>JAWVYU010000268.1:0-7129 GCA_033722575.1 Ketobacteraceae bacterium | reverse complement strand
TTGCTGATAGCCGGTCTGATTCAGTGCCGACTCAATGGTGTAGCCTTCCTGGTTGCCGGCTTCATCGCGGCCCACGTTCCGGAAAGCCTGACCCGTTTCCGCCACCTTGCCGTTGATGCCGATACGGATATCGGTGATATCAAAGGCATAGCTGTCCTGGGGAGGCGGTTCGGTAGCGGTACATTCCGCAGGCGAGCTGCCGGCCGGTAGTGCTTCGTAAAGGCGCGCAAAGAACGGATCATTGAAGCGGTAGGCGTAATTATCAAGTTGTGCCGCTTCAAACACCACGTAACTGTTATAGCAATCATCAATGCTGACAAGGTCGGTGATATCGAACAGCAGGAAGTACTTCTGACCCACGCCAACATTGTAGTTCTGCAGGACGGCGTCAGCATCCAGTGCCCGGTTGTGAACAGCTGCCATGCGCACCATGCCCCGCCACTGACGGTCATTGGTGGGCTCGTTACCGATGGAAAACACATAGCCGTCGTTCCAGTTCGTCAGGAACCCGGGGGTGACATTATCGGCGTCTCCGGTGTATTCGCCGTTGATGTAAATCCGGCGGCCGTTTTCCCGGTCGTAGGTCAGCACCACATGCTGCAGGGTTGCCTGCAGCAGTTCACCACCGGTAGAGAGGGCATTGCTGCCGTCGCCGTCCACATTGGTTTTCTGGAAGAAATCATAGCTGTACAGGGTCTGTCCCACCGTGAAGTTGCGCGCATCGCTGCCGTTGGCATAGCTGATAATATGCGCTTCTTCCTGGGTGACATTGGCTGGTGCTACCCAGGCTTCCACCGTGTATTCGCCTGACAGGCTGATGGCATCGTACAGTTTTTTACTGCTGGAAGTATCTGCCCAGGCCCTGCCGGACTGGCCGTCTTCGGGGTTGATATCAATACCCCAGCCGCCAACCCAGTCTACCGAGCCGGACAGGGAAAGATTCATGGCAGGTTCCACACCGCTGGTGTCATAGGCCACTTTGCCTTCGCCGGTACTGAAATTCCAGAATGCGATCTGGTGTTGCTCGAAACGACCGCCGCTGCTGGCAACAGTGCCTTCTGTCAGGATCATGCCACCACTGATGCGCAGGCTCGGATCAATCTCCTGCAGCTCTATGCCCCCGGCAATGGACTGAATGGCATTGAGCATTTCGGTGGCGTTGTCCTGGCAATCATCCCAGCAGTTGTGGAACTCGGACCGCAGTCGCACCACAAAGCGTGACTGGGCCTGCAGCAGGGTACGGTTTTCATCATTCACATCAATCCGGCTGCGGGCTGCGTCCCAGGAACTTTGCGGGTCGGAAGTGGCAAAGTAGGGCGCAATGGGCATGGCTGCTTCTTCGGTGTGGCAGTCACTGCAGTAGGTGGTGAGCAGTTCATGGAGACCACCCATTTCGGTAAAAGTCCCCGGATAGCTCGCCGGCAGCACCTTGGTGCTGGCCAGGTCTATCTCGTCGGGTTTTTCCAGCACGATGGTAGTGGAGCTTTCGCCGCTGCCTTCACCGGCATTGACCCAGTTCTGAATCCAGCGGGTAAGGATCTGGGCACAGGCGGTATCACTGCTCTGCCAGCACTGGTGGCCACTCTCTACCTTGGCAACCAGCGCCGACGTTTGAGGCGATGCCCGGTTGATCAGTGGCAGAGTGGCGTTGTAGGCACTGTTCACGTTATCGGTGCGGGCAAAGGGTGCCTCGTGGGAAGCATTATGACATTGTCCGCAACGGTCATCGGCGGCCACGTTATCCCAGAAATGGGTCATAAAGGCCTGAATGTCATCATCGTTGGGCAGCTCGGCATCGGACCGGTTGAGGTACTCCTGCCTCGGTGACAGAGTTTCTGTGTTGTTGGAGCCGGACTGCGGTGTGGAGCTGGAACCGGCATCAACGCCGGTGCCACTGGAACCACAGGCGCCCAGGATCAGCGTGGCGCTGCCAATCAGCAGCATTTTTACGAGGTTGCTAGTCATCTCAGTCATTCTGGTGTTCATTGTCATACCCCCGCCTATTCGCCACGACAATAATAAGCAGCCTTGCCGAAGAGGCGTTTGATGCTGCCATTATTGGAGTCAAAGTCATTGATCATGGAATCGATAACACTGTGGTCCGTGCTATCGCCCGGCTCGCGGAGGCAAACGGTTTTGAAAACCTTGCGGGCCTGACACTGTGCAAACAGACGGGAATTGGCCAGCTCCATCCCCATGGATTTGGCACCGTTACCGTAGGCATAGGGACCGTTTTCACTGGATTCGTAACCGCCGCCGTCAAGATCGCTCCAGCCAACCCAGGTAGCATTGGGGCCCTTGCGCCAGTAGTTCACCCAGCTGTCATCCGGCGTGGAATAGCCCCATTTGAAGTTACCGCTGTTGATGTGGTACTTGTCCTGAACCATACCTTCGGTGTAGATCAGCTCGCCGCCATCGGTACCTTCTTCACCGGTCCACTCGTAGTAGGCGAAGGCCTGGGCCAGGGGGTCCATACCCGAGTGGCAGCCGACACAGGAGTTCATGAAAATACGGCTGTCGCCCCCCGGACTGCGCGTTACGTCCTGACGAATGCGGTCGGTGGGCCGGGTGTTATCTTTAAACTGCTCCAGATCGTTGCAGAGAAAGTTGAGCAGGGTAAAACGGAACATGGCGCGGTTGGTACCCGCCACAAAAAATGCATGGGCAGCGGCCCGTGTGGTCATTACCCCTGCCGTGGCATTGGCGGGTAATCCGGTTACCGCAGACTGGTTCTGCCGCACCAGCACTTCATTCAGGGGAACGCCACTGTTTTCCAGATCTTCGTAGTGGTTGTTGTTACTGTTCGAATAGTCGGAAAAGCTGTAGTTGACACCACCCACGGTGACGTTGGTGGGAGAGACATAGAGCACGTCCCCGTAGAGCACGGAGCGGAAATTGGCGTCATCCCGGATAAGGCCGATGGCGGTGGCAGTGAAATCATTTAGGGGGGCAAACACGGTTTGCGCCTCGTTGGTCCAGGGCGTAATCCAGTTCTTTAATGTCACGTTATAAAAGTTCTTGTTCTCCATCGGATAGTCGATGGCAGCCTGGATAAACTGCCCTTCTGTGGGAGCTGCACCAAGCTGGTTCACCATGTCGGTCAGCTCCTGCTCGGAGGGCGGCACTCCTGCAATTCGGTCATATACACGCTTTGCCTGATCGCGTACGTCTGCTAAAGCCGGCGCGCTTTGCAATAATGTTACAGATAGTAAAAAACCGACGAGGTTCACACTCTTTCTGCAAATTCTATCGCGCTTTCGCGTGTTCGTTTTCATGTTATTACCTACACTTTTTATGAATACAGGCCAAAAAGCGCTGTAGTGTTTCTTTGACGTTTTTAACCAGGCTGCAATGCGAAACGTTTAATTGTTTGAAAACGTTAGAGAAAGCAAATAGTCGTTATGTTTTTGGTAAATATGTTTTCTCTCTCATTGTTTAAGTCTAGCAAGAACGAATTAGGGTTTTCGTGAAGATGCACACAGATCAAACAATGAGAACATTGCGATAATCAACAAAGATGAACTTAACAACACCGAGCTCGCACACTATGCCTATGTCGAAGTTTGAAACCGGACAAGCCAGGCTGCCCTTTGAAGCCAGGCTGCTTTTTCTGGTTGTGGTTTCCCTGTTTTTGTTTGGTTGTGGCAGTGGTGAAACCACGGATGCCTCCGCAACGGGAGGGCAGACCACCGGCGCTGGCGTCGAAGCAGAGATTTCCGAATTCCCGATTGTTTACATGACTCGCACGGCGGGTCCCGGTGGTGAGATAACGGATAGCACCCGCACCAATCTGGTAGACCTGGATTCCTTTAATCCGGGCGCGCAGCTCTTTACCCGGGCGCGGGCGAGCAGTACCGCTGCTGAAACCAATATTACCGAAATGATTTTTGGTTCCGACGCGCTTTATGATGTCCGCGGTATCAATATTTCCTATGATGCCCAGCTGATGGTGTTCGCTGCCAGGGGGCCTTATGACGATTCCGTGCCGGAAGACGAACAGCCTTCTGTGTGGAATCTTTATGAATACAACTTTACTACCGGTGAAGTGTACCCGATCATGAATAACGGCGATGCCGCGCTGGGTCATGATATTACGCCTCACTATCTGGCAGACGGACGTATTATCTTTTCTTCCAGCCGCCAGCAGCGCACCGGCACCATCATGCTCGACGAAGGTAAGCCACAGTATTCCTATCAGGTTGAAGTGGATGAAAACGACGAGCGCTTTGGCCCCGGCTTTGCGCTGCATATAGCCGAGTTCGACAGTAACCGGAACCTGACCGCTATCGAACAGGTGACCTTTAACCGCAGCCATGATTTTGATCCGGTTTTGCTGCCCAGCGGCAAGGTGGTGTTTTCCCGATGGGATGCTGCCGGTAACCGGGATCAGGTGAGCTTTTACCGGATGAATCCGGACGGATCAGCCCTGGAGGTATTATTTGGCTATCGCAGTCAGCAGGATCTGGCCGCGGTGCTGCGTGATCAGTTCGCCAGTGCCTATGGCGATGCCGATCTGTTCGATACCTTCTACAGCCTCGATACGGCGTTCCAGTTCAGCAAGCCCCAGGTGTTTGCCGGTCAGTCTGACCTGATTGCCATATTGCGGCCATTCAGCTCCCAGACCGATGGTGACACGGGTGAAGTCACCACACGGGCGCTGGAAACACTGGTCCGAATCGATATCAATAACTTTGTCGACGTGGGTACGCCGCTGGCTTCCTCTTCTGTTACCGGGAGTGGGGTGACCTTGCTGGATGTGCTGGCGCCACCGGATCAGGATGTGGTGTTCAGGGATGGCCGCGTAAGCAGTTATGTCATGTTGGCGGATGGCACCAATCGGGCCATCGTGAGTATGAGTATCTGCCGTATTCTAAATGATGACGGCACCGTGCGGAGCTGCAGAAATGCGGACCTGGACGATCCCGACCTGCAGGAAGCGCCTCCCAATTACGGGTTGTGGCTGTTTGATTTTGATCGTGGCACCCAGATTCCACTGGTGCTGGGTAGCGGAGAACAGGCGCCGTTTTTCGATATCCATCTGGTGCAGTCCCGCCCTCTGCCGGTATCCATTGCCGACACCCGCATTGATGTGGCCAGTCCGACGGATGACACCTGCGATCCCGGGTTCTTTGTGGAGAACGATGACTTTGGTATGATCCATATCCGCAGCGTTTACGATATGGATGGTGCGTTTTATACCGATTGGGCGCCGGAGGGTGTGACCAGCCTGAGTCAGCTGCGGGACCCCGTCACCATCAGCGCCGATGAGCGCAGCGCCCGCTTTGTCCGGTTTGAAAAGCCGGTCTACATTCCCGACCCTGACCTGAAGGATATTCCCGGCCGCAACCGCGCCCAGTTTGGCCCGTTCATGCGGGAAGTGCTGGGCTATGCGCCGGTGCAGCCCGACGGTTCCGTCAAAGCCAAGGTGCCCGCAGATGTGCCCCTGATGCTGACCATTGTGGATCAGTACGGCCGTCGTATCGCCGGCAGCTCGGATCACATGAACTGGTTGCAGGTGCGCCCCGGTGAAGTGCGTGAGTGTAACGGCTGTCATAGTCCCGACAGCGAGTACCCTCACGGCCGCCCTGATGCACAGAGCCCCAGCCTGAACAGCGGCGCGCTTTCCATGACCATGTTCCCCAACACCGGCCCCTCTGCCTACGAAGTGGATATCAGTGTGTCCCAGGACGGCTCCGCCACCCAGACCTGTCTGCCGCTGGCGGGGGAGACCATGGCGGAAGTCTACGTAAGAACCGATACCCGTCGTGCCGAGCTCTCACCTGACATCGTCTTTCAGGATCTCTGGACTGATCCGGATCAGCGCACACCGGATGAATCCTTTGCCCATCGTTACAGCACTGTGCAATCGGTTTTCGATGCGGGCGGGGATCTTGGTGATACTGCCGTGGGTGTGTTGCCCTTTAACCGGGGAGAATGTGTGGATGACTGGAACGCGTTCTGTCGCACCATCATCAACTACGAAACCCACATTCAGCCCCTCTGGGAAGTCAGCCGAAATGTGACCACCGCTGAGGGGCTGACCACCTATCGTTGCGTGGATTGCCACAGCAACGTCAACCCCGCTGACGGTTCTGCACAGATTCCGGCGGGCCAGCTGTCGCTCACCGGCGAGATAGAGAACGATCTGGCGGCTTCCTTCCGTGATCTTGTACAGAACAATTTTGCCTTTATTGACCAGGGTGGCGCCAGCGTGGAAGCAAATAACCTGTCAGCCCAGGATTCCGAGGGTAACGTGATTGCAGAGCTGGAAAAACAATCAGACGGCCGTTATTGCTACCGCTGGGAGGACGGCAGGCTGATCAGTCCGACCATCGTCATCCAGACGGAAACCGTGGATATTCTGGATGAGGAAGGCCAGGTGATCGGTCAGGAGGAGGTCCCGGTACTGGATGCCGACGGCGATCCGCTGCCGCTGTCCTATTCCATCAGGGAAAGCAGTCTGGGCCTGAATGCTCGCCTGTCCCGGGGTGGAGCGCGCTTCTCCAACCAGTTCCGGCGCCTGTTTGAGCCCGGTTTTACCTATACCTATTTCGACTGCGGTCTGCAGCAGAACGTGGTGATGGGAGCCTCGGATTTCGACCACAGTGCCAGTGGCCTGTTCAGTGAATCCGAACTGAAGATGATCTGGGAGTGGCTGGATATCGGTTCGGCCTACTACAACAATCCTTTTGATGTGCCTGATTAAAAAGTAGGCATTATGTGGTGCATGGATCGGCTCAGCCTTTGATACTGGTATAAGCTGGCCGATCCCCGTATCATGCAATAGAATTGTTAAAGCAAAAACAACTGCTTACGGGACCACCCCATAATAACCATAACAGACCACCCCAGACTAAGGCGCACATTCCAAGATTCATGAGATTCATCAGTCCCTTCCTCATTATTGCCTGCCTTTGGAGTTTGTCAGTCAATGTTCAGGCTGCAGACCGATATCCGTCCGTGGAAGTGGTGGAAGCCTACATTAACCTGCGCACAGGCCCCGGCCGTGGCTATCCGGTGTTTTATATCGCTGAACGGGGTGAGTGGATTGAAGTGATCCGGCGCCGCACAGACTGGTTTGAGGTTCGGACCGAGCGTGACAAGGTGGGCTGGGTTCACCGCGAGGATC
>JAWVYU010000267.1:0-7137 GCA_033722575.1 Ketobacteraceae bacterium | reverse complement strand
CATCGCTGCCGGCTTCTGCGGACATGCTGTCCGCACTGTCTTCTTCCGGTGTATTGATCTGGTTCAGAACGGTTTCATTCACAAAGCTGGTAATGGTGGGGCGAATCCGCAACCAGGCATCGCCGCTGTCCAGCTCTGCATCCACACTGAACTGTATCAGGCGCAACTGACGCAGCCGGCGAAACAGATTGGCCCGTTCGGTTTTTCTGTCCGGCAGGCTGCGCTTTAACAGGTTTCGCATGGCAATGTTCAGCGCTTCCAGAGACAGTGTCACACAACCCTGATCGTCTACCTGACCCTCCCGCAGGGCCTTGTCATATTCCGCCCGCAACACCAGCACAGTGGCCACTTCCTGCTGATTCAGGCTGGCGCGCAGCCCGCTGTTGAAGGGCGCATCGTTCTCATCTGCCATGCCCGGCACCCGGGCACCAGGGGGAAACAGGCGCACAAAACAAAAGCGGCGATCGTGCTGAATGCGCAGATGCAGGGGTGCCAGGTAGTCTGCCACCAGATCTTCCAGCACCAGAAAACGATCGTAGAGCTGCTCTTCTATATTGGATTCGTCCCGGCACAGCACACCGTAATCCAGCAAACGCAGCAGCAGCTCGCTGAATTCCTGCGGCTGATAGCCTTTGGCGGCGAGATTTTTTTCCAGTTGTTCCGTTATGCTCATAGGGGCTCGACAGTATTATTCGGTGACAGGGTTTTCAGGATTCAGGGCTATCCGACGGGGCATCTTCCACCAGTCTGATATCAAACAGATCATAGGTTGTGAAATAGGGGTGATGACTGGCAGTGCCGCGGGGTATCACTTCAAAATGGTACCCGGAGTCCCGCCCGCTTTGTGCTGCCACCTCCACGGCATGAGCCATGGCCAGCAGGTCCCGGGCATCATTGACGGGTAACTCGCCGGTGGAGATGGTATCGCCACCGGACAGGGCGGTCATCAGGTAGTCTTTCATACCTTCGTTCTGGATCACAAAAGCCTGATCCAGCAGATTCTGCACCAGCAACTCCCTGCGGGCTCCTTCATCCAGTCGCTGCTGTTCGGATACCAGGGTGCTCACCACCCGCTCCTCACGCTTCTGGGCCAGGCGGATCTGCTCCGGGTCCACGAGTTGCGGCTTCAGGCTGGCGAGGGTTTCGCCGGCCTCCTGAAGCCGTTCTCGCTGTGCCTCCGGCGACAGTGACGCCAGCTGCCGGCACACCTCAACCACGTCGTTATTTTTCTGGGCATGGAGGTAGGTCAGCTGACGGATGATAATATCAGCACGCTTGGTAAAGCTTTGCAGGGCCCGGCGCAGAGCCGGCAGCATCAGGTCGGCGGCATTGCGCATGCGGGTTTCAATGGTATCCAGCAGCGCGTACAACACCGAATGTTTGCCCTGCACCAGCTCGGGCACCATCTGCCGCAAGCCGAGTTCCGCGGCACGTTTGAAATCCTTGCGCTTGCGCCGGATCCGGGCAATCACATCATGAATGGCATCCCGGTGTTTTTCCACGCTGTCGGCGGACAACCGCACGGACACATCCGGCTGAAAGCGTTTTTCCATAAACTCAAAAAACTGGTCGGTGGCCTGCTGCACCAGCAGCTGGGCTTCCACCTGACGCACCAGCTCCCGCTTGCGTTCCTCAAGCTCGGCAATCACGTCGGTAAAATCGCTGATGATGCGCTCGGAATATTCGTAGGCATCCAGCAGATCGTGCACCTCGCCCCGGCTGATAAAGGCCTCAAGGGCGTTAAGGGTATTGCGGGTATTACGGTGCCGGGTACGCACCTGGGTGGTGCCCACTTCCACCAGGGACTGGGTAAACAGCCGACCGTAACGGGAAAAGGGGAAAGTGCTCTGCAAGGTGGCCTGATCCACCTGCTTTTCCAGCCAGCCATTATCCACCAGCTGATTCAGTATCCAGCCGGCCTGTTCCCGCTCGGTTTTAAAGCGGGTGGCGGGGTCATCGCCGGAATCCATCACCGGCGCCCGGGCCAGGGCCTCTTCGAAAATATCCAGCACCTGCTCGCGGCGCAGGGATTCCCCGTAGTCGGCATTGGCGCTGTAGAGCCGGTTGTAGAGCAGAGAGAGGCATTCGACAATCACCGCCCGGTATTTGCTGTTCAGCGGTTTAAAAAACTGACTGCGTTCCTGTGCGAATAAGACCACTGAGTGGAAAGCCCCCTGTAGAACGAAAAATGTTCAAAAATAGTGCAGGAATAATAGTGCGACTCGACGCCAATTGCCACCAGAATGACGGGCTGAATCCGAAATGTTCTCTATACTTAAGCTTATTTACGGATCAAGAATTCACCCTTCTCCAGTGCCCGGAGGCGAACACTTATGGTACAGGAATCACAGAATCAATCGCTAATGAGAGCCCTGACCCGGATAGTTGCCGGTGGCTGTGCCGCCATCGTGGTGATGCTCGGAGGCCTGATACTCCATCAGGACAGCATTCTGACCGATTATGATCAGATGTTAAGCAGTATGGTAAAAAATGAGCTGAAGGTTCAGGAGTTGCGCCACCAGTTCAAGGTGCAGGTGCAGGAGTGGAAAAACGTGTTGTTGCGTGGTCACAATGCCCAGGATCGGGAAAAGTACTGGAGCCGGTTTCAAAAGCACCAGGAAAGCATCCAGACCGCCGGTCGCAGCCTCTTGCCCGCCCTTGATGGCTTTCCCGAAGCCAGGCAGTTACTGCAGTCATTCATCAACAGCCATGCCGCTCTGTTCGATCAGTACCAGCGGGGCTACGATGCCTATGTTAACAGCGGCTATGACCCACGGGTTGGAGACAGTATGGTCCGCGGTATCGACAGGGCACCTACAGATACCCTCTCTGAGCTGCTTTCCACGGTGGAGCAGATTCTGGACACCAACGCTGAAAATCTGGCGTCCCAGGCCGATACGGACATGTATATGCTGACGCCCCTGTCGATTCTGGGCGCCATTCTCATCACCATTGGTCTGGTCTGGTTCCTGCGCGCCAACGTGACCGCTCCCCTCGAAGATCTGCTGGGAGCAGTGGCAGATTTCAGTCACGGCGATTTCTCCCGGGATGTCACCGCAACGGGCAGGGGTGAAGTCCAGGCGCTGAACCAGAGCCTGCAAGCCATGCAGGCTAACATGCGCAGAATCATTGCGCAGCTTAAAGACAATACCGGTGTTCTGAAGCAAACCTCGGATGCTTTTTCAGGTAACGTCAGGCAGGTTACCCAGCAGTTTCACGACGTGCAGTCACGGGCAGACATGGTGGCTACTGCAACCCAGGAAATGTCCGCTGCCTCCCAGGAAATTTCCCGTAACGCACAGAATGCCGCGGATGCCTCCAATGCTGCCGACAACTCCGCCAAGCAGGGCATCAAGGTGATGACCCAGACCATTGACTCCATCAACCGCCTGTCCCACGAGGTAGAACAGGTTACCCAGATGATGAATCAGCTGGAGGAATCCACCAATTCCATTGGTTCCGTACTGGACGTGATCAAGGGCATTGCCGAGCAGACCAACCTGCTGGCCCTGAACGCTGCCATTGAAGCAGCAAGGGCCGGTGAGCAGGGCCGTGGGTTTGCTGTAGTGGCTGACGAGGTGCGCACCCTGGCCCAGCGCACCCAGGAGTCCACGGAGGAAATTCACCGGATTATAGACACGGTACAGAACGGCGCTTCCAATGCTGTTTCCGCCATGCGCAAAGGCCGGGACCAGACCCGGGAATGTGTGAAGCTGGCGGAATCCGCCGGTGTCTCCATCCACGAAATCACCGATGCTGTTGAATCCATCAAAAGCATGAACACGCAAATTGCAGCGGCTGCTGAAGAGCAGACTACGGTATCCGAGGATATCAGTGAAAATATAACCGGTGTGGCTTCGCTGTCTTCGGAAACCCAGCGCACAGTTCAGGAGAATTCCCGGTTTGCCGGGGATCTGGACAAGATGGCGGGGAGCCTGGCGGATATTACATCGCAGTTCCGGATTTAGTGATCTATCAGGCGCGCTGCTGCAGACGTTCTTGGGCTGACACGGCTGTCTTCCCAGTGTTGCTGTTGATGTGCAGGGCTATTTTGATTCCGTTGTTTCGGATAAAACAGAATGCCCGCAACGATGGCGGTTGCGACCAGTAACAACGTCAGCACCAGCCTGGTCATGACAAGAACCTCGTCTCCCGGTGACAGTGACTTCAGGGTTTGAATCTGAACATAAAAAGGGCTTCACGGCAATCCCCCGCGCCCGCCAAGCCCGCCAAGCCCGCCATCCCGGAGGGTAGATTCCGGTTTCTATGCTATTTTCATTTAATGACTGTTTTTTCATGAAAGGACCTTCACCATGACCATTCGACGTCTGACCATGCTGCTCGTTTCGGTGTTTGTACTGTTGCTGGTGGGCACCAGTCTGAGCGTCGAGTTCTGGTCCATGGGCGCGCAGGGCAGCGGCGAGATTATCAATAAAGCAGGCCGCCAGCGCATGCTGACACAGAAAATGACAAAGGAGGCGCTTCTGGTCAGTGCGGGAGCCGGCAGCAAACAGGTTCTGGAGCAAACCGTTGCCCTGTTCGATGAAAATCTTGAGTTTCTGGCAGCCCATGAAAACAGCCGGAATCCCGACAGCGAACTCGCCCGGAAATACGCCAATGCAATGGAGCAGTGGTCGGCCTTCAGACCGGGTTTGTTATCGATACGCAACAATACTGACAGTGAGGCCCTTGAAGAACTGTCCGACCGATCCATGAAATTACTCAAGGTATCCAATGAAGCCGTTATTCTCCTGGAACGGAGAGGCCAGGCAAACGTCAGCCTGCTCCAGATGATTTGCGTGCTCTTTATTGGCCTGGGGATACTGGTGGGTGTTGGCGCACTGTTCGCGATAAAACGCATTCTGCTGGACCCGCTGGACCGGCTGGAGTCGATCACCAACCGTATTGTTCAGGAGCACGATCTGCGCATTCGCTTGAATCTGCAGGGCAACAACGAACTCACCAGGGTAGCTGGTTCCTTCGACCGCCTGCTTGACGGTTTTGAATCCATGTACCGCAAAGCAAACGATATTGAAAATACCATTTATAAAGATATCGAATCCGTTACCACAATTCTGGAGAGCAATAAGCAAAGTATTGATCGTCAGGCCAATGAAATCATACAGATTTCCACCGCCATGACAGAAATGGCCCACAGCGTACAGGAAGTCGCACAAAATACCGAAAGTGCTTCCGCCACGGCCAACGATACCGAGCAGGCTTCCACCAGCGGCAGCAACCTGTTACGCCAGAATATTGCCACCATCAATCAGCTGGCCGAAGAAGTGAATCAGGCGTTTGTCTATATTCAGGAACTGGCCGCCGCCAGTCAGGAAATCAGCGGCATTGCCGAATCCATCAGCAATATCGCCGAGCAGACCAACCTGCTGGCACTGAATGCCGCCATTGAGGCCGCCAGGGCCGGAGAGCAGGGCCGCGGCTTTGCGGTTGTGGCCGACGAAGTAAGAACCCTGGCACAGCGTACCCAGGAAGCCACTGGCCAGATTCACTCCATACTCACCAAATTCCAGGAGAAAACCACCGTTTGTGTCAACGCCATGGAAAGCTCCAAATCACGATCCGACGCCTGCATCGAACATTCACAGTCACTGGACAGCGCCTTTGCAGATATAAGATCCGCCATCGAATCCCTGAACGCCCTCAATCACCAGGTGGCGGTGGCAACCCAGGAACAGTCATCGGTCAGTGACGATATCAGCAAAAACGTGGTGGAAATTGAAAACCAGTCCCATGATATTGTCACCGGTGCGGAGAAAACCCTGGAGGTGCTGCGTCAGCTCAGCGGCGCAGCACAGCAGCTGCGCCAGGAGCTGAAAACCTATCGGGCGTAAATCCCTCAGATGGGCCGCAGGTAGCCGTTGTCTTCCAGTTCCAGCAGCAGCAGGTGCTGTATCAGGGTTTCCTTGGCGGTGTCCGGGTGAGCCAGCTGCATGCGTTCCAGATATTTGCGGGCGCCGGCTTCATCCACGTCATGCACGAAAGATTTCACAATGGCCTTGATAAGTTTACGGGGATTATCCATCAGAGCCTTGATGTCCTTGAGACTTTTGCCAATGGCAATTTCCTCGTCGGTTAAATCCGTGCCCAGCGGAAACGCCGGGAAATGCCCTTGCTCCCGCCACTGGCTGATCCACCGGTTGATTTTTTCCGGGGTGTTATTGCGGTATTCCGAGGGTAACTCATAATCCTTGCTGACCTTACCGTTGTCCTTGGCAAATTCCAGCAACTCTTCCTGGAAGCGTGAATCAGCCACTTTAATCAGGGCAATGGCCACTTCCTCATCGGTTTTTCCCCGCAGATTGGCGACGCCATATTCCGTGACAATAATATCCCGCAAATGCCGGGGAATAGTGATATGGCCATAATAGGGAACAATATTGGATTCGGCATTCTTGCCGGAGCCACGGGTGCTGCGCACACATAATATGGAGCGGGCATCCGGCAGGCTGTGGGCCATGGCCACAAAGTTGTACTGGCCACCCACCCCGCTGATCACAGTACCATCCTGCAACCCATCAGACACCACCGAGCCACCCAGGGTGACCATCATGCCGGTATTGATGAAGCGTGCCTCTCGGCGCTGGACTGTCAGCAGGGATGAATCGTAGGACAGCTGATTGATATGCCCCACACTGGACATACAGATATTCTTGGCCTCTTCACAGGGCATATCCCGAAGGTACTGGTAAAAACTCTGTGGCCCCAGAAAAAAGCCACCGTGCATATACACCCCATGACGCAGTTCATCCCCTTTGCCATGGTCCATCAGCTGCTGGTAATTGCCGGGATTGCTGAAATCATTGGCGATGCTTACGCCGCCGGCCACGACTTTGCCCTCTTCAAGGGACACATCCGCCTTCAGGATTCCCCAGTACTTCAGATACTCGAGATCCTCTGGGGACAGACAGGCACCAACAGCACCGGCATCTATCAGGGTACGCAACGTGCTGTCGGTAACGTTGTCTTCGATATCACCATCATTCAGCAGAGTCTGGATAGTAAGGTCATCATAAACCTTGCGTTTGACGATGCCACTTTCAATCAGGTAACGAAAACCGTTAACGAACATTTCACTGGAACCGTAAAGGCCGGTTTCAAAGGGGTCCATGCCTCCGT
>JAWVYU010000266.1:0-7149 GCA_033722575.1 Ketobacteraceae bacterium | reverse complement strand
GGGTGAACAAAGGGTTCACCGACGCCGGCTACTGGTTTATGTTTGAGTACAATACGACGGACCAGCCGCAAACACTGCCCTCTGACGACATCATTATAGAGATCAATTACCCGCACCTGGACCTGATCCAGTTCTACAAAACGACAGCAAGCCCCGGCGCCGGTATCGAAAAACAGCTAACCCTTGGCGATTCCCTGCCCTTTCACCAACGGCCCATTATAGATAACGTTTTTGCAATTCCCGACCAGGTCAAGCCCGGCGAGAGCTACCGCTACTGGTTCAGGATCAGTTCCACCAGCGCCATCCAGTTCAACCTGACCCTTTGGGAACGTCTGCATTACTTCGAAGTGAAAAAGCAGGCCCAGGCATTTTACGGTTTTTACTTCGGTATTCTGTTTGTGATGGCCATATACAACTTCTTTATTGGCCTTGCCACCAAAGACCGGGCGTATTTTTATTATTGCGCTTACATTGTTGGCTTCTTTTTAATGCAATTGTGCCTGTGGGGCTATGCTTACCAGTACCTGTGGCCAGGCAACCCGAATATCAGCAACTACGCCAATCCCAACATTAATAATATTACCCTCGCGCTGGCATCTGCCTTTGCCAGAAATTTCCTGCGAACCCGTGAGCGATCCCCGGTGCATGACAAACTGCTGCTGGGAATCATTTGTATTTTTATAGGCACCGTATTTACCAGTGTGCTTTACGAATACCGGATCAGGATGATGCTGACCCTGTCCGGAAGCCTTTTCATGATATTCGTGATGCTGCATGCCAGCTACACCATGGCCAGAAAGGGTCAGCAATCGGCCAAGCTGTTTCTTGCCGCCTGGCTAACCATTCTTATTGGCGGCATGATTTATGACATCAGTATGCTGGGCATAATACCCACCAACGTTGTGACACAACATGCCATGCTTACCGGCTCTGCCCTGGAAGTGATTCTTTTGTCTTTCGCCCTGGCTGACCGTATTAACCGTACAAAGGCGGAGAAACGGGCGATCGAAAGGGATGCCAAAATCATGCTGCAGCAAAAAAACCGTGAGCTGGAGTCAGCGCTCAATGAAGTGCGCAGGATCAACAAGGTAAAAGACGAATTCCTGGCCACCATCAGCCACGAATTACGAACACCAATGAACGGTATTGAAGGTTCCCTGCAGGTAGTCAGGCACTCGCCGGGTGATCAGTCAGCGCCACGACACATCGATGCAGCATTCTACAGTGCACAGCACATGGCCCAGCTGGTTGACAGCCTGCTGGAATATTCCGAGTTGCAGTCCGGCAACTGGAAACTGTCGGAAAAACCTTTTGATATTCAAAAAATCCTTGATCGGTGTATCAATTCCGTCAAGCAGGGCCATGCCAATAAAGACCTGACCTTTAATTTTGAAAACAGCAGCCGTGTAGACCATTATCTGATAGGCGATGGAGACCGGTTGCAGCACCTTATCTACCAGTTACTGGACAACGCCTTTAAATTTACCCCCCGGGGAAGCGTGACACTGAGATTGAAGGCACAACGCTCACAACCGCAGGATGACTGCAAGATCACTATTGAAGTTGAAGATACCGGCATTGGCATTGAGGCTGCTGAGCTGGAGAAAATATACGAAGGTTTCCGCCAGATTGACGGCTCCTTCAAGCGGCAATATGGCGGTCTCGGGATTGGCTTGTCCATCTGCAAGGCCATAACAGACCAGATGAACGCTGAGCTGACCGTTAACTCACGGCCCGGTGAAGGTACGTTATTCAGATTTCAGGTAACACTGGCGAAAGGCAACAAGCTGCCGCCAGCCCCTGGCGATAACCAGCCATTCAGCTGGCAACCAGAGATACTGGTGGTGGAGGATAATTCGGTGAATCAGATGATGCTGGTGGCCATGCTGAAAAAGCTCAACTGCGCCGTCACCACCGCAGTGAACGGAAAGGAAGCCGTGGAGCTTGCCAGGGCCGGAAAATTTGACGCGATCTTAATGGATTGCCAGATGCCGGTGATGGATGGCTTTGAAGCCACCGGCATTATCCGCCAACCCGATAACACCAATTGCGCCACACCCATTATTGCAGTTACCGCAAATACCATGAGTGGCGACCGGGAGCGTTGCCTGGCGGGCGGTATGGATGACTATATCAAAAAGCCCATTAATGTGGATGTGATACGGCAACGCCTGGTTTACTGGCTTGAAAACAATCCGGCCAGGGCAAAGCAGACGTTACCGTAATTTTAATCAGCGGTAAGGGTAAACCCCGTTATCCATCATAACCTGCCAGATAAGAGTGGCGATTCTTACAGCGCCCTTTTCAGTGACATGCTGGCCGTCATTCTTGATATACAACCCGCCTTCGTCTGCCGGGGTGCCCTCAGCGTAACTCCAGCGCAGGTCATCACCATCATTCTCATAACCGCGCACCTCTACAAAGTAACAGTTGGTATACTTGGCGCATTCAGCAATGATGTTTTCATTATGGGCATCCACTGCTGCCTGGGGAGCCGTTGACTCCGCCATGTAGTAACGGCCTGCCCAGACTATGCTTTCTACCTCACCAGCCATTTTTGCAAGAAGGTTTTTAATCGCTTCGCGGGACGCTATAAGAGCATCAGTGCAACCACTGGACAAGCCATCCCGATTCTTGCTGGTCACACATGGGCTCTTCAGATCATTGGCTCCACCATTGATGATAATCGTGCTGACAGTGTAAGTGCCGTCAGCTTTTTCATCAGCCAGGACAGCGTCAAACTGTTTACTGATATCGGAAAGCTCCGAGTTGGTCACTGAGCGATCATAGAACTCCCAGCCGGATAGATTCTTCAGCTCATCTGGAATATAAAAATCGAAATCAAAATAGGAATCTCCCAGTATCTGTACCTCATAAGTCGCTTCCGAAGAGGAGCTTCTTCTGTCATCCAGAGGTGGTTTGCAGCCTCCTGTCATCAAGGCAGCACCAATAACGGGGGTAATCCCCCCGAAAATTAACAGGAGCCAAAAGTAGAATTTTCTCGTAATCTTAACGCAGGAGATTCTGCAATGAAAAAATCACGCTATACAGACAGCCAGATAATGTCGATCCTTAAGCAGGCCGAGGCCGGTACGCCGGTTCCTGAGCTGTGCCGGGAGCATGGGATGAGTTCGGCCACATTCTACAAGTGGCGCGCCAAATACGGCGGTATGGACGCCTCTATGATGACCAGGCTCAAGGAGCTGGAAGACGAGAACCGCCGTCTCAAGAAGATGTACGCGGAAGAGCGCCTCAAATCTGAGCTGAGGAAAGAAGCCCTGGAAAAAAAGTGGTAAAGCCGTCTCACCGTCGAGAGATGGCGATAGAAACAGTCGCCAACCGCAAGATCAGTATCCGTCTAGCCTGTGAAGCCTATGGCATCAGTCAGACCTGCTTTCGCTACCAGGCCAGGCTATCGAACGAGAATGCCGAAATCGCTAAGTGGCTAATCGATCTGACCGAAGATCAGAATGACTGGGGATTCGGTCAGTGTTTTGCCTACCTGAGAAATGTGAAAGGTTATGGTTGGAACCACAAGCGGGTTTATCGGATATATTGCGAGCTGTTACTGAATCTTCGAATCAAGCCTCGCAGACGCTTGAAACGTGCGGTACCGGAGCCGCTTAAAGAGCCGATAAAAGCTGACCAGGTCTGGTCGCTGGACTTCATGCACGATCAGCTAACCGATGGGCGAAGTTTTCGTCTGCTTAACGTGATAGATGACTATCGTCGAGAAGGGTTGGCCATAGAAGCAGGTTTTTCCTTGCCGGCAATGAGAGTCATCAGAGTGCTGGAACAGCTTCTGGAGTGGCGTAACAAGCCGGTGGCTATTCGTTGTGATAATGGGCCAGAGTTTATCAGCCATGAGTTTGTTGCCTGGGCACAGCGTCGCAACATACGGATAGACTACATTCAGCCGGGCAAGCCACAACAGAATGCCTATATTGAACGTCATAACCGAACAATCAGGTACAGCTGGGTCAGCAAGCATCTGTTCGATTCTCTGGAGGAGGTTCAGGACTATGCAACCCAGTGGCTATGGTTTTACAATCATGAAAGGCCCCATAAAGCCAATGGCGGGCGACCGCCTTTGATGGTGGCATAACCTCTACTTTTGACTGCGGTTAAAAATGGGAGGATTACCCGGGAACAAGCATGTATCTTAAAAAGTTGCTGGTAGTATTTTTATTTTTCATAACGGCTCCTGTTGTAAAAGGCTTTCCATATAAATTTAAAGGGCTGACACAGAATTATATTGCCGGCACAGACGGATCACACTCGCCCGGAGACAACGGCGCTTCACTATAGACTGGTGCTGCCCCACCCTTGAGCTTGCGGTTAAGAAACGCGAATGTATCGTCCAGAACCGGTTTGGCATAATCCCCCAGGTTTTTGGTAAGCAGCTTTTGCAGTGTGGACATATTGCGAACCTGCTGATAGGAGTAATGGCTGCTGTTTTCACCGGCATAGGCCAGCACCGAAACGTCTGCAGCACTCCCCCCCAGATCCCAGAGGCGATGGGCCAGATGACAGGCTTCCGATACTGGCACCAGCCTGTCGGCGCTGCCGTGAATCAGCAAAAACGACTGGGAGGCAGCGGTTTGAGCGTCCACAAAAAAGTAGGGACTGTTGTGAATGTAAGGCAGCGAGGCGGCATCGTTGGGGTTATCGGTGGGCGGCGCCCCGAAAAGTAACTCTACACCATCAAGGGCATGGTCCCGGGCAGGCACACTGATGTTGTTTTGTTTCAGGTCAGCAAGGTAATGCCAGGTGCGGTAGAAATCACTGATTCCCGCAATGGCCACCACTGCCTGCACGCTGTCGTCCCTGGATTGATGCTGCATTGTGTCACGGTAGGTATCGATACGTTCCTGGGCCACCGGGTCCGTGGATTCATCCGTGAGCCCCAGCAAGAGTGCCAGGTTCCCGCCGGCTGATACACCGACAGCGCCGATGGCGTCAGTGTTCAGATTGATTTCTCCCACGGCATCCAGCGCTCGCAGCCAGCGTACGGCACATTTGGCGTCCTGGATATGGTTGGGCCACTGCCCCAGTACCGTATCGCCATCACCATCGGCAGACAGGCGGTAGTCGATGGACACGCCGATATACCCTTCTCTGGCTGCCCGGTGCAGGAACTGGAACATATCGCTGTAGTCCCGGTCACGCCAGGAACCACCGTGCATAAACACCACGGCCGGATACCCCTCGGCGGGCGCTTCTGTATCAGGGAGCCAGAGATCGGCGTTCAGGGATATCTGACTGTCGCCGCAGTATTCCTGCAGCGCCACCACTTCCGCCTTGCTCTGCGAAGTTTTCACCGAGCCATCAGGCCGGGTGCCTTCAAAGTAATAGAAATCGGAATAGGTAACCGGGAAACTGGCGGGGCCCGTGTCGCCCACGGCGACGTCGAGGGGTTGAATTCGTGCGCTGGAAAAGCCGTTAAGTTCTTTGGGATCCCAGCTGAAGGTAACGGAATCACCGCTGTCGATGGTAGCGAGTTTCGCTTTGGAGCCACTCTCATCAATCCAGAAATCCGCCCCTCCGCAGCCGTTTAATAACAGTGTCAGCGCAGTGGCGCCCAGCAGGCGCATTCCATGTAGTGGCATATTGACTCCATCCCTGATGTGTTGGTTGCTTTCCTTAACGGGTGGCCAGTGTAACGCAATCTGGTACCTTAATACCACAGGGTAAAAAGTATCAATGGCCATTTTTGCCTGCAGAGAACCGGTTTAGAGGACACTTTGGCTCAACTGACCGGCTCTCCCAACAACAGATCCGCCAGTTTCGCCCGGTGGTGTTTCGCATCACCGAACAACATCTGGTTATGCATCTGGCGCTTGAAATACAGATGCAGGTAGCATTCCCAGGTAAAGCCGATGCCGCCATGGAGCTGTACGGAACGGTTGGAGCAGAATATGGCGGTGTCGCCGGCGTTGGCCTTGGCCATGTGGGCGTACTGCGCTACATTCCCGGGTTCAAAGTCCCAGGCGCAGGCCGCATTGTAAACATGGCCTCGGGTCTGGTCGATCATCACCATCATGTCTACCAGGGGGTGCTTGACCGCCTGAAAAAAACCGATGGGCCTGCCAAACTGTTCGCGGGTTTTGGCGTATTCCGTGGTGGTTTGCAGCTGCCATTCAGCTGCACCGGCGATATCCGCCGCCACCAGGGTGATTAACATGGGCGCAGCGGCTTTCAGAATATCACTGCCGGAGCCCCCATTGACTTTATGCGCCTCTTCCACCGGTACCTGATTCAATACCAGACGCCCCTGGTCCCGGGTAAGGTCCACAATGGCATCGGCTACCAGACTGACGCCTTCGCTGGCTTTGGGCACCATATAAAGATCCAGCTCGCCCTTTGTGTTTTTGGCGCTTACCAGAAAATAATCGCACTTTTGCAAATCCTGTACATAAGGCGATGTGCCATTCAGCTTGCCATCGCTCACACTGACCGGTGAATCCTGATAACACCATTCGCCGTTACCGTTGGCAACGGCCAGTGTCACTGATTTTCCTTCCATCACTTGTGCCAGATATTGATCCGCCTGCGGCGTTTCGCAACAGTTCAATACGAAGGTCGAACAGAGGGTTGGCAATAAAGGCCCGACATAAGCTGCTTTTCCCGACTCTTCAGCCAAATCAGCCACTGCCACAGCCGGCATGCCCATACCGCCGGCGCGCTCAGGCACGGCAACCGCCGCCCATCCCAGCTCGACAATCTGCTGCCATTGCGACTGGTCCCAGGGCACGGTAATGTCGCGATAGGGATCAGGATTATCCGCTACCCGTTTGTGTACCGTATCCGCAGTGCTGTTGGCGGCAAAAAACTTGCGGGCAGAATCCCGCAGCATTTTTTCATCATCACCAAAGCCAAAGTTTTTTGGTTGGGTTTTCGCATCAGACATTGGCCACGCTCCTTACTTGCTCTTTGGCAGACCCAGGACGCGCTCGCCCAGGATATTACGTTGGATTTCACTGGTTCCGGCGGCAATGGTCATGCCGAAGGAGTTCATATAAGCCAGTGGCCACTGTCCGCTTTGCGGCGCGTTTTCATCAGCGATGTATAGCGAGCTTGCAGCCCCTTCCATTTCCATAGCCAGCTCTGCCACATCCTGCATGATCTCGGTGCCCACCAGTTTTCCCT
>JAWVYU010000265.1:0-7195 GCA_033722575.1 Ketobacteraceae bacterium | reverse complement strand
CAATATTATTCCTCCGAAATAAACCACTCCATTGGCTGGTACACCGATTTCGAAACCTATACCTTTTCGCTATCGGAACTATGGGATACCAGGGATTGGCTATGGTACGTTGCCAGTGAGCTGGAGGACGGCACCAACCACACAAGCCTTTATCAGCATTTATTGCCTGACCCTGTTGATGCAGCTGACGAACCACAGGAGTCATTGGAATCGCAGCTTGGCCGGATAGCCGATGTCATGTTCAACTATCTGGGCAAAATCAGGCATGATAACAGCATGCGCTATTTACGCTGGGCTGATGCAGATGCATCAGATAACCGTTCGGCTGTAGCTGGCAACAACTACACTCTGGCCCCTGTCACTGTAAATTGTGCAATATACAACGATCAACTGAAGGTTGAACTTCAATGTCAGCAGCCCCTGCCTGGCGCCGAATGGATTAACGATCTCACCGCCATCTACCAACAGAACCTGACAGGCTGGTTACAACTGGCGAATAACGCCCCCATCATGGGAACTCAGGAACCAGCCAGCAATAAAACGAGCTGCCATAACCTGACAGCAACGCAAAAAGGCATGCTAATGGAAATTCAGCGCCACGAATCCAGGGCGCTGTATATTACCCAGTCTAGCTTTACCCTGAAAGGCATTGATGTTTCCCGCGCTATGAACGCCTGGCATGCCGTGGTAGCACAGCATGAAGCATTCTGCTACACGCTCTCTTCAGCTGATCCGGATAGTGCACAGTGGCAGCTGGATTCAACGGCATCTGACCGTATTTCCCGGCAAGTCATTTCCGCAAGAGAACTAGCGGAGGGCAAACACGCGCTACAGGCTGCCTTAAAGGATGAAAAGGATAAGATAGAGACATATAATCCCCCTTTAATCAAAGCAGCTGTATTCAAGCAACGTGAAAATGTAACGCTTGCCATTACCGGCCACCACCTCATCACTGACGGCTGGTCGCAAAGCATACTCTGGCAAGAATGGTTCCAGGCTTACGCGTCAGGCAATCCGCATGCAGCGTTTCAACAGCGAGAAGTGGATCGCTATTCTGACTATTTCAATTTTGTGGCAAGCAAAGACGATCAATCAGCACGGGAATTCTGGCGCTCACAGCTGAGCCATATTGACGCGCCCACTCGCCTGACGCATTTGTATACATCGAGAGATAAAGCAGCCGAAAGTACGTGCGACAAAAACACATTCGACACAAATATCCAGACACTCAGTTTTACACTCAATCAACATACGGTAAATCAGTTAACACGCATTTCAAAGAAACAAGCCATCAGCACGAACTGCCTACTGCAGGCCCTATGGCAACGCACTTTGAGTTTTTTCGATGATAACCCGGATCCTGTCTTTGGCACCGTTTTCTCCGGAAGGGATTCATCGCTTCCGGGCCTGGAATCCAGGGTTGGCCTGTATATTAATGTGGTCCCGGTTCCGGTGGTAAGTCAAGCAAAGGCCGATTTTCTGCATTCAGCACGTTGCTTACAGGATTTCTTCATCGAAGCGGCTGAACATCAATGGCTGGGCCTTCAGGAGATTCTGAACTGTACCGCATCCCCTATGGGCGGCCAGCTGTTTGACACCCTGCTGGCATTTGAAAACTATCCGGTAAATCTGGACAAACACCACCTGGGCGAATTGGGGATCGAGCTGGTTGACACCTCTCACCAGGACTCAACCCATTATCCTCTGGTAGTCAGTATCTCGCAGAGTGACACATTGCTGTTGGAATTCAGCTATCTGACCGAACTGTTTTCAGAATATACCGTAAATCTCTTAGCGCAGTATTACACCCGCTGTATAGAAAACATAGAGCAGCTTTTGAACTCGGACCGTGACCCCTATCTGAGCAAATGGGAACTGCACACCAACGCCAAGCAAGACATGGTCAACAGCGAAGACGTGGCCGACACTGAGACGACTGCCGGCAGGAATCTGGTGGAAATCTTTCTGGATCAATGTCGCCAACACCCACAGCAAACCGCCATTGAAACGCCGCAGGAATCCATTACCTATCACACGCTTTACGAAAGAGCCAGCGCTATCGCGAACGCATTAGCGAAAAACGGCGCGGTTAAAGGCATTGCCATTGGTATATGCCATGCAAGCAAGGCGGAAGGCATCGTCGCCATGGTAGCCTGCGCTCTGTCAGGCTGCCCCTATGTACCACTGGATCCCGGACTTGGGCTGGATCGTATCCGATGGATGATAACAGAGTCCAATATAGTCCAGGTGTTAGTGGACGACCTGTCCCATTCCAGCGCGCTAGCAACATTAGCCGTTAACATCATTGATCAAAGTATCATAAAGCCTGATAAACAACAGGCTGTCAGTGCCAGTCATCAATATAGCCCCGCAAAACCCGCCGCCCCATCGCCGCTTTACATACTGTTTACGTCGGGCACCACCGGTGAGCCTAAAGGCGTGGAGATTAACAGTGATGCTATGGTCAATCTGTGCTGCATTGCTAACCCGGTTCCCATGAACAAAAGCAGCCGGGTCAGCCAGACCAGCACCCACTTATTTGATTTTTCACAATATGAGATATGGGGGCCTTTGTTAAATAGCGGCACCTGTGTGCCCGTACCAAAGGAGATAACCTACGATCCCCCGGGATTAGCTGACTTTATTGCCAAAAATCACATCAATATCGTGACCATGCCCACAGGCATCCTACAGTTGATGGCTAACGACTTACCGCACAGTTTTGACAATGCGGAGTATGTGCTTTTCGGTGGCGAAGCCTGTCCTGCCGAGGTTATACGAAACCTTCGCAACACTAGCCTGTGCCCACACCTGGTTAACCTCTATGGGCCTACCGAGTGTACGGTGTTCTGCACCTTCTTCGAGATTCCAAAAAATTTACCCGGCGTATCGGTACCTATCGGCAAGCCCATTCCTGGCGTACAGGCTTTTGTTATCAATAAATCCGGCAAGATATTAACGGAAGGCATGCCGGGGGAGCTTTGCATTGCCGGCGATTGCCTTGGCTCGCAGTACCTGAATCAAAATACCGGTAGCTTGAGAAGCGAAATCACTGATCACCATGGGCAATCTATTACTGTGTACCGTACTGGTGATCGTGTTGTACAGCTTCAGGGGCAGCTGCATTTTCTGGGCCGCAAAGACAATCAATTAAAGGTTCGTGGCTTCCGGATAGACCCGACAGAGATCCAGAATCAGCTGCGCCAGTGCCATGGCATAAAAGACGCCGCGGTGACGGGCGAAAACAACCGGCTGATCGCATTTCTGGAAGCTGACGATGATGTAGCAATTGACAATGCGAGAACAACCCTTGGCAGGACGCTCCCCTATTATATGATCCCGAATCTGTGGATAAGGCTGAATTCGCTTCCCAGAAACTCAAGTGGCAAGATCGATTACAAACGCCTGGCAATACCCGACAGGGCCAGCACCAACGCTATCAACAACTTGCCAAATACGGCGACAGAAACAAAGATCGCGGAAATCTGGTGCCAGTTACTGCGCATTTCCCGGGTTTCCAGGGAGGACAATTTTTTTGATCTGGGGGGCCACTCGTTACTGGTTGCAAAACTGGCTAATCAAATCAGGGACTCCTTTAATGTCAACGTTCCGGTGCGCGCCATCTTCGAACTGGGCACCTGTGAACATATTGCAGCACTGATCGATAGCATGGAAAACGCGTCAAAAGATATTGACGAAGAGCTGGGCACAATCAGCTGATTGTGCCCTTTACATAACCCCAGTTAATGCCAACGACTCACACCAACGTACAATCCGCTCAGCCGGCTGTTTCGAGTTAGTGTTGAACATCATTGTATGGGCCATGGCTGGAAATATTTTTTATTCGGTGTTATGTGCTCTGGATGGCAACTGGAACCATTGTCTATAAGGGCCCGATAATAGCCATTGAATTGCTGGATCGGCAACTCACAATGGCAAGATCGGAACCTGGCTTCCAGTCAATATCCTCCGCACCGGTACAGCCTTCCGGCAATGCCGAGCCGGTGGTAATCATGGCGCCACCGTCACTCGCGCTAAAGGTAGTGAAGTAATAGGTATCATTCAGCGAGCCGGTGGTCAGAATTTTAACCGTATCATTCACCCGCTGCATGGCAATGCCCACCGGCCCGTCACCAATACTTTCAGTGGTAAAGATACTCGCCGGTGACTCGCCATCCCACTGCAGAATAGTCAACGTATCTGATCCAAAATGGGTGACCCCGCACCAGCCTTCAACACAGGTCACTCTGCGCGCTTCATTGCCACTCTCACCCACAATCGTTGCTCTTGCGGTAAACGTCAGCGCCGGATCGGCTGTAAAAATCTGACTGGGGCTACCCCCGGTAACACCCAGCACAAGGCCACCATAACTCACCTGATACTCAGGACTTGACGTGGACAGCTCACACTGGCCACTGGTTGCACTGTTATAGGCATCGCGGCAGCTTGTGGGTGTCCAGAAATCAGCGCAACCCGGTTGCGAAGCCAATACCTGTGCAATGGCAGGTACCAGTTCGCCACAAACTGCCGGCATCGGCTCACCACTTCCCTGACAGGGGTGATAGCACTCCGGTTTACCCGTTTCCCAGGCAAACGCTGATACCACATTACTGGAAAGATCCTGCAGGTTTTCCGGCTCGATCACCACACGGTTGCGCCACCCTGACGGCTCACTTTCATCGGCTAACCGAACCTCTACGCTGTTCCGCGTGTTGTTAACGCGCAGCACATTGGGATTAGTAATATCGCCGGCTATGGGGACAATCTGAGTGATATTATCAAACCCTATCTGAGCCGCGGTAAATACACCGGATGCGGGAACGTATTGCCGCAACAGCGGTGTCTGCCCGTAGGCCTCCAGCACATCGGCGTTTTCATTCACAGCATTGAGATTGATCAGCGCCCCAACCGCTGGCGTCGCATCATTGATGAAACTCAGCCGCTGGCTACCAACGGTTGGTACCTCCCGGGTATCAGGATTGAATACGATGGCACCGTCATCGGTTCCCCACAACGTATAGCTCTGATCCGATGGCAAACCGAACGCACCGGGCGGCACGAAACTGAACTCCACCGGCCCTGTGGCGCTATCGGGCAGGGGGAACACACCGGTGTCGGGCGTATCAGTCACTGACTGACTGAAAATACAGACGGCAGAATCGACCACTTCGGTAATATCGAAGGCATCATTCAAGACAACATTTTCCAGTGGATCACAGGCGGCACCCTGCAAGTCAAAGGCAGGGTTCGCCCCCGGCAAGACTGAAAGACTTTCCTGCGCTGCGTCGAACAGCAACCTGGCGTCACCGGTGGAGGCTCCTCCCAGCGTAGTGATGGTAAAGCCGCCTTCGGTAACCACGTCCGCCGTTATGGCATAGTCAAACAGAAATTGACTATCGCCACCCTCCGACACCACGGACAAATCCAGCGTAACCGGCGTTGCGCCCGCATCAAGCAAGCCAGGAGAAATCACCAGCGTGCAGTTTTTATCATCAGACGGACAACTGACTTCTGATCCACCCGATAACACCACGGAACAGGTACCAGACTCAGATTCCACACACTCAGCAACCTCACTGACCTCGCAGGTGGAACCGGAACCGCAGGTACCATTGGCTCCTGGAGACGTGAAGGTGCATCCCCCCTGACACTGCAATACTTGCTGACTGCCTTCAGAAAAGGTCGCGCACTGGGATTCCGAGCCACAGGCCACCCCGGTGTCAGCACCAGGAAATGAAAGCGTACAGTCCGAACAACTACCGGCACTGGCACTGACATCACAACGATCCGGATCCTCACAGCGAGCAATATAATCTTCCGAGTTAATGCCCGCAGGGCACCCGTCAAATTCAATGGTGCCGGCATTATCGAAACAGGCATCCTCAGGATCGGTAACGCCGTCGCCATCTTCATCAGCCAGGCAGGTAATAGTGATAATGGTAGAGTTGGTTCCCATATAGATTCTGCGACTGGCATCCATAGAGATAGCTTCCACAGCGAAATAGATTCTGGTGGTACCGGGTGCCTCACAGGTGTACTCAAGCGTTTGTGAACTGCTGGTGCCAACCCCGAGGATAGCATAAAGTATATCGACATCAGGGGCGCGCGAGTCTGCTCTCGATGCTTTCAAAATAGTTTGCAGATCGAGCGTGCCTTCGCCCTTCGTGCCGCGTGGATTGCCAACGATGCCGGGGTTGGAATCGTACAGCGAAACAAGATAGGTTTCAGCACCGAATTCAGGGCTCGTCTGACTCAGATCAAAGGTAACTGACTGGCCGACAGTGGTGGTTGCCGCTGGGGGATCAATGGTAAACGTCCATGGTGCAGGGTCTGTGTCCGGATAGGAAATATCATGCTCCAGCGTCATGGAGCCTGCGGGCAAATCACTATCCACACAAATGACTCTTGATTCAATCTTTACGACATTCACTTTCTCGGATAATTGATATTCACGACGCGCGTCCAGATCCTGATACTCCACCCTGACAATAAAATCATGTATGCCAGGGGATTTGCAGACATAGGTCACTGTGCTTTCCACAGTGTTGGCCTCGCCCGCCACGATCGGACCATAGGAGCGAAAATACTCCTCACCCCGTAACTGTGTGAAAGAGGGGCGGGAACTTTCAGCCACATCTACAACCGTATCAAATACCTCAATAAAGATGGCACGATCTGCACTAATCTCCGACAGATCGGGATGACTGAATTTATAATTCACATCAAAGAACTCACCGACTTCAATCGTTACCGGTATACCTTTTGCGATGAAACGATCAAAGGTTGCTTCTCCACGAATTGTAGTGACTTGCACGGCAAGCGGCGAAAAGTGGCTGATCAAACCACTGAGGCTGGCAGACGCCGTGGCATCAGGATCCGTATCAATACCGATGGCAGAAAAGGTCACTGCCTGCAGATTTTCCAGGCCATTGTCATCAGCGGTCAGCAGGTTATAAACGAATGCACCTTCAATGCCGTCTTCCTCCGACGGGGTATAATCAATAGCAAGACTGACTTCCACCGGCTCATCAAAAACAAGACCTGACGGCGACAGTTCATAAGCAACAGGAATATTTAAACCGGAAAATTCCGCTGGCAGATCGCCAGGTGATATCTGTCTGACCGTAATGGCCGTGGAGGAATTCAGCGCACCCTCGGGGAATGACAGCACAAGGCGGCCGTCGCTGCTGGTGAT
>JAWVYU010000264.1:0-7222 GCA_033722575.1 Ketobacteraceae bacterium | reverse complement strand
CTGCCCGAAAAGGATTTCAAACAGATCAAAGGCTGGTGCGTTGTCATTCTGGATTCGCAAAACGGTGTCCAGCGGGGTGGCGAACTGGCGGAAAGCCACGCCGCTGCCCTGGCCTTTCTTCGTTACTGCTGGCGCCATTATCTGAAGGCAAAACAAAAACCCGCCAGGAACCTTATGGGCATTTTTGTGCGTGCTGCCGGAAACCCCACAACAGACTTTGATGATCAGCGCGCCGTCAGCGCCATATTTCAGCTGCTGATTGCCGGCAGCGACTCCTCTGCCACCACTATGGGCAACGCTATCAAAATGCTGGTGGAAAATCCTGACATTCAAAACCAGCTGCGGCAGGACTTTTCCCTGATCCCGGCCTTTATCGAAGAGGTTTTTCGTCTGGAGTCCGCTTTCCAGGGGCATTTTCGCTGGGTAAAACATGCCACCCGTTTTCGCGGTGTTCATCTGCCTGCAGGTACCCGGGTGTTTCTGATGTGGGCTTCCGGCAATCGGGACGAGCGCTTTTTTGAAGATCCGGACACGTTGATTCTTAACCGTAAAAACGGCAAGAAACACCTGACCTTCGGCCATGGCGTTCATGCCTGCCTGGGACGGGAACTGGCCCGTCTGGAAATTCGTGTTTTGCTGGAAGAAGTTCTGGATAAAACCTGTGAATTAACCGTTACGGGCGATACGCCCTATATAGCGTCGATGTTTGCGCGCACACTTGTGCAGCTGCCACTGACCTTTCAAACGGAACCAGCTCCCGGTGTCTAAAACAAAAAAAGGCAAATATCACCATCGCGATATTTATCTGAACGCCGCGCTGGATATTATCAGGGAAGATGGTATTGAACGGCTGACCATGCGCCACCTGGCAGAAAAACTGGATGTGAGTGCCATGGCAGTCTACAAGCACTTTGCCAACAAGAATGAATTACTGAAAGCACTGCTGGATGCTTTTATTGCACGAGCCGACGTGTTGCCGAAGAAAGCGCTGCGATGGCAGGAATGGATACGCCATGTGGCCAGAAGAATGCATGACGCACTGCAGGGAGAAACCGTATTTCTGACAGTTCTTGGCGGTATGGATATGGGTGAGCAGGCAATGGAGGTAACCCGGGCGTTTCTGGAAAAAATGACTGACTCGGGCTTCAGTGTGCAACAGGCCTTTGAGGCCTATATGGTCATGATTCAGCTGGTGCTGGGTTCAGCCATTCTTCAGGCTGGTATTCAGCAACATCGAAAAAAGACGCTGGAATTTGTATCCGGCGGAGCCAGCAAGAGTGTTGCACACGCGCTTACCTCCCAATCCCAGATTGACATAAGTCTTGGTTACCTTATTGTGAGCCTGGAATACAGACTTGCCGGCGACTGATAGCAATATAAAAAAAGCAGTGAACTATACTCCTTCATGGATCTGAAGTAGACGTCTGCAAGGATTAGTAAAAACGCAATTCAGGAACAGAACGCGCCAGCAGCCTGATCAGGGCGGTGGATGTCCAGGGTTTGTGATATTCTCCAGGGTTTGTGATATTCAGGGTTTGTGATATTCAGGGTTTGTATTGTGCCGAGGTTATAAACTGGCCGAAGGTTTCACACCATACGATCACCGTATTGAATACTCCCGGGTCAATATCAGCAGGCATTGGCACAATAAAATTATCGAAAGTTTTGACATCACCCACGCGCACCATTTGCGGTTTCAGCGCAAGGAAATCCTGTTCCGTTTCCACGAAAGCGGGTGACAAATACAGCTTGTAATCAGGCCCCGGAGCCAGCTTGCCCCTGAAGCTGACGACATCATGGTTGACGTAAACCTTGCCTTCGCCCCAGTGCAATGCATCACTGCCCTGCAGATCACGATGAAACTCGGCCATAAACATGGAGTCACCCTGTGCTGCGACCACCGCAGCGTCATCCGGCGACTCGGGTGCAATCAGAATCGGCAGCAGATAGATGCCCAGGGCAAAACCCGCAAAGCCCACCCCTGCGTGTGTTATTAACAACAAGAAAACCCACTTCAGTTTCATTGTGCTTCTCCCTGATCCGGTATGACTGAACCATAGCGCAGTCATTGCGGATATTTAATCATTTTATGGTGATTCCGGTTCTGAGTTATCGGGCTTTTCAGGCACCGGCTTCTTTCTGAACTCCGACGGCGTGGTACCGGTCCACTTTTTAAAGCGACGCTGAAACGCCCTGATATCGGTGAAACCCAGCTTTTCCGCCACGTCCGCCACCGCCAGACCAGGGTCCGACAGATACTCAACCGACAGCTGCGCCCTGAGGCCATCCACCATTTCCTGCCATCCCAGATCTGCCTCCTGCAGCCGGCGGTCCAGCGTACTGGAAGACATCCCCATCCGTTTGGCCACCACCTCCCTGCGCGGCGTACCCGACAGCATTAATTCCCGGGTATGCCACTGAATCGCCTCCACCGGCGAAGAGCGTTCCTGAAGTGACGCCAGCTGCCTGCGTGCCACCTGTCGCGCCATTTGCAGCAGCTCCTCGCCCTGTCCGTGAATAGGCAGCTGACGGGTGACGGTGTCAATTTCCATACGCAAGCCATCCTGCCCCCAGACCACCGGGCAGCCCACCAGCGATTCCAGGTGTCGCCGGGCACGTTCGCTGGCCGGGTCGTGGGCTATCAGAATACGTTTTGGCGCCAGCTCCCGTTTGCCACTCATCAGCCTCAGCAGGTTGCAGAACAGGGTAATAACGCACTCCGCCACCAGGCGCCTGACCACGGGGTTACGGTGGGTCATGATGATGTCAAACCGGGCGCCGCTTCGGCCCGCTGAGTATTCAATACCCCCGCAGTTGCCACTGGCCAGGGCCTGATAATCCATCAGATTCTGCAGCGCATCCCCCAAGGTGGGCGAATTGAGCATCACTGAGGTTAACACGCCGTAAACCGATGGCATCAGCTGCTGGCCGATGTCTGCCCCCAGACTGTCGTTCCGGCTGGCCAGAGACAAGTGCAGCAGGACCATTTCGTAACTGGCTTCTGAAACACGGGCAGAGGGTGCCAGATGCTCTTCCTTCAGGCCGGCATTTTTCAGAATGGAACGGGCATCCATACCCAGCGCCTCAGCGCCCAGTACAAACTGAGACAGCGCGATGCCAGTGACATAGAAGTGATTTTGTTGCATGAATGGACTACCGTCTGGCGCAGGTTTGCGGTGCATTATTCAACAGGATTCACGACCATCATACCCGGTTTGAGGAAATTTGCCGCCTCGGTGGTTAAAGTCACCGGCGCCAATGGCCCCGTTTCCTGTCAGTATGACAGGTCTGCAAAGCTCCCGGTCCCCGGCAGGGAGTTCCGATACCAACAGGAAGTCACACGAGGCATTAGCATGAACTTCGGAATCATTCTCAGCAGCCTGTTCGCCGCAATCTGGCTGGTACTGCTCCTCAACGCCACCGCCCCCATGAGTGAGCTGTTATGGATGAACGCCCTGGTGCAGGCGGTACTGTTTACCTCCGTGGCCTGCATTCCGTTTCTGCGCACCGGAAGAATGTCCTATGTGGATATCGCCTGGCCATTCGGGGTGGCGTTAATCGGTGTGCAGATTCTGCTGTTCGGAGAGGCCGACCCGGTGCGCCGGATGATCGCAGGGGGTATTTACCTGTTCATTGGCTTGCGCATGGGTATTGGCGCATTGCTGGTGGGCAAATCCACAGGGGTTATCTTTAAAACAGAGTTCCCGCGCTATCAGTACCGTCGCATGCTGCTTGAGAAACACGACAGCAGCCATGCCCGGCTGCACATGCTGCTGGAGATCATTGCCCAGGGCATGGCGAACGCCTCCGTGCTGGCGCTTCCCGGATTTATTATCGCGGTGTACGGCACCGGCCCGGTCACCGGCATTGAAATTGCCGGACTGATTATCTGGGCAGTCGCCTATCTTCTGGAAACCATTGCCGATGCCCAGAAGATGCTGTTCCTCTCAAAAAACCAGGAGGGTGTATGCAATATCGGGCTGTGGCGCTACAGCCGGCACCCCAATTATTTTTCCGAGTGGATGGTCTGGACAGGGCTGGTAGTGGGCGCCAGCAGCTCCTGGTGGCAGGCAGCCTCGCAGGAATCTTTGCCGGTGTGGATACTGTCCGGGGTAGGCGCGCTGCTGGCGTCTGTGATGCTGTATATCACCCTGGTCTATCTCACCGGCGTCAAACCGGCGGAGTACTATTCCGCCAGAAAACGCGCTGGCTACACTGATTATCAGAAATCCACCAACCGGTTTTTTCCCTGGTTTCCAAACAAGGATCCGGTCGGATCGCCGGAGGCTCTCAGAAGGTAAATGATAAATCGGCAAGCACTATAGGGATAACTGTCAACGCCAGCAACACGCCCATCACACCATTAAACACGCGGTAGCGGGCGCCATACAGCCAGGTTTCCAGGCGCGCCCCCAGGGTTAGCCAGAATCCCATGCCCACAAAGCCGGATATCATAAAAGCGGACAGAATAATCAGGATACTTTCAAAGACCTCGCCTTCACGGGTGAAGGTGGCAATGGCCCCCATGGCAACAACCCAAGCCTTGGGGTTTACCCACTGGAACACCATGGCTTCCCTGAAAGTCAGGGGTTTGGGCAATTCAATATCGGCATCCGGCCTGGCGCCGGTAGCCGTGCGCCAGGCAAGGTACAGCAGATAGGCGGCACCCACTATCTTCAGCAGCGAATGGGCAAACGGGAACCGGGAAAACAGCGCACCCAGTCCACCACCGATCGCCGCCACCAGCAATGGAAACCCCAAACAGATGCCGAAATAAACTGGCAGCGAGCGCCTGATGCCGTAATTGGCCCCCGAACTGATTAACAGGACCGGGTTAGGGCCCGGCGTAAAAGCACCGGCAAAGGTAAAAACAACAATGGACAGGTAATACTCCATTATTGCCACGCTGCATGGGTCGGTTTCACTTTTTCTCCCTCGCTGCTTTGTGCCTGGCAGCCATCCTGCTGTGCACTCCGGGTTTCCGGGAACGCAAATAAAAAACCCGGCGTTGGGTGCCGGGTTGTTATTAACAGTGTCCGCCAGCCATTAACTGAATTCTCCGTTATGATAGATCTGCTGTACATCATCCAGATCATTCATCAGATTCACAAACCGCTCAAACTGCTCCGCATCCTCACCACTGATGGGGTGGGACGTTTGCGGCAGATAGGTGATTTCTTCCATTTCGAAGTCAATGTCGGGATTCATTTCCATCAGGCACTGACGGGTTTTGTTGTATTCCGTGGGCGGCACCAGCACAGTTACCATGCCTTCTTCCACTTCCACATCACTGACGTCCACATCGGCTTCCAGCAAGGCTTCCAGCACGGCCTCATCATCGTCACCGGGGAACACAAACATGGCACGGTGATCAAACATGTGGGACACCGATCCCTGGGTACCGAGTTTGGCCTTGCACTTGGAAAACACTCCACGGATTTCACCAAAAGTACGGTTGCCGTTATCGGTAAGGGCACTGATCAGCACCATGCAGCCACCGGGGCCGATTCCTTCGTACAGCGCCGGCTGAAAATCCTCGCCGCTGCCGCCCCTGGCTTTTTCCAGTGCCTTTTCAATAACATGTGACGGCACCTGGTCTTTCTTGGCACGGTCCATCAGGCTGCGCAAGGCCAGATTGCTGTCGGGGTCAGGCCCGCCATTCTTGGCGCAGACATAGATTTCCCGACCATAGCGGGAATACACTTTGGTTTTGGCCGCGGCCGTTTTGGCCATGGACTCTTTACGGTTCTGGAATGCTCTACCCATGGGATTCTGTCTTGGCTCTTGATACTGGTTGAATAGGGGTACAATTTGCTGTGAATTGTACTGTTTGCGTTCGCTCTTGTCAGGTGGAAACAGGGGCGCCAAACGCGCCCCCGCTGCTCAATCCGGAAAGTCAGTAGGCCAGAAAGTTCTTCAGCAGATCATGCCCCTGCCGGGTCAGGATGGATTCCGGATGGAACTGCACCCCCTCAATAGGCAGGGTCTTGTGTTTCAGTCCCATGATCTTGTCTATCTGGCCGTTATCATCCCGGGTCCAGGCGGTGACCTCCAGACATTCCGGCAGTGTGGCTTTCTCCACCACCAGCGAATGATACCGGGTGGCCTCAAAAGGATTATCCAGTCCTTCGAAAACCCCCTGGTCCTTGTGATAGACCATGGAAGTTTTTCCGTGCATGACCTGGTCTGCCCGCACCACATCACCACCGAACACCTGGCCGATACTCTGGTGCCCCAGGCAGATACCCAGAATGGGCTTTTTACCGGCAAAGTGCTTGATAACCGCCATGGAAACACCGGCTTCGTTGGGTGTGCAGGGGCCGGGTGATATCACGATGTGGTCCGGATCCAGCTGTTCGATGTCTTCAACGGTAATTTCGTCATTCCGGAAAACTCTGACATCAGCGCCCAGTTCACCCAGATACTGCACCACGTTGTAGGTGAAAGAGTCGTAGTTATCGATCATTAAAAGCATGGTTCTGTTCTCGCTGTTGGATGCTGCTGTCAGTCATTCTGTGGATTCAGGTCACCTGTGGCCATGGCAACCGCTTTAAAGATCGCCCGGGCCTTGTTATTGGTTTCTTTCCACTCCAGCTTTGGCACGGAATCCGCCACCACGCCCGCTCCCGCCTGAATGTGCAGACTGCCATCCTTGATAATGGCCGTACGAATGGCGATAGCGGTATCCATGTCACCGTTCCAGGCCAGGTAGCCTATGGCACCCCCATAGATACCCCGTTTCACCGGTTCCAGCTCCTCAATGATCTCCATGGCACGGATTTTCGGTGCGCCGCTCAGGGTGCCGGCGGGAAACGTGGCCCGCAATACATCCATGGCGGAATGGTCCGGCTTCAGCCTGCCTTCCACATTGGACACGATATGCATGACATGGGAGTAGCGTTCCACCACCATCTTGTCAGTCAGTTCCACACTGCCGATCTCGGCAATACGGCCCACATCGTTGCGACCCAGATCAATCAGCATCAGATGCTCGGCGATTTCCTTGGGATCATTCAGCAGGTCCTGCTCCATGGCAAGATCGTCTTCTTCCGTTTTGCCGCGGCGCCGGGTACCCGCAATAGGCCGCACCGTCACAGTGCCATGATCCAGCCGCGCCAGAATTTCAGGCGAAGAGCCCACGATATGAAAGTCCCCCATGTTCAGAAAATACATATACGGGGACGGGTTCAGGCAGCGCAGCGCACGGTACAGGTTAATAGGG
>JAWVYU010000263.1:0-7227 GCA_033722575.1 Ketobacteraceae bacterium | reverse complement strand
CATGGAATGCTGCGTGGAGGAGCCGGCTCCGGGTATTTACGAACAACTCTGCAGCGATGCCTATCAGCGGGGTAACCGCCCCGTCCGGCTTCTGGGTGTGGGTGTAAGGTTTGACACCGGCGAAGCCAGCTCCCGGCAACTCTCGTTATGGCCACTACCCACAGATGACGCAGCTCTCTTATAGCTGATAATTATATAAGCACGCTCTTGTCAGCGCCCGGTTGCTCTACACTTAACATTACAGGTATTTGAATTTTTTGAGAGTTGGGCTACGTTGCACTCCCCTTGTCGTTTGTTCATTGTTTTCTGCTGGTTACTGGTTTCGCCGCTCGCTGCTGGAATTGACCACCTTTCCCCGTTTCTGTCCGCCGGCGATCTTGACGAGGGGCCCATTCGCCCCACCGTCTGGTATCTGAAGGATCCCACTCACACCATGACACTGGAGGAAGCCCAACAGAAACTGAAGGATGGGGCCTTCCGAAAGGAAAATCCCAATTTCAATTTTGGCTATCAGGATGCCGCCTACTGGTTTGTGTTTGTGATCAATGTCCCCCGGCAATCCTGGCGGGAGCGTCAGCGGGATATTGTGATTGAACTGGATTACCCTCACCTGGACCGTATTGAATTCCATAAACTGGCAAGCGATGATACGGTCATGCGGGAATTGGTGATGGGTGACTCCCTGCCCTTTCCCGAGCGTCCGCTGGATAACAACCTGTACGCCGTCCCCGATAAAGTGCTGACGGGTTTGAGTTATCAGTACTGGATCCGGGTTGATACCAGCAGCTCTGTTCAGCTGCATCCTAGCATCTGGGACAAGAACCAATACCTGGAATCCCGTGATCATACGCAACTGGTCTACGGATTCTATTTCGGCATTCTGGCGATCATGGCCTTATATAACCTGTTCATAGGGTTTAAAACCCGGGATCGCTCCTACTTTTACTATTTTGGTTACATACTCTGCTTTTGCGTGTTACAGGCCTGCCTGTGGGGGTACGCGTTTCAGTACCTCTGGCCCCACTGGCCATCGCTCAACAGCTTTGCCCTGCCCAATTCCATGCTGGGTTCACTGATGCTGGCCATTGCCTTTGCCCGCTCTTTTTTACAGACAAGGATCCACAGTCCCACCCATGACAGACTGTTGCTCCTTGCGATACTGGCGGGTAGTGGAATGTTGCTGATCAATTTTGTGATTTCCAATGAGCTGCGGATACGCCTGGCCATCTGGACCTGTGTTTTCGGCATTATCCTGCTGCTTCACGCCGGAGTTGCGGTGGCCAGGCAGGGTGTACATTCCGCAAAGCTGTTTATGTGGGCGTGGACCACCATGCTGCTCGGAGCCGCAGTTTACGGATTAACGGCCCTCGGCCTGTTACCGTCAAATTTCTTTACCCGGCATGCAAGCCAGATCGGCTCCGCGCTGGAGGTGATATTGCTTTCCTTTGCACTTGCCGACCGCATCAACCGGATCAAGGCGGAAAAGCGTGCTGTCGAGGTACGGGCCAAGCAGGCCCTGGAAAGTAAAAACCGCGAACTCAAGGAAGCCTTACTTCAGCTGACGAAAAGCAATTCCCTGAAAGATGAATTTCTGGCGACTATCAGCCATGAGCTGCGCACCCCCATGAACGGGATTGAAGGTTCCCTGCAGATCGTCAGGCACAGCGTGCAGGACGATACCAGCAAAGCACACATCGATGCTGCGTTCCACAGTGCCCATCACATGACCCAGTTGGTGGAGAGTCTGCTGGAATATTCGGAGTTGCAGTCCGGTAACTGGCAACTCAATGAGCAACTATTCAACCTGGAGGAGCTCATCAAAAAAAGCACGAACAATATCCGGCAGGAGTATGTGAGCCGCAACCTGACATTTAACCTGCATACCGACATCCAGCTGAGTCATCTGGTAAAAGGTGACCAGGAAAGATTACAGCATCTGCTGTTTCAATTGCTGGATAACGCCTTCAAGTTCACCTATGAGGGGAGTGTGACCCTGGATGTGAGCGCCAGTGAAAGCCCTGAACAGGATACCTGCCACATCAGCATACAGATTTCCGACACAGGTATCGGGATTGCACCTTCACAACTGAAAACCATTTTCGAAGGGTTTCGCCAGATAGACGGCTCTTTTTCCCGCCAGTACGGTGGGCTGGGCATTGGCTTATCCATCTGCAAAGCCATTGTTGACCGCATGAACGGCCAGCTCTCGGTGGAGTCCCTGCCCGACAGAGGTACCCGGTTCACCATTGAACTGAACCTGGAAAAGGCAGAAAAGATAGAAAAACCCGAACCGGACCAGAAACAGCTCCCCGACACGCCCCGCTTGCTGGTGGTAGAGGACAACCCGGTAAACCAGATGACTCTCATCGCCATGGCAAAAAAAATGGGTTGCGAGGTCAGCAAGGCCAATAACGGCGAAGAGGCTGTCAGGCTCTGCTATAAAGAGTCCTTCGATATTATTCTGATGGATTGCCAGATGCCTATCATGGATGGCTTTGACGCCACCCGTGCCATCAGAGCGGCGAACAACGCCAACAGTCATATTCCGATTCTGGCAGTAACGGCCAATGCCATGAGCGGCGATCGCGAACGCTGCCTCGCCGCCGGCATGAACGACTACATTAAAAAACCTATCAAAATGGAAGAAATCAGAAGCCGCCTGTATCACTGGCTGGCCAACAAAGCCGCCTGAGCGTTTGACGATGCCAGCTGCGGGGATTACTCTTCGCACATACACCCTTTCCAGGCCGGTCTCTGCTCTTTATGCCCCTTATGTCTCATCTGTCACGACTCATTAATATGCACTTCCTGGCATTCACCGCCCTTTGGATGCTAATGGCAAGCTACTCTGGCCCGGTCAGCGCGGCAATCTACCAGTGCCAGGACACCGATGGCCGTAAAGTATTTTCTGACCAGCCCTGTGGCGGCAGTGTCAACAAGGCACTACCAGAGTATCAGGTAAAACTGGAGCCCTATGTAAGCGGCCGCTTTACCATGGGTAACACAAGCTTTCCTGTTCGCCAGGGCATAGCAATCTGGAACAGGGAGGAGCAATCCCTGCAGGTAATTCTGACCATGAACCCGCTGTCGGCCACTGAAAAACAACAGGCACTCACCGATGACTGGTCTTTTTTGAACAATCACTCTGGCACCGGCGTGGTTACCATTGATCTGCTGCTGGAAACTTCCGATCTTTCGGTAAACGCTGTCAAAACCATGACTCTTGAGATCCATCATTCCAGAGGCGCGGACGCGCCGCCGCTCAGAGCTACTCTCGGCGGGGATGATATTATCGGTCACATCACCCGGTTGCAGGCCACTGAGAAGGAAGGCACCACCTGGCTCGAGTTCAATACCCAGGAATTCAAACCGGAACTGCGCTGGAGCATCAGTCTGATTCTTCCTCTCGCCGGATAAATCCGTAACGCTGAAACCTGGTACCAGTACTGTCTGACATCAGCCCCGGGAACCACCATGTCATTAATACCCTTTTCCAAAATTCATGAACAGGCTGCGACGCGTAAAGGGGGCGATAAAGCCCTGAAAAAATTGCTGCCCGCGCTGCGCAGCAAAAAAGCTCTCAAGGCCATGGGTGACGACCGCTATCTGTCAGCCATGGCCCAGGGGGTGAATCAGGCCGGTTTCAGCTGGAAAGTGATAGAAAACAAATGGCCCCAGTTTGAGGAAGCATTTTTTGGCTTTGACCCCAAAAAACTGGTGCTGCTGCCGGATGAAAAATGGGAGGCTTACACCCAGGATAAACGGGTAGTTCGTCACTGGGGGCGCATTAAGGCCGTAAAAGAAAACCTGGCTTTCGTCTATAACATCAGCCGCGAGTACAATGGCTTTGGCAACTGGCTGACTGAATGGCCCGCCAGCCAGCAAATCGACTTGTTAAAAGAACTGAAGAACCGGGGCTCGCGCCTGGGGGGCAATACCGGGCAATGGTTTCTGCGCAAAGTGGGCAAGGACGGATTTGTCACTACCCGTGATGTGTGTGCCGCCCTTATCCTGGCCGGCGTCGATATAAAACCCGCTCCCACCAGCCAGGGGGAAATGAAACGGATTCAGGCAGCGTTTAACGAATGGCACGAGCAAACCGGCCTGCCCTTCGCGCACCTTAGCCGCATCGCGGCGTGCTCAGTGGGGGAAAATGTTTTGTAGGCAAGCCACCATTGGTGAGCAAGCCACGGCATACCTTGTGCGCCTGAAGATAGTGATCCTATGACTGATTTCATTAAAGGACTCTGCCATAGTATACTTTTAAACAGGTACGCTGTCAGACACGGTGTATTTTTTATTGCCTTATAAATTTCTGCCGCATAATGATCGGGTAAATCTGTTTATCCATCTGCTTTCTTTTTGATTTCAATCACCGTGTTTGCCGGGGGGATTGCGTTAAATTTTGTCCCAAGAAGGACTCGCCGGGTTGGTCAACTCTATGCTAATAAAAACAATCAGAATCATTTTATTTTTCGCTTTATCTGCTCAGCTGGTTGCCTGTGGCGGCTCGGGGTCCGGGGGCTCCGGCACTTCAGACCGCAATCAGGCAGGCACGGCCTATGATTTTCGCTCCGCTGATTACGGTGTTGATACCGAATGCGAGAGTGACATGCCTGACACCTTCTTTCAGCCTCACTTGACTGGTTTTGATCTGGATAATGCCTATATGCTGCTGCTGACTACATTGCTGAGCGAGCAGGAAACCGAGGTGGCTCTTTCGCAGTTCAAATCCTGGGGGTTTTTCCAGGTGAAAGACTGGAATCACACAGGTTACGGCACACGGGTCTATATTGCCGAGCACCAGTCTTTTGTTCTGGTGGTGTTCCGGGGTACCACTGAGCCTGTAGAGATTGTCAGTAATGCCATTTTTATAACCGAAGAAACGGATATCGAGGGGCCCGATGGCCCGGGGCGCGCCCACGCCGGTATCTGGGATGTACACCGCCGGACCCGGGAAGATATCCACAAACTGTTAATGGCGGTTAATGACAAAGACAAGCCCGTTATATTCGCCGGCCATAGCCGCGGTGGTGCGTTTACGGTTCTGCAGGCGGCTTATTTCCAGCAGCGCAATGCCGGCGATATTGAAACCGTTTATACCTTCGCACAACCACGTCTTGGTGACAGGAATTTCAGTGAAGGCCTGGACGCGCTGATTGGGGATCGTTACTTCAGGATTGAATTCGAGCGGGACGTTACTCCCCGGGTACCCCCCTCAGCGGATATGGCGCAACCGCTTTATGAAGAAGGCTATATTCCCTTATGGCTGGCCAATACCGTGGAATCCCTTAACTATGACTATGATCCCGGAGAAGCCTATATCCTCAATGAAGCCGGTTACCTGGATCCGGACTATGACAGCTACCAGACCCAGCTGAGTTTCTGGCGTGATCTGTTCGACCGGTTTCCCAATCTGGTGTTGTCCATACCGCGGCTGATTGAATACTTCCCGGAAAATCATCATCCCCGGGTGTATATCTGCAAGCTGGCCAACGCGCTTTGAGGTGGCAAGTCCACGGGGAATTCCTGCCAACGGATTCCCTGTGGGCCTATTTCAGATGACGCCCGCCGTCAAGGTGCAACGTACGGCCCGTAACGTATTCACTCTGCAGCAGGTATTCCACAGCGGCAATCACCTCACCGAAGCCGCCCTCTTTCTGAATCAGCGCTTTTGACAGGGCCTTTTCGCGATAAGCTTCCGTATCCCCTTCATTGAACCTCATCAGCGCAGGAGCAATGGTATTGACCTTGATATCCGGTGCCAGGGCCGCCGCAAAAGACAATGTGAGGTTATCCAGGGCTGCCTTGCTGGCAGCATAGGCAATATGTTTCTTGCTGCCACGGGCAGTGACATAATCACTGATGTGAATAATATCGCTGAACGAACCCCGGTGTGCCAACAGCCTGTCATGCAATGCATGATTCATCTGATAGGGGACACTGGCATGGATTTGCATCATGCGTTGCAGGGTTTGCGCCGGGCCCAGGTCATTGTCGTCGGGCAACCAGTCCGACGCATTATGAATAATGGCGCGCAAACTGGCATGCTGACTGCGTATTTCCGCAATCAACTCATCCAGCTGCGGCTGATCATAAAAATCCACGGCATAAAGGGACGCACCTTTATCTGCCAGCTCATCAATGGTGCTGTAATGACTTCGATAGGTCCCTATCACCGGCATCCCCTTATCCAGAAAATGACGGCTCAGAGCCAGGCCGATGCGCTTGCCCACTCCGGTAATCAGAACTGGTGAATTCATTTAATCGTCTTCTCTCTTTTGTTCAGAATAAAGGCTTTTCTGCGCGCAAGGATGCCTGTCACCCTGCGCATCCACGTCAATAGATTAGCACCTTGGTACAAGTATTTCTGCACTTGTTATGCTTTTGTCGGAATTGACTGATTTCATTAAAAAGTTGCTTACACACTTTCAAACTGTTGTTAATATAAATGTGCTTGTTCGTCATGGAATGGCGCACAACAACTTTACAACACCAATAATTATCAAAATTCATAATTAAAAGGATATTACTATGAAATATGTAAAGTATGCCGCTGTTCTTGCTATGGTTGCTGGTCTGGCTGGATGCGTAATAGACTACAGTAACGACTGCCAGATTATCTGTTTCTGATACTGTGGTCTGCACGATTGTTGGGGCTGGCACTTTCAGGCCCCAACTCACGAACCCCCTGATTAAACCCTGTCATCGCTCATCCCAAACCTTTCGACCTGGGCAACAATATCATTGATGTCTACAGGTTTCGTCAGATAGTGATCAAACCCTGCCGCGAGGGCAGCTTCTATCTGATGCTGCATGGCATCAGCGCTCAATGCAATCATACGGGACTGACTGAGTGCAGGATCGCTCCGCAGGTTTTTGACAGCGTCAATGCCATTCATGCCCGGCAGATTGATATCCATAAATATCACTGCCGGTTTTTCCTCTCTCGCAACACCGATACCTTCTTCGGCACTGCTGGCCAATAGTAATCTGACCTCAGGAAACGGCATAAAGATCGACCTCATCAGAGCCCTGCTGGCAGGGTTGTCCTCAATATAAAGAATCGTGCCGGAGCAAGAGTGCGAAAGAATAGAAGGTTTCGAAGCAGATCCGTTACTTTGGCCGGGTTCGGCCGACGGCAGGCATACACTGAATACTGAGCCGTATTCTGTACCATCTGCAGCAATGGTCCCACTCATTTGCTCAACCAGAAATTTTGTCAGT
>JAWVYU010000262.1:0-7243 GCA_033722575.1 Ketobacteraceae bacterium | reverse complement strand
CCTCCCGATATATCAGCCGGTGTGGCGATGGCAGTTGCTGCCACTCCGCCTGTTTGCGCGCTATCCAGTCTCGCTTGTCACTCACGAACGCCCGGATCATGGATTCCGGTGCCCTTCTGGGTGCCCGGACTTCCACATCACCATTTCTGAGCACATGGATTGCTACGCTTTTCCGGCGACTGCGTACCAGACGAAAATTTATTTCAAATAAATCCTGCTGCATGGTTTCTCTGGTTCTCCCCGCTTCCGGGGCTTGCGGACAGGGGAAAACACCACTTCTGACTATTTATTAATCGTTTTTTGGGCATAACAGGCTAATAATAGACCTACTTATATTAGTTTCGCCAACTTATTGACGATTTCGAGCGGCTGCTGCCAGCCCCGCCGTAACCTGATGAAGTAATAATAGTTTCGTTATATCAATACCTTAGCTTTATAAATGCCCCCCAGATTAGAAGCAAGTAGTCTTTTGTAGAGCTCTGATTCCGAACTATTACTTACTTAGTGCCGTTAATCATAACAGCGGCCGCCGGTTTGGTTTAGGAAAGGGCCCCATGTTGTCGCGTCTGTTTGTATTCCTGGCAGGTTTAACCTGCTCTCTGTGTTTTGCGGAACCCGGTGAGACGAAAACCAGTAAACCGCTTGAACTCGATCTGGCCGCCGGTATCGGATTTCACACCGGGGAGCTGCAATGGAGCATCGCCTCTGATATTTCCGGTAACGCCACCCCCAATATTCTGTCGGAACTGACCTTTGCCGATGTGGAGTATGAATCTTTCGAAGCCCGCGGAACAATGAGTTTTAACCGGGGTTATCTGGACGGTTTCCTGGCTCAGGTGAGCTACCTGGCCGGCCGTGCATCTTCCGGCCGCAATCAGGATTCGGATTATAGCGGCGACAATCGCACCGGCGAATACAGCCGCAGCTATTCCGATGCCGAAGGCTCGGACATAATCGCTTTTGACGTTGTGCTGGGTTACCGGATGCAACTGAACGACGACTGGACACTCACCCCCAAACTGGCTTACAGCTATCACGAGCAGCACCTGGCCATGACCGATGGCGTCCAGGTGCTGGACACTCGCGCCCATGCCCTGTCGCTGGGTCCTTTTGCCGGGAACCTGAACAGTTCCTACACCGCCGAGTGGGCCGGCATCTGGTTTGGCGGCGAGCTGGCCTGGCACCGGGGCGCCCACCGCCTGAGCGTGGAGCTGCAGGGTCACTGGAAAGATTATTATGCCGAAGCCAACTGGAACCTGAGAGAAGACTTTGCTCATCCAGTGAGTTTTGCTCACTGGTCTGAAGGTACCGGCTACCGCTGGATACTGAACTACCAGTACTATTTTCAGTCACGGTTTTCTGCCTGGATTCAGGCCACGGCTGAAGACTTTGAGGCAGACCCCGGCCGCGACGTAGTGTATTTTGCCGATGGCAGTAAAGGCGCCACCCGGCTCAATGGTGTCACCTGGGAATCTTCAGGCTATGCTGTGGGTGTAGCATTCAATTTCTAGGCTGTTTACGATGAGGCCATGCAGGATTCCGCGAAATTTCTGAAACTGAGCAAAAGCCCGGTAGTGCGCTGGACACTGCTCTCGGTGGGTTGGGTTGCAATCGTGCTGGGAGTTATCGGGATCTTTCTGCCACTATTGCCCACAACCCCTTTTCTGTTGCTGGCGGCCGCCTGTTTTGCCCGCAGCTCGGCAAGGTTTCACAGCTGGCTGCTGAATCACAAATACCTTGGCCCTTACATTCACCTGTATCTGGACGGTAAGGGTATCCCCTTCAAAGCCAAATGCTACATCATCAGCGTACTGTGGATCACCATGGCGATTTCCATCTATATGGTTCCCATCATTGGCGTTAAAATTCTACTGGCTGTTATCGCTACCTGCGTCACCATCTATCTTGTCCGCCTCCCCAACCTGGTTATCATCCCCAAAGAGCTGAACTAGATCCGCTGGAAAGTCTGCATCGGGGAAAGCGTTTCTCAGTGCGTTCCAGCGTTCGGTGGCCGTTTTCATATCACCCTGCGCCAGGGCATTACGTACTTCCTGCAACTGTTGTTCATAGTCGACCGGCGGTGCCAACTGCATTGACTTCATGGCCGGTACCAGACTGCGTTGTTCTTTTTTCCTGGCAGGAGCTGGCATGGGCTCTGCGACATCGCCGCTGACGGATTCAGCAACTTCCTCTGCGGATTTTTCTGCAGGCATCCTGACCTCGTCCGTCAGGCTGTTCTCCAGCTCCCTTGTTTCCATGACAGGCATTTTCATAGCATCGTCAGCCACAGTGCCCGTGGCCTCCGGAGGCGATTCCGCGAGCCCGCCTGCCGACTGCCGGGTAAAGGACTCTCCGGGCGCCGCTTTCTGTGGAGATGACGATGTCAGGCCGTCTTCCGCTTTGTACGCGTCCGTGTCGGATAACTCCGTTTCGGGTTCCGACATCAGCCTGACCGGGTTTTCAGGTGCCATCTGATGGCGATTGTCGTAATAGATCATGCCAATGGTAGCCACCAGCACGAAGGTCGCCGCCACGGAGCCGAACCGCTGCCAGAAATGCAACGGTCTACCAGAGGCAGATTTACTGTCGGGTTCAGAGGACGAATCAATTTCCGCTCTGGCACGGGCCAGTATCGCATCGTCCAGTGCCTCCGATGGCTCCTCGCTGGATGCCTTGTCATAGGCGCGATGCAACAATTCTTCCGCCTGTTGTGAACTGACAATGTGTTTCCTAGTCATCACGGCCTCCAAACAAACCCTGTTTCAGCTTGTTAATGGCATAGCGTATCTGGGACTTGATGGTTTCTTCCTTCTGACCGGTAATAGCGGCAATATCATGGTGATTGAATCCGGCATCGTATTTCAGAATAAACGCCTCACGCTGGCTGGCAGGCAAGGCCGCCACCAGCTCACGAATACGGGCCAGTGACTTCTCTGATTCCAGCACCAGCTCAGGGCGCTGATCACAGACAAAGTGGTCTTCCCCGATGTCCTCTTCAAGACTGCTGTCATCCGCAATCCGGTTCTGATGTTTGCCGTTTACCCGGTAATAATCAATGATCCGGTTACGGGCAATGGTGTACAGCCAGGTAGTGAACTTGGCTGACACATGATAGCTGGTACGCTGGGCAATGACGCGGGACCAGATATCCTGAAACAGCTCTTCCGCTGTACTCCGGTCCGATACCTGACGCAAAATAAAACGAAACAATGGGCCTTTGTGGCGCTTATACAATAGCTCAAAGGCGCTGGCATTCCCTTTGCCATAACGCTTCATTAACAATTCATCAGCCGTCTGATCCAGTTCCTGAACTGACATAGTAAGTTGAATAACCCTATCCTGTGGCATTGAGTCTGTAGGTATTTCCTTTACCGCAGTTTCCTGGAGCCCGGCAGAAAACAGTGTATGGGTAATTGAACATCCACTGAATGAAAAGTTCAAACAGTGGATGCCTTTATTCATGATTCAAGCCGGATATGCAAGTTTTTTACTGCGCCAGATGCCTGGCCAGTCTCACCAGATTGATAAATTCACTGCGATAACCCCAGACGTCTGCACCTTTCGCATTCACCCCCAGTGTCGCCACCGCGTCATAGTCAAATTCACCGGTGTACTTCCCACCCCGCAGCAACTGCCCGAACCCGGCCACTGCTGCAGCAAAACGGAAGTTTTCACTGGCAGCGTCCAGAGTGTTGTGTACCTGGGATTTCTGCAGGGGTTGTGTCACCAGCCGGCTCTGGGACTGGCCGGGCAGCTTATAACGCAATTTGAGGAAGGCCAGCTCTCCCGCGGCTTTATCCTCATTGTGGGAATGCTGCTGAGTTGTCTGTGCATTACTTCCGTATCGAAGCGGATCCACCAGGCTGGATTGTCCTCCCCTGAGTTCCAGCTCATAAATGGCGGTCACGGTATGACCTGCACCGATCTCTCCCGCATCCACCTTGTCATTGTTAAAATCTTCCCGGTTAAGCTGACGGTTTTCATAGCCCACCAGGCGGTATGAGGTCACTTCCGCGGGATTAAACTCGATCTGGATTTTGACATCACTGGCGATGGTCTGCAGTGTCGATCCCATTTCCTCCACCAGCACCTTGCGGGCTTCCTGCAGGTTATCGATGTAGGCATAGTTACCATTCCCGGCATCCGCCAGCTGTTCCATCAGATGGTCATTATAATTACCGGTACCAAAGCCCAGCGTGGTGAGCGAAATGCCGGTTTTGCGCCGTTGCTCCACCATATCTTTCAGGGCCTCAAAGTTCACTGTCCCCACGTTGAAATCGCCATCAGTAGCCAGTATGACTCGGTTGATACCGGCTTTTTTGAATTGGGACTGTGCCATTTGATAGGCCAGCTCTATTCCGGCGGCGCCGTTGGTGGACCCGCCGGCGGCAAGCTGCTCAATGGCCTGCTGAATTTTCATTTTCTGGTCGCCGCCAGTGGGCTCAAGCACGGTGCCGCTGGCGCCCGCGTAAACGACAATGCTGATACTGTCCTCCGGGCGCAATTGCTGGGTGAGCAGACGAAACCCCTGCTTCAGCAATCCGAGTTTGTCCGGTGAATTCATGGAGCCTGACACATCGATAAGGAACACAAGATTTGCCGGAAGCAGTTGCTCCCGTGGGATTTCATAGCCCTTCAGCCCCACCTGCAATAACACTGTACCCTCGCGCCAGGGAGAAGGTGCCATCTCGGTGTGAATGGCAAAGGGGGTGTCGCCGGATCCTGGCGCTTCATAATCGTAGTTAAAGTAGTTAATCAGCTCCTCCACCCGAACAGCATCCTGTTGCGGCAGTTGGCCCTGATTGATAAAACGGCGGATATTGCTGTAGCTGCCCGTATCCACATCAATGCTGAAAGTGGAAACCGGATGCTCTGCCACCAGTTTCAGCGGATTATCATCGTAGTGGTGGTAGTTTTCCCGGTTCTGGGGAAAGCCCTGACCCGGCGACAACTGACTGTGCTGCAGCTTTGTGGCAGGCGCGGACATCACCAGGGGACGATGGGCCCGCTCCATCACCTTGCGGGCAAAGACACCATCCTGGCGACTTTCCGCAGAAAGTTCTCCTGCCACATCCATGGACGGCACTGGTGGCGGCTCCTTCTTTACCGGCTGATGCGCGATGGGCTGAGCCTGATCAGCTGGACGTGTCTGATCCGTGGCCACCGGCGTTTTCAGGGATTCTTCACGTGCTGGTGTTGAATGACTGTCATGCTCCTGCCGGGGATCCGTAATAGCGTGGCACCCGGCCAATGCCAGAGACAAGGCTATCAGGCAGCTGCGTGGAGCTGAAAAGGACTGGAAATAATGCGTTGTGTTCATGGTAATACCCACTTTATCCGTTGGTTTTATGGAGTGCTTGTGGGTATTAACGACGCTCCCCGGAAAAGGGGTTAAAGTTTTTTGGTTTTTTCGGATTTATATCTAATCCGCCTTTGAGCCACCCCGACAATTGGGGGAATCCGGCGCTGATTGGCGCGCCTCCCACTCGTCCGGCGTATAGGTGTGCAGCGCCAGGGCATGCACCGGGCCGGCCATTTCATCGCTCACGAGTGCATAAACCATCTGGTGGCGTGCGACTGGCCGTTTGCCTTCGAAACCTGGTGAAACCGCTACCACTTTGAAGTGGGTTTCACTGTTGGGAGGCACGCTGTGCATGTGACTTTCATTAACGATTTCTAAATGGATTAGGTCCAGCCCTGATTGCAGTTTTCGGGTAAGACTTTCTTGAACCGGGGTATTCAAAGCAACCTCCACATTCGCTGTTTCGCGTGCCGGGCAGCTTGTGCTGCGGGAACGATTATCTGATAATTTGCCATTATACGTGTTCGGTGTTCTTTGGTCAGTTTTCAATATTCCCATTAATTTCATGGAAATTAAAGACTTACCGATTCCTGCCGATAAAGGAGATGAAAAGGCCGGTTTTCAGCGCCATGCGCTTGCCGGGCCGTGAACAGGTTACGGAGTGCAGTATGCTGATAATGCCGCGTATTCATCGCAGGCCCATTGAACGACTCAAATCGAGCCGTTCTCTCAGCGTGCACCGTACCGAACGCTCCCGCCCTGTCGGCAAGGAAGACCGCCCACCGGTGCAGGAGCGGCGTCTTGTAAAGGAGCGCCGCAAGAGAAATGTACCGGTTCCGGTTGAACGCCGCCGCACGGATCGCCGGCTGGCACGTTTGCGGACCAAGCCGGAACTGCGGGCCATGCTGGAAAACTCCGGCCAGGAAAGCGACTCCCGGGAGGGGCGGTTTATCAATGAAAAAGTCTGATCAAGCGTCCTCATCCGAATACTCAGAAACCCTCTGCCAATCCTTGTATTACCGGGCGCTCGAACTCTGTTGAAAAGCGCATTAGAGCGCGTTGGCACTGCCTGAGGGTCATTCCCGCTGCAAACCCGTTCATCAACAGCGGCGCCACCGGATAGCGAGTGAGCACCTCCCATGCAATGGGTAAAGAGTGGTAAAACCAGGGCGCAAGTCGCCTTGATAACAGGATATCCTGCTGTATTTCCCTCAGATTACTGCGGAATGCCGGCGCCACCTCGGCGTCAGTAGCTGCGTGATTGACAGCAGCTGCGGCCGCCTGTCCTGTAGCAATAGCGTTATGAATACCCCCCCCAGCAGGGCTTCGGCCATACCCGCCGCATCCCCCACCAACAGGATTCGGGCATGATGCGGCCGATAAGATTCGCCACCGGTGGCAATGGGGTATCCGCACACGGATCTGAAGCTGTCACTGCCCAACCTGGCCTTGGCATAAGCAGCCAGCTTCCGGCGGGAGACTCTGGATTTTTCCGGCAGATAGGTATAAAGCCCCACGTTCACATGATCGGCTTTTGGGAACAGCCATCCATAACCCAGCGGTTGAACACCAAAATCCAGCGTCATGTGCCGGCTTTGCTCAAGATATGATGAGGGGATATGGCTCCGGGACAGCAATCCTTCCACAGCAATTGCCGTTCTTGCAGGCGCAAACAGGCCGGTAATCCTGCGCACCTGACTGTGAGCGCCATCAGCACCGATCAGAAACCTGCTGCGGAAGGTTTCGCGTCTCGATGTAATGACAGTGACCTGGTGCTGATCTGTCTGAATGTCTTTCAGGCCATCGATAATGGTTAGTTTTGCACCGGCATCCAGTGCCTGTCGCAGACAGTAATCATCAAACTGCTCACGGACAGTAAACGCACAGAAGCTGTTGGCGGCCACCAGGCTTCGTGTGGTGTTTTTGTACCCTACCCTCAGT
>JAWVYU010000261.1:0-7250 GCA_033722575.1 Ketobacteraceae bacterium | reverse complement strand
CCTTGTAGACATTACCATTGGCGCTCTTGTATTCGCCGAAGCCATGACGCTTTCCCTTAAACCATTCACCTTCGTAGCGGCTGCCATTGGCCCAGGTCATGGTGCCCTGGCCGTGGCGCTTGCCTCCGGCCCACTGACCTTCATAGACATCGCCATTGGCCCAGGTCATGGTACCCTGGCCGTGCTCGCGGTTATCAGCCCACTGACCCACGTAAACATCACCATTTTCCCAGGTCTGCTTCCCTTTACCGCTCTTTCTGCCATCTTCCCATTCGCCGGAATAGACGTTGCCGTTTGTATAGGTATAGGTGCCCTGTCCGTGGAACCGGTTAAATGCGTTGCGCTCTCCGTCATATCTGCCAGCAGCGTAGACTGATGATGCACCCAGTAAAACAATCAATAACAACAAGCTTTTCATGGTTTGAGTCATAACTCTGGCTTCAACTGACCTTCGGTTGGAAAAGGGAAAACTCTACTCACTGTATATTAGTGTAAACCATAATTAGGTTAGGTTCAGGAAATGACCAATGCTCACAGGGAGGCTGCTCCATTATGCGGATTTATGGCACCTTCTCAAGTCAAGGGCTTCAGGAGCGATTCAGCAAATACGGAGCCCCCGGGCCCACCTTGCTTTCGGATTGCTTCTGGCTATAACCACAGTTATTGTGTATTTTTCTTGAATTCTTGCGAAGTTAGAAGGGCAAGTGAAAATTAAGTTCGATAGTGAGAGCAAGTATTCTAACGAGCCACCCTTATAGATCAATAAATTATGGTAACACGACTTTCTTCTTCTGCTCTCGGCCTGTTTGCTCCGTTGCTGTTGTGCTCAATGACAGGCTGCGCCAGTCAGGATCAGGCCGACCCGGAACACAATAATCGCTACATCGTGGGCTTTGTGTCCCTTGAGGTGCACGACGAGGCATTGCAACAGCGGGATGCAACCCTGGCCAGCTGGCGCCAGGTCAGCGGCGCCGGAAGCATCCATTACCTGAGAACAGTGACCGATAAAGCCTGGGTAGTACGGATGGAGGGGACTGAGCCGGACAAGTTCATCAACGCGCTGCAACAACTGGACACTGTCCAGTACGTGGAGAAGGACCAGATTATCCGTATCAGCCCGATTGAAAAGCAGCCCTCCGGCTCACCGGTGCGGGTTTACTAACGCTTTTTCCAGACGCCGGACGGCTTCCTCCAGGCGTTCCATTCCTGTGGTATAGGCAAAGCGAATATATTCGTTGTTGCGATAATGACCAAAATCCGTACCAGGCGTTACCGCCACCCCATGCTCTTCCAGCAGATTCATGGCAAAAGCCTGGCCATCGTCAGAGAAGCGGCGGATGCCCGCATACAGATACAGCGCCCCTGCGGGCGTATCCGGGATTTCAAAACCCAGCCGTCGCAGTTCCGGCAGCAGGTAGTCACGCCGTTTGGCAAACTCATCACGACGCTGATCCAGAATAGTCCGGGTCTCCGTTTCAAAAGCAGCCAAAGCCCCGAACTGACCCGGCGTAGACATGGAAATAAAGAGATTCTGGGCCAGCTTTTCCAGGTGAGGAACGGCATGCTCCGGCGCCACCAGCCAGCCAAGGCGCCAGCCTGTCATCCCGAAATATTTGGAAAAGCTGTTGATAACATAGGCCTGATCGGTAATTTCCAGTATGGAAGGGGCTTTTTCCCCATAGGTCAGTCCATGGTAGATCTCATCCACCACCAGATGGCCATCTTTTTGCTGGCACAACTCAAACAGATCAGAGAGTTCCCGGTCATTCAGAATCTCACCGGTGGGATTGGCGGGCGATGCCACCATCGCGCCAATGGTGTTGCTCTGCCAGTGCTCAAGGGCTTTTTCCGCTGTGAGCTGGAAATGTTCCTCCGGCCCCACCGGCACCAGCTGTCCCCGACCTTCCACCAGGCGCAGAAAATGCCGGTTACAGGGGTAACCGGGGTCGGTCATTAACATGCCGTCACCGGGATTGATCAGCAGCGCACTGATGAGCAGCAGGGCACCTGAGGCACCCGGGGTGATCATGATCCTTTGCGCCGGAACCTCAATGCCGTACTCGTTGCGGTAATGGCGTGACAGGGCCTGCCGCAGCTCAGGAATACCCGCCGCCTGACTGTAATAGGTATCACCTCTTTCCAGAGATGCCTTCGCAGCCTTGATGATCGGCGCTGCCGTGGAAAAATCCGGTTCACCTGCCTCCAGGTGCACGATATCCCGCCCCGCGGCCTGGAGTTCCTTTGCACGGGTAAGCACCTCCACCACCCGAAAGGGTTCAATTTCTGATAAGCGTTTTGCGAATGGCCTGGTCACATCTACCCCTGCTTTTTTTGACAGCACGTTACCTGTGAATCTGGCTGGCCATGATAACAGCAGACCTTTCAGTAACCTAGTGACGGCGTTGTGGCATTAATCCAAATGGATTAACCGGGGGATCTGTCAGGAGGTTGCGCAGGGGGTTGAGCTGAGGGTTGCGCTGACTTTTTCTTCTGGTGTCCGTTCTTGCGGTCCTCTTTGGATTCATACATCGCCTTGTCGGAAGCCATTACCAGTCCGTCCAGCGTTTCGCCATCATCCGGATAAAGCGCAATGCCGATGCTGACGCTGATATGAATTATGGCGGCATCGAACTGACAGGGTTCCGATACCGCGTCCTGTATCTTGCGGGCCACTTTCTCCGCATCCTCCCGGCTGTGCACATCCTGCAATATCACCAGAAATTCGTCACCGGCCAGCCGCCCCGCGAAATCAGATTCCCGTACGATACCATGCAGGCGCCGGGCCAGGGTTATCAGCACCTCGTCCCCCAACTGGTGCCCATAGGCGTCGTTCACCGGTTTGAAATCATCCAGATCCAGAAACAGTACCGCCAGTTTCTTGTCCATCCGGCGCGCAGTGGCCATGGCATTTTTCAACAATTCCAGTATGAGGCGACGATTGGCAAGGCCCGTCAGGTTGTCGTAATGGGCGGCTTTTTCCAGCTCCTGTTCCAGACGCCTGCGAGCCGTAATGTCCCGGGCAATACAGACAATAAAACGTGTCTGGTTGTGCCGGTCCTGAAACGGCGCATTGGTCCATTCACAGATAATTTCCTCGCCATCCTTGCGCAGGTTCGGGTTCTCTGAAGTTACCGGACAGTTATGCCTGAGTACCTTTGACAGCCTGGCCTCTACCTCCGGCCTCAGATTGACCGGCACCACCAGCTCCGGAAGGCTTCTGCCCTGCACCTCCTGACTCTGCCACTGAAATGTCTGTTCCGCATGCCGGTTCCAGTGCTGGATACCAAAGCGCTCATCCAGCACAATCATACTGAAAGGTGCATACTCAAACATGGTCTGCAACCGGTTACTGCTGGCTTTGAGGTGGCGATAGAAGTAACTGACGGTAAACAGCACCAGAAGGCACAATGCAAAGGCCCCGGCCACCAGCAGCAGCGTTACCCGCAGCCGGCTGTGCAGGGTCACATTCGGATCTGTGTAAAGCATATCACTGACATCGAACCCTTCACTGACAAGGCCCACCTTTTGGTAGGTGTTCAGCATGTGCTGCCAGCGGCCCGCTGTCATGTAGCCGGGCTCAATCAGTTCCGGACGCATAAGTTCCTGCATTTTCTCCGCTTCGTATCGCAGGTGGTCAACGGTGTGAGTGCCTGGATAGGCTTCGTGAATAAGACTGATGATTTCTTCGGGATTCTCCATGGCGTATTCCCAGCCTTTCAGGGTGGCTGCGCGAAACGCCCGCACCATCCGGGGGTCACGGTTAATCACATGCTCCAGCGTAAACAGGTTATCCCCGTAAAAATCGATGGCACAGGAGCGCGGCGTGAACAGCTGGTACTCAATCTGATTTTTCTTCAGTTCGAACGGCTCATCGGTGATATACACCGACATGGCATCCACCTTTCCCTCAATCACATCCGGCGTATGAAAGGTATGTTCGTAAAGTTCCAGAGCTTTAAGATCAAACCCCTCGCAATTGAAATAGGCCATTAATTCAGCAGAATTTGGCTCTATCATAACCTTTTTCCCCACCAGATCATGAATACTCCTTATGCCTGATGCCTCCAGCGCAATCAGATTCAGGGGAGAATGCTGCAATATGACCGCAAGCACCACTACCGGTTCTCCACGGGCACGGTGCAGAATCAGCTCGCTGGTACCCACACCAAACTCCGCACCGCCATCCAGTACCGTACGGATCACATCCGTGCCGGGAGTCGCTGGCAGTATTGTCACGTCCAGTCCGACATCCTTATAAAATCCTTTTTCCCTGGCAGCGTAGTAGCCTGCAAACTGGAACTGGTGTTGCCATTTCAATTGCAGCGTGACCGGCTGAAGCGGTTCAGCATGAACCTGCAGTGACAGCATCAGCAGGCCCAGGACAACGAGGCCCGTAAAGCCCTGCTCCCGCCAGCACAAAGCACTGGGACGCCCGGTACGGGGTGTCAGGCAAACCGATGAATTCACTTCTGCGTGTCTGGACAAAAGGCGTTATCCTTGTCATTCAATCATTAGCTGGCCCATCACAGCATTCACCAATATCCTCGTTCCAGATATCAGGGCGACGCTCAATAAAATCTGCCATGAGTTTTTTGCACCGGCTGTCGTTCAGCTCAATCACAGTCACGCCGGCCTCGCGCAGCCAGTCAAGATGTCCCGCAAAGTTTTCCGACTCCCCCACTACCACTGTGCCGATATTGAACTGGCGAATAAGACCCGAACAATACCAGCAAGGCGCCAGGGTGGTCACCATGATCTTGTCCCGGTAGCTTTTCTGACGGCCGGCGTTTCTGAAGGCATCGGTTTCGCCATGCACAGAAGGGTCATTCTGCTGCACTCGTCGGTTACGGCCACGCCCCAGCAGGGTACCATCGGCAGCAAATAATGCCGCGCCCACTGGCACACCGCCTTCTTCATAGCCCAGCTTCGCTTCTTCATAAGCGGTTTCCAGCAGTTTAATATAATCACTCATGGGTTAACTCGCATTCTGTAGGGTATAACCGGATTCAAGAGGCAAGCAGACGGTAAAACAGGAACCGGAACCGGACTTACTCCGGACCCGGATACTGCCACCATGCAGCTCCACAATGCGCTTTGACAGCGGCAGGCCCAGCCCGGTGCTTTCCACTGTCACTGCCTGTTTCAGATCACTGTGAATATGGTTATAGGGATCGAAAAGCTTGCTGAAATCCTCTTTCCTTATGCCAATGCCTGTATCTTCCACGGCAATACAAACCTCACGGTCATCCAGTTTTTCAAGGCTGACTGTCACTGAACCCTGCGGTGTGTATTTGATGGCATTACTGATCAGGTTCATGAAAACCTGCTCGGTTTTTCTGGCGTCAGCTTCTATGGCCACGGAATCCTTTACTTCATTGCACAACTGCAGATGGCGGTCATCCGCAAGGCTGGATAACTTGCTGCAGCAGCTCGCGATCAATTCAGTCAGGTTTACTTCACTGATTTCAAGGTCCATCCGGTCCGCTTCTATTTTGGCAATATCGAGAATATCATTCACCATATTTAACAGGTACTGTCCGTTATCCAGCACCCGCTGCAGTGCATCCAGTTCGCGCTCATCCAAACGGCCGCTGCTTTTTTTGATAATACGCCGGCTAAAACCCAGAATCGAATTCAACGGTGTACGTAATTCATGACTCATGTTGGATAAAAAAACGCTTTTGGCCTGATTCGCACGGTTGGCCGCATCCCTTGCCTGCTCGGCATTCTGTTTTTCCATTTCAAGATCCACTGTTCTTGCTTTTATCACATCTTCAAGATGCTGCGTGAGGTATAGCAGACCCTTTTCTGCCTCATTTTTAGCCTGCAGATACGCTTCTGCGGAATCAATAAACCTGTTGATACTCTGCGCAAGCGCATTCACTTCGTCTTCCCGCCCATCCATGGGCACCCTGGCATTCGAGGGTTTCTCGGGTGATATATTTTCCAGTGCCAGATGAATTCGGGCAAGACGCTTCGCCACCAGCCGATACACAATCCAGTAGATAATCAGCACAAAAATAAAGTATTGCAGAAAATTGGCGATCAAAACGGATTGCATTTTATCGTACACGCCCTCCATGGCACGATACTGATTGACTTTCACCAGAAGGCTTCCGTGCACACCTTCATTAAAACGGTCATCATGGAGCTGGCGAAACACCGATTGAGTAGGTTCGGTGTCAAACAAACCCATCAGGTAGTCATGGTGGCTTGTATGGCTGCGATCAAAGACCACCCGGGCCAGGGTCGTCTGATCTTCGTTTTTAATCTCCGCGGACTCAACATACCCGTGGCGCTCTAAACCTGCCAGCACACGCTGGGCGGTTTCCTCATCCAGGTTGAATACTGCCTGAGTGGCGGGCTCCACGAAGGTGTCTACCAGGCGCTCAATGCGTTCCTGGGTGATGGCGCGTTCCTTGGGCAGCTGGAAAAGGATAAAAAGAGCCATTAAAACAGCCACATAAAGCAATCCGAACAGTGCCAGGGAAAAGGCAAGTTTTGCCGACAGTGTATTGGCCCTGAATAATGCTGGTCTCATGCTTCCTGGATTTCCCCTGTTTCCGCCCCGGAGTCAGGCCATTGGTCTTATATCTTTTCAGTCTAGCACAGAGCGCGACTAACCTCAGATTCACTAACCAATTGTTGCCAAAGCATTTTTCAGCCGATCAGCAAACCTTTCCCGTCATCGGGGTTCAGAAATGCAGACCGGCCGATTACAATGGATACATATCGAAACACAAAGCAACAGAAAACAGGCGCAGCTGTTCTATACTCGTTGGAGCAGCAATAAAAGATAGCTATTTATAACTAATAAAATATCCGACTTTGGATTACCGTATTGCCTTTATCCATTTGCTGGGATGCATGAGTTGAGGTGTAGTTTTTGTTGATTAACAAGATTAGGGCACGTGGCCTTCTGATCACGATGCTGCTGTTTGCGGGGATTTCATCGGCACTTGCAGCTGCCCAGGATCCGTTGCAGTTATCTCCGGGGTTTAATCAGCTGCAACCCCGCGAACACCTGTATATATTTCGCGATCTTTCTGAAACAAAAACCATTCAGGATGTCATGGCGCTTCCTGACTCGGCATTTTCGCAACAGCAACAGCAAACACCCAACTATGGCCTGGATAACAGTGGCCATTTCTGGATCAGGTCCTCTATTTCATCCCCCCGGGATCTTCAGGTATTTGCAGAGCTGGCCTTCCCCACTCTCCGGGAAGTCAGTTTCTATGCGGTAATCGATG
>JAWVYU010000260.1:0-7261 GCA_033722575.1 Ketobacteraceae bacterium | reverse complement strand
GCTCACCCATTCATTAGTCATTGCCCTCTGCCACTGATAAGAAAGATCAGTTCCTTCCGCGCTGACGCTTAGCGCGGTTGCCTCGCCTTCATAAGGATACACAGAGACGGGGTGTTTGGTGATTGAGGGAGCAACGTCCGACTCCCTGCCGTTGGGACCATCAGCTCCCGGGTCGGTATGGTTGGCCGAAAAGGAATCGGCGTGCCCGGAATCTGTGGCTCCGCATCCTGTCAGCACCAATACGCTGGAAAGCAGAAGTGCGGCGATTAGTTTTACAGCTGGCATCTGGTCGGTTCTCTTGTTTTATAAGTTCTTGATCATCCATGGTTTGACGTTTTTATGAAAAACCGTGATCGGCGGGGAAGGCCGGGCATAGCAAAAGGCTTGTTTAATGATTGATCTATAAAGAAAAAAGGCCCCCAAATCATATTTGGGGGCCAGTTTAGAGAGGAAAGGTGTTAAATAACTTGATGGGATTCACAAAATATGTGAAAAATTCACCAAATAACAAACGTTTAGGTTAATTATTGTACGGCTACCAGGAATTCTCCGGATAAGTCGCTCTCGATTCCGTTAGTGTCGACTGCGGATACAGCCACTTTGTAGTTACCCTGGGCCAAGCCGGATATGGTTGTGCTGCTGCTGACAGCATTCACTTCAATGGTATCATCATAACCCTGACTGGTTGCGGCACCGTAATAGATCCTGTAGGTCGTGATCTCGCCCGGATTCAGGTCGGAGCCATCCTCACGCTGTGTTGGCGCAGCCCAGCTGACAGAGATTGAGGTATCAATCGCTGCTTCCAGCACCGCCAGAGTGGCGTCATTGCTGGAGGTTGTACCCACCGCATTGGTGACAACGCAGTAATAAGCGCCGGCATCAGCGGAGGTCACGTTGGACAGTGACAGCTGGGGGCTGGTAGCGCCATTCACCAGTGAGGTATCACGGTACCATTGGTAAGAGAGGTCGCTGCCTTCCGCCACCACGCTCAGAGTTGTGCTTTCGCCTTCGGTTACCACGGCATTACTGGGTGATGACAGAATCTGAGGGGCGTCCAATACGGTTAGCGTAAAGTTGCCGCAGGATTCTGTCAGGGTTCCTGATTCCACCAGGCAGCTGTAGGTACCTGTATCAGAAACCGTCAGGTTGTTAAGTAACAGACTGTTGGCCTGGCCAATGCTGTTGCCGTTCCTGGTCCAGGTGACAACAAATGAATCGCTGGCGTCTACCTGTACTGACAGGGTGTAGTCAGTGCCTGAAGCCAGCGTTTCGCTGACCGGCTGGCCAGTAATGCTCAGGCTGGCACCGGGCTCTTCGCCGCCATCCTGGGGAGCATCATTCTGAGGGGTGTCATCCTGAGCCACATCATTGGATGTGTCGTTGCTGCTATCACCTGAGCCAACACTTCCATCCGAAATCTGGTTGGTAGAGTCAGTGGAATTCGGTTGGGTGTTGGTTGAACCTGAGCCACTACCACCACAGGCAGTAAGTGCCAGGGCTAATGAAAAGACTGAGGTTAGCTGCAGTGATTTAAAGTTCATTTAAAAGTTCCTACTAGGCGTTTTGGACACCGTAAAAGTAGTTCGGGCAGAAAAAAGCGGGTGACGACCAGTTCACAAAGACATCAACTGGAAAAAATTTCGACAATAAGTGTGGAGAAGATCACAGGAAGGGGGCTAAATGGCTCAAGGTCCAGGTGTGAATCAGAACCTAATTAAGATAGGTATTTGAAGGGAGCAACAAAAAAGCGGCCTGAGCCGCTTTCTTGTGGTAGCCGTTTTGTTTCAAGCAAGGCTCAGGACACTTTTCTTCGCGCCAGGCTCAGGCCAATAATGCCAAGGCTGAACAGCGCCAGGCTGCCAGGTTCCGGCACGGAGATTTCAAAGTTCTGGGTGACGCGGCTGCTGTCGCCAGCGCCTTGCACCAGCACCTGAGTGCCGGAATAGGCTGAACCGATGAAGATACCAACGCTGTCTTTTTCACCGTTGCCCCCAAGGCTGAACAGTGAAGAGCCCAGGTTAAAACCGATGACTTCACCCGCGATAGCGCTTTCAAGCGTGAAATCAAAGCCGTCCCATACTGGCCCTGCATACGCCTGGTGGGTAATAACGTCGCTGATGCCGGGCACGTCAAGATCCAGCACGAAGGTGCTGTCTACGCTCTCAAACTGAACTTCTGTAACAGATGTGAGTTCGAGGCCGCCCAGTTCGATAGACCCATACCAGCTACCGCTCTGGGTGTTGTTATTATTGTTACCTGTCCAGCGAACGCTCCAGCTGGTTCGGTCTTCATTGGACCAGATGTAGTAGCCGGAGTCGGTCGGAAGAGGCGGGTTGGTGTCGAAATCAGCAAATGTATCACCGGTATAAACTGGCGTAGCGAACGCTGAACTCGCCATGAGGGCCGCCCCGGCCGCCACGCTAGCGAATAGTTTTCTCATTAATAACTCCTTATGAATGGTCTTGAAAAACAAGTGCCGTTCGTTGTGCAAAAAGTATGCCCCTGGAAAAAAGGCGCACAATATCAATAAGATAGGAGTTATTGCGAGCACGGAATCAAAGGCCGTTGTTAATTAATTCGACACTTGTGCTGTCCTGCAGGTCAGCGCACCGATTCATAATGCTTGCGGATTTCCTCATTATCCGGTGCCAGCTCGTGGGCTTTCTTCAGTATTTCCCTGGCTTTCGTCTTGTTACCTGTTTCAGCCAGTATCCAGCCGTAGGTATCCAGCATTGCGGCTGATTCCGGGTATCTGGCAGCGCCGTCTTCAGCGAGTTCCAGGGCACCCGGTTTGCCCTGTTCGAACCTGATCCAGGCCAGGTTGTTGATGGCTGTCAGCAGGTTGGGGTTCATTTCCAGAGCCTTCTCATACTGACGTATGGCTTCTTCTATTTGATTGGCCTGGTGGTACTCAATCGCCTTCAATATTGCAACGCTTTCACTTTTGGGAAGCTTGCTTTCCCATTCCTTCAGAAACTCATCGCTGTCCTGCTTCAGCCTCGCTTTCAGACGATAGATCTTGTTACCAAGGGAGTCGCTGGGTGATTCCTCCCAGGCTTGCTGGTAAAAAGTAAGCGCACTTTCAAACTGTTTGCCAGTCACCTCAATATCACCTTTTAGCTCCGTCACTACTGGTGATTCTGGATGAGCCGCTTCGAGCTGCTGGAGCACTTTTTCCGCCTCTCTGATATTTCCGCTCTTGATTTCAGTACCGGTCAGCATTGCCTGGAAGCGAAGATCATCCGGAGAAAGCTGAAGGCCCTTCAGCAGCATCTCTCTGGCGTGCTCGTATTCCTGTGATTGCAGGGCTTTACTTGCCGCCATGTGATAGGCCGCCATCGCAACGTTCTTCGGGTACACCTCGATTGCATTTCGGGTTAATGCCTGCTCTATCAGCTCCACCGCTGAATCGGGCTGACGGCTTTGCATCTGGTATTCTGCCATTACGGTCAGGGGCGCCCAGGCCTGAATATCCTTGTCAGAGATAAGTTTTACCTCTTTGAGCGCCTGCTCAACGGAACCATTCAGCTCGTGGGCTAAGATAAAGGCTTTATAAACCTGGGGCGCATTGGGTGCTTGCTCCATAACGCTCTGGAGCTCTGCGATGGCCTGCTCATAATTGCCTTGGCCTATATAGGCGCGGGCAAGCCCGAAGCGGGATGCTTCATTTTTCGGGCTGAGTTCAGCGGATTTCTTGTAATGCTGTACCGCGTTTCCGTAATCCTTGGCGGCGAATGCGATGGAGCCTGCAAAGCCATGAGCAAAGGCACTGTCAGGGGAGTTCTTCAATACCTTCTGACTCAGCTTGCGGGCATCAGCAATAGCGCCGGTTGCCAGATAAAGTTTGCCTAGCGCAACCACCACTTCTTCGTTGCCAGGATCGGAATCATAGGCAGTCAGCAGCTCTTGCTTGGCTTTATCAAACTCTTTTTTGCGGGCGTAAATATTCGCAAGTGCTATTCTGAGTCTTGGTTTGTTCGGCTCGATTGCCAGGGTTTTCTTTATCGTGGCGGCGGCCTTTTCTGTTTGTCCTGCGCTGAGCTGCGCCAGGCCGTAAATAGAGAGAATTTCCGGGTCATTGGGAGATTGCGACACCTTCTCTTCAAGTATTGCGAGCGCTTCATCGGTCTGATTCAGACGCAGTTTGGTTTCAGCTAATACACGAACGGCTTTGCTGGATGCGGTTTCCGGGTCTACATGCTCTGTCAGGAAAGTATCTGCTTCTGTCAGGTCACCCTGTATCGCATTGATCAGCCCCAGCATCCGGCCGCTGTAATCATTGGCAACACCCGAATAAATCTCAGCAAGGAGCTGTTCTGATTCCTCCAGTTTTCCCTCCCGGTAGAGCTTGAGTGCATCCATAAACTTGCTTTCGTTTTTCTCGGCATCAGGAACTTCCTCGGCGAGCAGTTTTGAATAAATCAGCGCTTCGCTGGAGCGTCCGGACTGGGTCAGGGTTTCTATCAGCCCTTTGAGGATCTTTATTTTTGTGGGCGTAATGATGTCGGTATTTGCCAGTTCAATCAGGGCGTTCGACAGATGATCTTCTGCTTTATCAAATTCACCTCTTTTGAAGGCGAGTGATCCTTTATGCAGTAATGCTTCTGAGTTCTGTTTCAGGGCCAGGGCCTGATCCAGAGCCTTCTCGGCATTTTTCTCATCGTTCTGGTCGAGGTAATGTTTAGCTTTTTCGATCAGAACTCTGACGCGTCTTTTGTCATTACTTCCCGCTACTTCTTCTGCTCGCTCGAAAGATTTTTTTGCCGCCTCATACTCTTTAAAGCCCTTCTGCATCATTGCGTACAACAAGGTGTATTTGTACTCGTTGTAGTCTTTAAGCATCTTTTCGTTTGGCTCAAGCACTTCTCTAGCTGAAAAGAATTTTCCCCTGTCGATATAGGCTTCTGCCAGCGTCAGCAGAAAGCGGGGATCCTTTTCGTTTGCACTTTTTTCCAGCTGGTTGATGGCCGCCTGTGGCTGGCCCACTTCCAGCATAATGCGGGCGATAATGACGTGAGCGTCCGGGTTATCGGGATTTTCCTGCAGTGCCTTGCGGGCCTCTATGGACGCTGCACGAAACTGACCCTGGTCCAGATAGGATTCGGCCCTTGCAAGCACCTGGGATGAATCAACCTGCTGTTTCGTGTCCAGCTCATCACAGCCGGCTATCATCAGGGTAAGCATCAGGATTTTCAGGAGTTGTGTTATTTTATTCATAGAGGTTCTGGCTTTGTTGGTCACTGTTGGTTTTGTCGGTGTGCAGGCTAGTTGGCACCCAGGTCAATGCTGTATTTCTTCACGAGGTCGTAGAGTGTAGGGCGGGTAACACCCAGTAATTTGGCGGCGGCCGATATATTGCCATCGCACATATTAACAGCGCGGATGATCGCGCTGCGCTCCGCTTCCTGACGCACCTGCCGCAGATTGATGGAAAGGTCTTCATGCTGCGGCAGGTCGATATCCTCCGGCGTGATCTGTTTTGATTCGCACATGATCACGGCGCGTTTTATTTTATTCTCCATTTCCCGGATATTGCCGGGCCATTCATAGGATTCGATGGCGGCAGAAGCTTCGGCGGTGAACCCTTTGATATTGCGCCCCTGGGCATCGGCATATTTTTTTAGAAGATGACGTGCCAGCAGGATTTTATCTCCCTCCCGTTCCCTCAGCGCCGGCAACTCGATGACCATTTCGCTGATACGGTAGTAGAGGTCCTCGCGAAAGGAGTGATCCCGCACCATTTCTTCCAGGTTTTTATTGGTAGCACAAACAACGCGGACATCGACGGAAATCTCCTCGCGGCCGCCGAGTCGCTCCACCACCCGTTCCTGCAGAAAACGCAAAAGCTTGGCCTGCAGTGCCAGTGGCATATCGCCGATTTCATCCAGAAACAGTGTGCCGTTGTGCGCCACTTCGACCTTGCCCAGGGTCCTTTTGGTAGCCCCGGTGAAAGCGCCTTTTTCGTAGCCGAACAGTTCACTTTCCATCAGGGTCTCAGGAACGGCAGCACAGTTAATGGCAACGAACCGGTTATCTTTTCGGGGGCTCAGATCATGAATGGCGCGGGCGATTACCTCCTTGCCGGTACCGGAGTCACCGAGCACCAGACAGGTGACATCTGTGGGAGCCACCTTTTCCACGGTACGGCAAACTTTGAGCATCTTTTCATCGGAGGCAATAATGCCATTAAGAGGAGACAGTTGTGAGGATTGCAGGCGCCGGTTTTCTGATTCCAGGTTATGTATCTGGTAGGCACGCTGGACGATCAGGTCCAGCGTTTCGGTATTGACAGGCTTCTGGTAGAAGTCATAAGCGCCCAGGGCCACTGCCCTCAGGGCGTTTTCGTAGTCATGATAGCCTGTAACCACAATGATTTTTGTTGCGGGCGCAAGGTTCAGTGTTTCCTGGATACACTTGAAGCCTTCCTCAACCCCTTCCTCGTCCGGTGGCAGGCCCAGGTCCTGAAGCACAACCGCAGGTTCAAATTTTCTGACCGCAGCAATGGCTGCTTCCCTGTCTCCGGCAACCACGACTTCGTATTGGTCAAAATGCCAGCGCAGCTGACTTTGTATACCTTTATCGTCTTCTACAATCAGCAGCACGGGATTGCTGGTTTCTTTTCGATTCATGCCTTGTTTGCTGGTCTTTTTTCGGGAATTTTAATAGTGAAAACCGAGCCGGAACCCGGTTCGCTCTGTACGGTAATGTCTCCGCCAAGTGAGCGTATCAACTCACGGGCCTGGTAAACGCCGATTCCCATACCTTTTCCTGATTTGGTCGTGTCAAAAGGTTTGAAAAGCCGGTCCTTGATGAAAGCCTCGTCCATGCCGCTGCCGTTGTCTTCCACTTCAATAATGACGTAGTCGTCTTCCTTGCGCAGTATAACGTCAACGTAGCCGTTATTATCCGTGGCTTCCTGGGCATTCTTGATGATATGGACCAGCACCATTTCCACATGATCTTTGTCAGCTTCAATGGTGGCGGAGTTGGTGTCCAGCCGCAATGACGGGATCGGGTATCGATCATGGCATTTTTGCGTTGCATCAATCAATACCTTATGCAGGTCAATTTTGCTCACCACAACTGCGCTGGAGTCTTTCTGCTGCAATTTCTGGAGCAGGTTGTTCATCCGGTCTACCGAATTATCAATGGTGTTGATCATATCCTCGATAAACGCCGGATTATCCTTGTGTTTTGCTGCATTTTTAACCACCAGCGCCTGCTGGGCGATGAGATTTTTGAGATCGTGCATGATAAAGGC
>JAWVYU010000259.1:0-7389 GCA_033722575.1 Ketobacteraceae bacterium | reverse complement strand
GGTATCATCCCCTGCTGAATGATTCGGATGTGGAAAACCTCTGTATCGAGCGAGGCACCCTGAACCGGGCAGAAAGAGAGAAGATCAATGAGCACATCAATGTCAGCATTGATATGCTGAATTCGCTGCCCTTCCCCAAAACCCTCAGACGGGTACCGGAATATGCGGGAGGACATCACGAAAAGATGGATGGCAGCGGCTTTCCCAAAGGGCTTAAACGTCATCAGATGTCGGTACCGGCGCGAATCATGGCGATTGCCGATATTTTTGAAGCCCTGACATCCGCTGACCGCCCCTACAAAAAGCCCATGAAAATCAGCCAGGCCCTGGGCATCCTGAAGGACATGAGAGACCGCAACCATATTGATCCCGATCTGTTCCGGGTATTTCTGGAAGGCAGGGTATGGCAACGCTATGCTCAGGCCTGTTTGCAAGAGGAACAGCTGGATGTTGATTCCATTGAGCCCTTTTTGTAATGCTTTTTATAACTCTCTCTGAAACCTTGCTGAAGCCTCTTCTCTGGCCCTGTCTGCCCCCGGGTGTTACTGGGTTTTAATCTCTATGGTTACCTCCGCCCCTTCAATGGATTTGATCAGGTCAGGGTTATCCTTGTCACGGTGAACACCGCCACCCAGTTTGGTGCGTGGCTCACTCCGGGCGAACATGTCCGGCAGCACCGGCTTTTCCTTCAGAGGCTGACTTTCGGACGGGGTGGTCAGATCATCAGGCAAACTCAGATTCAACTTCTTTTTTTCCTCCCGGGCGTCCGTCTCTGACGACGAATCCGTTGCAGACTGATCCTGAGATTGACTCCGGGCAACGGTTTCAGCCTCATCAGTCACCTCAACTTCTTCAGCACTGACCGCCGGCGTTTGCCGGGCTTCGGGCGTTGCCCTTGATTCCGTTCTGTCAACGCCGGCGTCGCAGGCCGTAAGCAAACCGGCCATCAGCATAACAGGTAAACTTGGTCTCATGTAAACTCCATATTATTTTAACTGACAGGGCCGGGATGCATCCGGCTGCCCACGCTGACTCAACTAGGTTTCAGTCACTGGCATTAAAAGGAAGATCCCGGCTCCTTAAGGAACGCGATCTCTTCGTCCGTGGAGGTACGGCCCAGCAGTTCATTACGGTGGGGAAAACGGCCAAATCGGTCGATAATTTTTTTGTGGCGTTTTTCGAACTTAAGGCTTTTCTCCAGGCCCGGCGCCTCAAAAAGCGGGATGGCCTTCTCATGGATAAAAGCGGATTCACTGTGCATGTAAGGCATGTACATAAAGGCCCGCTGGTTACCCTCCAGGGCCTGGTCAGCACCCGTATTCACCGCTTCCTGGGCCAGCACCAGCGCCATGCCATCCCACATAAACATCCAGGGCGTATCGCGAAACATATTCCGCGAAAACTGATCCAGAACAATAATTTCAGCGAGCCGGCCCAAAGGTTGTTGCCTCCACTCCACCAGCTCTCCGGCGGCGGCCCTTTCATGGCAGGCTGCAAAGCGGTCCCGGATACGATCGTCCAGTGACTCGTCCTTGCGCCACCAGTCTTTCTCGCTCAGGGTGTCAAACCAGAAACCGATCACATCCTCAAAATTCATCACGCACCTTTATCACTCCCGCCCACCTTCACGCCGGTGGTTTTCTTGTGGCCCGGTTGCCCCAGAAGTGCCTCTACCTCACTGGAGTCCAGGGTTTCTTTTTCTATCAGTGTTTCTGCCAGCCGTTCAAGATCGGCGTGGTGCTCTTTGAGCAGATTCATGACCCGCTTTTCCTGATCCTTGATCAGCCGTGACACCTCATCATCAATCTGCCTGGCTGTCTGATCACTGAATACCTTGGGCTGGGTCATTTCCATGCCCAGAAAAGGATGTTCCTCCCCCTGGGGAAAGTTCACCGGGCCGAGTGCGTCACTCATGCCCCATTCCGTCACCATCTTCCGCGCCAGCCGGGTGGCCTGTTTCAGGTCATCCGCAGCGCCCGAACTCAGGTTATTGAACACGGTTTTCTCGGCGCCGCGCCCACCCAGCAGAATCGCGATGCGGTCCTCAAGATAGTCCTGAGTATAGTTCACGCGATCCTCCTCTGGCATGGTTTCGGTCACACCCAGGGCCTTGCCCCGCGGAATAATGGTAATTTTACTGAGGGGATCGGCCATGGGCGCAAACCAGGCCACCATGGCATGACCGCATTCGTGAAAGGCAATCCGCCGTTTATCCGACTCGCTCAGAACATCCTTGCGTTCATCCCCCAGCAAAATCTTGTCATGGGCATACTCGAAATCTGCCTGATCGATCTCGGATTTATTCATCCGGGCGGCGTGCAATGCCGCTTCATTCACCAGGTTTTCCAGGTCAGCTCCGGAAAAGCCAATACTGCGTGCCGCGATGGATTCCAGGTCGACCGATGGCGTCACCGGCTTTCTTGAAGTGTGAACCTGCAATATCTGAAGCCGGGCTTTTTTCTGAGGTAACTCCAGCGTCACCTTGCGGTCAAATCTGCCGGGGCGCAGCAGTGCCGGGTCCAGCACATCAGGGCGATTGGTCGCAGCTATCACCACCACAGGCTCATCGTGACCAAAGCCATCCATTTCCGCCAGTATCTGATTCAGGGTCTGCTCCCGCTCATCATTGCCACCACCCACGCCGGTACCCCGCACCCGGCCCACGGAATCAATCTCGTCGATGAAAATGAGGGCCGGTGCCTTTTCCCGCGCTTCGTTAAACATGGACCGCACCCGGGAAGCTCCCACCCCCACAAACATTTCCACGAATTCCGAACCGCTGATACTGTAAAAGGGAACCCCGGCCTCGGCTGCCGTGGCTTTCGCCAGCAGGGTCTTACCGGTACCGGGCGGCCCCATCATCAGCATCCCTTTGGGTAGTTTTGCCCCCAGGCGCCGGAACTTGTCCGGATTCCGCAGGTACTCGATAACCTCCTGCAGATCCTGTTTGGCGGATTCAAGCCCGGCTACCTCTTCAAAGCTGATGTCGGTATCCAGTTTTACATAAAGCCGGGCCTTGCTCTTGCCGAACCCGAACATGCCACCACTGGCCCCTCCCCCCATACGGGAACGCATCACATGATTCGAGTAGGCAAACAGACCGAAAATCAGCACCCAGGGAAGAATACCGATCACCAGTTGCAGCCACAACGGCGACTCCTCGGATTTTGCCGTGATCTTTACATCATGCTCGTCCAGCAATGGCAGCAACTGGTCATCGGGAATACCCGGTACTGTGGTTCTGAAATCCGGCCTGCCGACAGGCTTGTTGGTGTTGAGATAGCGCCCGGTCACCTCCTGGCCACGAATGGTTATGGAGGCTATCCGGTCAAGGACTACCTGTTGCTTGAACTCTGAATAGGACAGCGTCTCTATCTGGGGTGTACGCTCACCTACCGCCAGGTAATACAACATGAATGCGATAAAAGTGAACAGAAAGGGCCGCCAATCCATGATTGGCGGCTTGTTTTTACCGGGATCCGGCTTGCGGTTCTTCGCGGGCCCGGCAGGCTCGCGAATGGGATCGGGATCAGGCACAGTGGGATATCCTGCAGGTTACATCTATAGCGCCACTGTCTGACCATCCAGCAGGGCGAGTTTTTCATTGCTTGCGGGGCGGTAAAACTGAATATCCTGGCCGTTCACCGTTTTCCCCAGCATTTGGCTGAGTTTTCTGGCCACCGCATCGGAATCCACCGGTGCGGAGCCGGCAGGCACTGAGATCAGAGCCGCATCATGCTGTTGATCGTTGGCATCAATAAACGCAGCCCGGTTACGGTGTTTTTCGATCACCGACGGCTGGCCGGGGCTCAGGTAAATCGCGCCGGTGGAAATATCCACCGCAAACGCCACCACACCGGGGATAATACCAATGAAAAGCCCGATGGCATCCAGCACTACAATGGCAGGATCAATACGGCCACCGGTTTGACCCACCCGCTCCGGATACATGAAATAGCCGCAGGCCGTCAGATTCAGGGTAGCGGCCATCAGAATGACCGCCAGGGACCGACGGATGATGGAAACAATGATTTTCATAAACTCCTACCTCTCGCAATGACAATGAATAAACAGGTTTGGTTCAGGAACTCTCAACTTTCTTGTTCACCGGCCGGAAAGGATACAACCAGCCGGCAAAGGCCTGAGTGCTGCGGGTCTGAATCCACACTTTGCCCTTGCCGGAAAACCGGCACACGAAACCCTCGCCGGAAAAGAACAGGGATTTATAACCTCCCACTTTGGTAATCCGGTATTCCAGGCCGTCAGTGAATGCAACTATGTTACCGGTGTCAACCACGTAGTCACCGTCTACATCGATTTCAATCATGGCTCCGTAGGTATTGAACCACAGATCCCCGGTGCCGCTGCAACGAATCAGAAACAGAGCTTCACCCGAGAAAAAGCCTTTGACCAGGCCCTGCCACTTGCTTTCCACCGCCACGTCATTATCCGCGGCCACAAAAGCCGAGTTCTGCAGAAAGATCACCTCATCCTGCAGGTAAACGTGTCCGATATCACCGGGAGAACCCGGCGCAATACCAATTTCAGCGGTGTCCCCTTCAGCGGTAAATTCATTGATAAAAAGGGATTCACTGGTGAGCAACCGCCCCAGGCCGCCACGCATACGGGTTTTCATCACCAGATTGGCATCCATGGTTGCCATGGCAGATGCCTCCACTTTCAGGGTTTTACCCGTGGGTATCTGTACATTCAGAAAGGCGTAATCCGGCTTGCCCTGGATTTTATAATGATACCCGGGAGTCGCCGGATCAGATACCGCCACGCTCTCGCCGCTGGTGTAAGCTCCGTGCTCATTGTCGGCTGTGTTGGGAGCATCGGCGGATGGCGCCGGTTGCGAAACCGCTTCCACCACACAGACAATGCCCGCATCCGCCAGTGCCTTGCGAAACTTTTCTGCGGTACTTTCGTCCACATTCTTTTTGATCACCACCGGCGCGCGGGAAATCACCTCGGCCGCTTTGGCCTCATCAATGTTGAATAGCTGGCTCAGTGATTTCGCGGCAACCGCTTCGTTGGTACCTGCTGAAAATCCGCCGGTGAGTTTGACCTGAAACTGACTCATATCCTGCTCCTTGATCTTGCTGTGTCAGGCATTTCGCGGCCTGGGATCCGGGGACAATGCCCAGCCGAAGCTGGCGGGGTTATGGGACTGGCACCATACGGTTCCCTTGCCCTGGAATTTGCATACCAGTCCCTCTCCTCCCATAAATGAATGCAGCCAGCTGGTGCCTGCCTTGGTAATGGTAAAATCCAGGGTTTCATTGAATGCCACAATGTGCCCCGAATCCACGATGTATTCCCCATCCACTTCCACCGGGTAAATGGCACCAAAGGCGTTGAACACTACCTGTCCTGTTCCCGTTAACTGCAACCAGAAAATATTTTCACCGGAAAGCAGCGACTTGAAACCCTGCCAGCCAAAATCCACTTCCACCTGATCCTCGCAGGCAAGAAAGGCACCACCCTGCACAATCAGGGACTCCTGGTCCAGTTCATAAGCCATCATATCCCCGGCCAGAGCGGCTCCCAGCCAGACTTCTCCGGGCTGTTCACGGGCTTCGAAATGGTTCAGAAAAATGGATTCTCCGGATACGGCACGTTTGAGCGCCTTGAGTACGCTGCCGCTTTTCTTTTTGTGGGTGGTGGTGGTGATATCAATGTTGCCACTCATGGCCAGCATGGCGCCGGATTCTGCGGTACAGGTTTCTCCCGGCTGCAGGGTGACCCTGCAGGCAGTATTCCCCGGGCGATGCATCATTTCTACTTTCATGTTGTTCTCCCTGAAAGGTTACCAGAGCTTGGGGTTAATCCAGGCGGCAAGGCCGGACAGGCTGCGCGACTGAATCACAACACGCCCTTTGCCTTCAAGCCGGGTGACAAAGCCTTCACCGCCAAACAGGCTGGAAAACAAACCTCCGGCCAATTGCAGTTTCAATCGTATACCCGGGTCATAGGCCACCAGGTGACTGGTATCCACAATCATTTCACCGTCGATTTCTTTTTCCAGCAACGCGCCATAGGCGCCGTACCACACCTTGCCGGTACCACTCACCATGACCTTGAACAGGCCTTCGCGGGCAAACCAGGATATCAGCCCCGCCCAGCGTATGCCGATATTGACTCCCTCTGTGCATGCCAGAAACGCGCCGGGCTGCAGACAGAATGCGTCGCCCTTCAGCTCCAGACACTGAATCTGACCAGGGGTTGGCTGAACCAGGGTTACCCTGCGTGTGCCATCGGTCTCATTACTGAAGCGGTTGATAAACAGGGTTTCGCCACCCAGAAGTTTGCGCAGCAGGCCGATAAACAGGCCGCCATTAAAGCGGGCTTTCATATCCACATCCGCATTCATGCTGGACATTGCATCGGACTCGGCGGTAATTTCCTCACCGGGTTCCAGGTCCACATCCAGATAACTGAACGCCGCGCTGCCTTTGATTTCTGTTTTCATAACGACCCCTCAGACATACTCTGATCACTCATAAATTCATTGACCTGTTGTTGCAATTGCCGGAATTCTGCCTGGTAGGAGGTAAACGGCCCCGCAGCGGATTGCGCCAGTTCGCTAATGTGTGCAATGCGATCCTCGGTAGCCGGATGAGTACTGATAAACCCCATGGCGTCCTCCACCAAGGTGCGGGTATCCTCATCCTCAATGGCTTCCATTCGTTCCTGCTCCCGCTTGAGCATTTTTTCAAAAAAAGTAACCAGTCCCACCGGGTCGATATTGGCACGCTCCAACAGAGCCAGGCCCCGTTCATCCGCCTCGGTTTCAAATTTTCTTGAATAGCTCTGATTAATCAATAGCGGTGCGGCATTGGCCAGCATCGCCAGCACCCCGCTGACATCACCCAGCAACGCATCCACCAGCAGACATATCCCCGCGGTATTGATAATATTGCGAATGCCGTGCTGTTCTGTCACGTGGGCGATTTCATGGGCCAGCACCCCCTGAACCTCGCTGGCGTTATCCGCTTCCTGAATCAACCCTGCATTAATCACTATAAATCCGCCGGGCAAGGCAAATGCATTCACTGCCGGATCATTGGTGATGATGACTTCAAATTCATAGCGATCGGATTCCACGTTGGCAAACAGGGGTTCCGTCAGTGCCTTCAGGGAACGCGTTGCAGCGTCGCTGGTCACCACCCGCCGGCCCACTTTCACCTGAGCGATCGTGGTCTCTCCCAGGTTGTGCTCCCAGCGGGCAGGAACCTGTTCAGCAATGACGTCACTCACCCAGTCCATGCGGGTCAGCAACAGTAACGGCAACGCGACAATCACCACCACACAAGCCAGCAGCAGGCTCCAGTTAAATACTCTTTTATGGCGGGCCCGGTTAAGCTGGGTCTGAATGGAAGGAATGCC